>NZ_JSZN01000007.1:0-293131 GCF_000801975.1 Burkholderia sp. A9 | reverse complement strand
CTGCTGGAGAACGTCGGCCGTGAACAGGACTTGTACCGCAAGGAGGCGTTCGGCCCGGTCGCGATCCTCGAGAAATTCGACCGCTTCGACGATGCGCTCGCGCGCGTGAACGACAGCGACTTCGGGCTGCAGGCCGGCGTGTTCACCGATTCGCTCGCGCATGCGCAGCGCGCGTGGGACGAACTGGAGGTGGGCGGCGTCGTGATCAACGACGTGCCGTCGTTCCGTGTCGACAACATGCCGTATGGCGGCGTGAAGGATTCGGGGCTCGGCCGCGAAGGGATCCGCTACGCGATCGAGGACATGACCGAGCCGCGCCTGATGGTCGTGCGGCGCCGCTAGCGCGAGGGGCGGCCGCATGACGGCACGCGGGCAGGCGATCGCGCCGGCTCGCGTGCCGTTTTCGTTTCGGCGCACACCGACGGGCGCGCGACTCCCGCCGTCGCCATCGTGGCAGCACCGCGTGCCGTGCATGCCGACCGCGCTCGACTGCAAGCATCGCATCGTGATGTAATCGCGCGCAATGGCCAACCGGGGTACGACACCGGCTGGCGTGCGCATTCATTCCTCACGAGGTCGATTCATGTCCCCCGTCTCCGCATTCAAGCTGGTTCTGTTGTCATTCCTCGCGATCGTCGCGCTCGAATGCATCGCCAAGCGGTTGCGGTTGCCGCCTGCGGCCGCGCTGCTGATCGGCGGCATCGGCATCGCGTTCATTCCCGGTCTGCCGCCGATCAATCTCGATCCGGAGCTCGTGCTGCTCGTGTTCCTGCCGCCGCTGCTGATGGACGGCGCGTATTTCTCCGTGTGGGAGGAGTTCAAGCACAACGTCGGCGGCATCCTGCTGCTCGCGATCGGCGCGGTGGTGTTCACGACGTTCGCGGTCGGCTTCGCCGTGCACTGGGTCGTGCCGTCGCTGCCGTGGGCCGCGTGCTTCGCGCTCGGCGCGATCGTGTCGCCGCCCGACGCGGTGGCCGCGAAGGCGGTGCTCGAGCGCGTCGCGCTGCCGCGCCGGCTGATGGTGCTGCTCGAAGGGGAAAGCCTGTTGAACGACGCGGCGGGACTGGTGCTGTTCCGCTTCGCGGTCGCCGCCGCGCTGACGGGCGCGTTCAGCCTCGAGCACGCGGTCGTGCGCTTCGCCGAACTCGGGTTCGGCGGTGTCGTGGTCGGCTTCCTGGTCGGCAAGCTCGTCGTGTGGTTCCTGAAGCTGCTCGATGACGACTATCTGGTGGTCACCGTCGCCGTGATCGCCGGCTGGATCGCGTACATCGCGGGCGAGATGGTCGAGGTGTCGGGCGTGATCGCGACGGTCACGGCCGGCATGATCGTCGGCTGGCATCAGCACGAGGTGTTCTCGGCAGCCGTGCGCACGCGCGGCACCGCGTTCTGGCAGGTCATCGTGTTCCTGCTCGAAGCGCTGGTGTTCGTGCTGATCGGGCTGTCGCTGCGCGGCGCGATACACCGGCTTGGCGGCTTCGAGCAGGTGCTCGCCACGATGGTGCCGCCGGTGCTCGCGGTGCTGGCGGCGGTGGTGCTGTCACGCTTCGTGTGGATCTACGCGGTCGAGGCGCTGAAGGTGCCGGTGCGCGGGATCGTTCGGCATGGTGTCGCGCCCGACTGGAAGGCCGCGACGATCATGAGCTGGGCCGGGATGCGCGGCGTCGTGACGCTGGCGATCGCGTTGTCGTTGCCGGAAGCGATGCCGGGCCGCGACGTGATCCTGGTCGCGTCGTTCGCGGTGATCCTCGTCACCGTGCTGCTGCAGGGCACGACCATCGGGCCGCTGATCCGGCTGCTGCGTCTGCCGCAGCGCGAAGAGCGCGCCGCGCATCACCTGACCGAGCCGCAGGCGTGGGCGCATGTCGAGGCCGCGCAACTTGCGGCGATCCAGCCGCTGGTGCGCGATGCGAGCGGCAAGGTGATTCACCCGCGCCTGCTCGAGCAATACACGTATCGCGCGGAGCTGACCGAGCGCGCGAAGAACGAGCCCGAGTATCCGGCTGAGGTACGCACCGCGCACTACGACGTCGTGCTGGCCGCCATCAAGGCCGGGCGTGCGGAACTGTTGCGCCTGCATCGTTCGGGCCGCATCCACGACGAGATGCTGCACATGCTCGAGCGCGATCTCGACCTGCAGGAAGTGTCCGCGCAGCACGCGCGCGGCTGACCGGCCGCAACCGCGGCGACGGTTCGCGCATCGCCGCCGTCGTTCCTGCCGCCGCCACGCGTTGGCCGTGTCGTGCCTGCGCGTCGCGGCCGATTCGGTCGCGGCGTGACATTTTTCCCCGGCCGTTTCGCCGATTCACGCGCATCCGAATCGGGCCCCGGCACGATCGGCGCCCGGGCCTTGCAGCACATGCAAACCTTGCACAGCGGTTCGGCAAACGTTCTCGTCTTTCGATTGCGGAAATGATCTGATTTATCTGCATCCCTCTCTTTCACCATATTTGGCAAAACTAAACCGGAAGGAGATAGATGCCATGTTCTAATTTCATTTAGAATCAGCCGGTTATCTTTAATGAGAGAGCGCGCGCGGAGGTAATGCGGCCGTCGACGGGGAAAACTCGGCGTCCGGATCCCCGTGCGGCAATGCCGACAGGCCAGATCGGCAACAATAGGCGGGTTTCTCAGCCGCCAAATTAAGATGGCGCCCAAGTCGGATAAACAACTCCTATGAAAGAATCAATTGGAGATTTGGCGTTTGAAACGGTATTTATGAAAGAATCAAGCGGTGAAAATGCGCCGGATTGTCTTGAGTCGGGGCTATCGGTCCTGCTCGTCGACGATCAGCCGTTCGTCGGCGAGGTAATTCGCCGCGCGCTGCGCAGCGAGCACGACATCGACCTGCATGTGTGCACGGATGCGCACCGGGCGATGGCGGTCGCGCGCGACGTGAAGCCGACGGTCATCCTGCAGGATCTCGTGATGCCGGAAATCGACGGCCTCGAACTCGTTCGTGCGTGGCGCGCGCACGCCGATACCGCACGCGTGCCGATCATCGTGCTGTCGGCGAAAGAGGAGCCGATCGTCAAGCGCGAGGCGTTCATCGCAGGCGCGAACGACTATCTCGTGAAGCTCCCGGACGCGATGGAGCTGACGGCGCGCATCCGCTATCACTCGAATTCGTACCTGATGTCGCGGCAGCGCGACGAGGCGCTGGACTTCCTGTCGCACGACATGCGCTCGCCGCAGACGTCGATCCTGGCGCTGCTCGATGTCTACCGGACCGAACATGGCGACATGCCGGCGATCATGGAGCGCATTGCCGGTCATGCGCGGCGCGCGCTCGCGCTTGCCGACGGCTTCATCCACCTGACCCGCGCGCAGTCCGAGCGGCGCGCGCACGAGGTCGTGAGTCTCAACGAGATCGTGCTCGACGCCGTCGACCAGCTGTGGGAGAAGGCGGCAGGGTTCGGCAGCCGGGTCGTCGCGCACGTGCCCGACACCGAGTGCGTGACGATGGGTGACCGTATGATGCTCACGCGCGCGGTCGCGAACCTGATCGACAACGCGCTGAAATACGGTCCGACCGGCACCGAGGTGCATTGCACGCTGAGCGACGACGACGGCGCATGGCTGATCGGCGTCGAGGACGCCGGCTCCGGCATCGCGCCCGAGCAGCGCACCGCCGCGACCGAGTCGTTCGTGCGGCTCGAGTCGGTGCATGGCGCGGCGCGCGGCGGCTTCGGCCTCGGGCTTGCGTTCGTCCGCGCGACGGCGGCGCGGCATCGCGGCCAGATCCTGATGCGCAATACGGCGCGCGGCTTCATGGTCGCGCTTCGGCTGCCGGCGCAAGCGGAACGGTGATTTCGCGGCGCGGCCTGCCGGTGCCGCGCCGTCCGCAGACCCCGATGCGCTCGTGGCGCGCCGTCCGGCGCGCAGGCGGGCGCGGTTTTTTTCAACGCTGATTTTAGAAGGCCCATAACCAACATGGCCACCGTGACGCCCCGCACGACCAATGAAAGCCTGCATCCGACGCTCGGCGCCGCCCGGCTGACGCTCGGCAACCGCATCCTGCTCAGCTTCGGCGTGCTGTTCGTGCTGATGCTGGTGACAGCCGGCGTGTCCTACGAGCGCTTGCGCGCGATCAACACCGAAGCCGTCAGCATCGAGCGCGACTCGCTGCCCGGCGTCTATCTCGCGGCGTCGTTGCGCGGGGCGGTCAACGAATCGTTCGCGATGCTGCAGCAGGCGACCTTCGTCGATACCGATCCCGAATTCGTGCAGCGCGATCTCGCGCGGATCGCCGAGGCGCTCAAGGAGGTCGAGTCGCTGTCGGTCGACTACCAGAACACGATGTTCCGCGATGACGACCGCCAGCGTTTCGCGACGTTTCGCGGTTCCTTCGACCGTTACCTGCCGCTGCTGAACGACGCGGTGCAAAAGAGCCGCGCGTCGCACGAAGAGGCCGTCGCCGGATATGCGAAGGTGCAGCCGTCGTGGGCCGAGGTCGTGCGCAACGCGAATACGCTGGTGCAGGAGAACCGCAAGTTCGCCGACGAGTCCGCGAAGCTGATCCGTGAATCCGTGCAGGACACCGAGATCGTCCTCGCGACCGCGCTGGCGATCGTGCTGCTGTCCGCGCTCGGGCTGGGCTACGGGCTGTACCGTTCGGTCACCTTGCCGATGGCGCGGCTCGTCGAGGTGCACGACGTGATGCGTACCGGCAACCTGACGCGCCGTCTCGACCTGCGTCGCCGCGACGAGTTCGGCACGCTCGAGACCGGCTTCAACCGGATGGCCGACGAACTGACCGAACTCGTCGCACGCGCGCAGCAGTCGTCGCTGCAGGTGACGACGTCGGTCGCCGAAATCGCGGCGACATCGCGCGAGCAGCAGGCGACCGCCAATGAAACCGCGGCGACGACGACCGAGATCGGCGCGACGTCGCGCGAGATCTTCGCGACGTCACGCGATTTGCTGCGCACGATGAACGAGGTGAGCGGCGTGGCCGAACAGTCGGCGACGCTCGCGGGCGTGAGCCAGAGCGGCCTCACGCGGATGGGCGAGACGATGCGCAGCGTGATGGACGCGGCCGGCTCGGTGAACGCGAAGCTCGCGATCCTCAACGAAAAGGCGCTGAACATCAACCAGGTCGTCGCGACGATCACCAAGGTGGCCGACCAGACCAACCTGCTGTCGCTGAACGCGGCGATCGAGGCCGAAAAGGCGGGCGAGTACGGCCGCGGCTTCGCGGTCGTCGCGACCGAGATCCGCCGCCTCGCCGACCAGACGGCCGTGGCGACCTACGACATCGAGCAGACGGTGAAGGAGATCCAGTCGGCCGTGTCCGCGGGGGTGATGGGGATGGACAAGTTCTCCGAGGAAGTGCGCCGCGGGATGCTCGACGTGCAGCAGGTCGGCGGGCAGCTGTCGCAGATCATCGCCGAGGTGCAGACGCTCGCACCGCGTTTCCAGATGGTCAACGAAGGGATGCAGACGCAGGCGAACGGTGCCGAGCAGATCACGCAGGCGCTGTCGCAGCTGTCGGAAGCCGCGCAGCAGACGGCCGAATCGCTGCGCCAGTCGTCGCAGGCGATCGACGACCTGACGCTGGTCGCGAACCAGTTGCGCACCAGCGTGTCGCGCTTCAAGGTCGACGCGTGACGCGCGCCGAGTCGCAGGGCGGCGTGCACGCGCTGTTCCTGATGTTCGAGCTCGACGGCGAGCGCTATGCGCTCGACGCGGCCGACATCGACGAGGTGTTGCCGCTCGCGGCCACCAAGGTCGTGCCCGGCGCGCCCGACTGGATCGCCGGGTTGCTGATGCGTGGCGGTCAGCCGGTGCCCGTGATCGACGTGCCGATGCTGGCGCTCGGACGGCGCGCGCATGCGCTGCGCTCGACGCGGCTGGTGATGGTCCGCTACCGCATCGGGCAGGCCGACCGCGAGCGCGTGATCGGCCTGATCGTCGAGCGCGCGACGCAGACGCTGCGGATCGACCGCACGGCGTTCCGCGCCAGCGGCGTATCGACCACGCGCACGCGCTGGCTCGGGCGCGTCGCGAACACGCCCGACGGGATCGTGCAGCAGGTCTCGGTGTCCGACCTGATCGACGACGTTGCGCGCCTGTATCTGTTCGACGGCCTGCCGGGCGACGAAGGGGAGTCCGCATGAAAGAGTCCGATTCGCGATTTCGCGGCTGGCTGCTGCGCGAGACCGGCATCGACCCCGATTCGCTCGGCAACGAGTTCCTGAGCCGCGCATTGACCGAGCGCATCCAGGCGCTGCAGGGCGACGGCGAGCGGCTGCCGTCGGCGGCGCGGCCGCCCGTGACGCCGGAGGCGCTCGACGCATACTGGCAACAGCTCAACGCGTCGGCCGACGAGCGGCGTGCGCTGATCGAACTGTTCATCGTGCCGGAGACGTGGTTCTTCCGCGACCGCGAGGCGTTCGCGATGCTCGCGCGGCTCGCGGCCGAGCGGCTTGCGGGGATGCCCGGGCGCGTGATCCGCGTACTGAGCGCACCGTGCTCGACCGGCGAGGAGCCGTATTCGGCGGCGATGGCGCTGCTCGATGCCGGCCTCGAGCCGGCGAGCTTCACGATCGACGCGATCGACCTGAGCGGGCGCGCGATCGAACAGGCGCGGCTCGGCTGCTACGGGCGCAATGCGTTTCGCGGCACGGCGACCGAGTTTCGCGCCCGCCACTTCACGCCCGTTGCCGACGGCTGGCTGCTCGACGAGCGCGTGCGCGCGTGCGTGCAGTTTCGCCAGGCGAACCTGGTCGAGCCGGGCGTCGACCCGGGCATCCGCTACGATTTCGTGTTCTGCCGCAACGTGCTGATCTATTTCGACCGCGACGCGCAGGACCGCGTGATCGGTTCGCTCGCAAGCTGGCTCGCCGACGACGGGGTGCTGTTCGTCGGTCCGGCCGAAACAGGCGTCGCGATGCGCCACGGGATGTGCTCGGCGCGCGTGCCGCTGGCGTTCGCGTTTCATCGCGTGCGCGGCGGCGCGGCGGCGGACGGGTATCCTGCCCGGCATGCGGCGCCGATGCCCGCGATCGCGCCATACCGGCGCGCGGAGCGCTTCAAAGTAGCGCCGCCGGCTGCGACGCGCCCGCTGCTGACCGTCGTGCCGCCGACGTGGGGCGGTGCCGCGCCGTCGCTCGCCGCGCTCGCGCCGGCCGAGCGCCTGCGGGCGTACCAGCCGCGGGCCGCCGTGCAGGCCGACCTGCGCGCCGACACACCGACGGCCGTGCCGGTGACGCCGGCTGCCGCCAGCGCCGCGCCGACGCTCGAGGAGGCGCAGGCGCTTGCCAACGCGGGCGCGTTCGACGAGGCCGAGCGCGTGCTCGCGCAGTTCTCGGCGCACGCCGGGCCGCACGCGGACGCGTTCTACCTGAACGGGCTGATCGCGGATGCGCGCGGGCGTGCCGCGGAAGCGGGCGACTTCTACCGCAAGGCGCTGTATCTGCGGCCTACGCACCACGAGGCGCTGACGCATCTCGCGACCTTGCTCGACGTCGGCGGCGATGGCGCCGGCGCGCAATGGTTGCTCGAGCGTGCGCGGCGCTCGGCCGGATAATGAGAGTAAGGGTTGGGAGCCGACACGGGGATGATCGAGGAAAGAATGAACCGCGACGCCATTGCCACTGACGATACGACGATCGGCGTCGATGATTGCTGGAACCGGATCGGCACGCGCGGCGACCGCTCGTGCGAGCGGCTGGCCGACTGCCTGCGCTGCCTGAACTGCCCGGTCTACGCGTATCACGCGGCGAAACTGCTCGAGCGCCCGCTCGACGTCGCCGAGCTGGCTGACACCACGCACCGGCTGAGCGCGTTCGACGCGAACCGCGCGCATGGCGACGACGATACGCGTCAGGCGGCGCTGGCATTTCGCGTCGCCGACGAATGGCTCGCGCTGCCGATCCACGTGCTGCGCGAGATTGCCGGCACGCGTCCGATCCATTCGCTGCCGCATCGCCGCCATTCGGCCGTGCGCGGCGTGGTCAACATTCGCGGCACGCTGCGCATCGCGATCTCGATCGGCGCGCTGCTCGGCCTCGACGCGGGCAAGGGTGGCAACGGCGGCAACGGCCGCGCGGACGGCCGCTTCACGCGACTGCTCGTGGCCGCGCACCAGGGCGAGCCGGTGGTGTTCCCGGTCGACGAAGTCGAGGGCGTGCTGCGCTTCGGCGCATCCGAATGGGTGCCCGTGCCGGCGACGGTCGGGCGTGCGAGCGCCGGCCTGTCGCGCGGCGTGCTGTCGTGGCGCGGGAAGTCGGTGGGGTTGCTCGACGACGATCGGCTGTTCGACGCCGTCACACGGAGCATGCGATGAGCGGCGATGACGATCTGAGCCACCTGTCGTTGCTCGAGCTGTACCGCGAGGAGACGCGCACGCAGACCCAGGCGCTGTCCGAGCGCCTGCTCGCGCTCGAATCCGGCGAGCCCGATTCCGCCGCGCTCGAGGCGTGCATGCGCGCCGCGCATTCGCTGAAGGGCGCCGCGCGCATCGTCGGCGTGCCGCTCGGCGTCGACATCGCGGGCCGGATGGAGGAATGCTTCGTCGCCGCGCAAGCCGGCACGATCGCGCTGACGGCCACGCATGTCGACGTGCTGCTTGCCGGCGTCGACCTGCTGGTGCGGGTCGCCGATCCGCAGGCGCAGCCCGTGTCGTCGGCGGAGATCGAGGCGTTCGCGCTGGCGCTGACGGGTGCCGACGGCGCGCACGCGCTGCCGGCACCGACGGATGCGCCGTCGTCGATGCCGCCGTCCGTCGTGCCGTTTCGCGAGCACGACGGCGCCGCGAACGAGCCGGTAGGCGCCGGCGCCGCGGTGCCGCCGCTCGCGGTGTCGGCGGCCGTGCCCGATCCGGTCCAGGCCGGCCGTGCGGCCGGCGCGGGCGCGATGCGCCGCGTGCGCGCCGATACGCTGAACCGGCTGCTGAGCCTGTCCGGCGAGTCGCTCGTCGAATCGCGCTGGCTCAAGCCGTTCGCGGAATCGATGCTGCGCGTGAAGCGTGCGCAGCGCGACGCGGCCCGTTCGCTCGATCTGGTGTATGAGCAGTTCGCCGACGATCTCGACGCGGGCGTGCTCGCGTCGATGAACGAAGTGCGGCACATGCTCAACGACCTGCAGCGGTCGCTCGCCGAGCGCATGGACGAATTCGACCGCTTCGAACGGCGCAGCACGCATATCGCCGAGCAACTGTACGATGAAGCGCTGCAGTGCCGGATGCGGCCGTTCGGCGACGCGACGCGCGCGTATCCGCGCATCGTCCGCGATCTCGCGCGCTCGCTCGGCAAGCAGGTGCGCTTCTCGATCGTCGGCGAAGGCACGCAGGTCGACCGCGACATCCTCGACCTGCTCGACGCGCCGCTCGGGCATTTGCTGCGCAACGCGATCGACCACGGCGTCGAGTCGCCCGACGCCCGCCGCGCGCGCGGCAAGTCGGCCGAGGCGAGCGTGACGCTCGAGGCGCGTCACAGCGCCGGATCGTTGCTCGTCAGCGTGATCGACGACGGGCCTGGCGTCGACATGGACGCGCTGCGTGCGGCCGTCGTGCGGCAGCGGCTGACCGACGACGAGACGGCCGCGCGGCTGTCCGATCCCGAGCTGCTCGAATTCCTGCTGCTGCCGGGTTTCTCGATGCGCGACGCGGTGACCGACGTGTCGGGGCGCGGCGTCGGCCTCGACGCGGTGCAGGAGATGGTGCGCGGCGTGCGCGGCGCGGTACGCATCTTCAACGAGCCGGGCGCGGGCATGCGCTTCGTGCTGCAGTTGCCGCTCACGCTGTCGGTGATCCGCAGCCTGCTCGTCGAGGTCGGCGGCGAGCCGTACGCGTTCCCGCTCGCGCACGTGCGCCGCACGCTCGAGCTTGCGCACGACGACATCGACGTGCTCGAAGGGCAGCCGCATTTTCCGTTCGACGGCCGGCGTGCGGGCCTCGTCGCCGCGCATCAGCTGCTCGACGCGGGCGAGCCCGACGCCGCGCGTGCGAGCACGGCGGTCGTGGTCGTCGGCGGCGAGCCTGAGCTGTACGGTGTCGCCGTCGACCGCTTCCTCGGCGAACGCATGCTCGTCGTACAGCCGCTCGACAGTCGCCTGCACAAGATCCAGAACATCGCGGCCGGCGCGTTGCTCGAGAACGGTGACCCGGTGCTGATCGTCGATGTCGAGGACCTGATCCGCTCGGTCGACAAGCTCGTGCGCGGCGGGCAGCTCGCAAAGCTCATGCGCGATCCGCAGCTCGCGCTCGCCGACCGGCGCCGCCGCGTGCTGGTCGTCGACGATTCGCTGACGGTGCGCGAGCTCGAACGCAAGCTGCTGGAAAAGCGCGGCTACGACGTGACCGTCGCGGTCGACGGGATGGACGGCTGGAACGCGGTGCGCAGCGACGCGTTCGACCTGGTCGTCACCGATGTCGACATGCCGCGCATGGACGGGATCGAACTCGTCACGCTGATCAAGAACGATCCGATGCTCAAGCGCGTGCCGGTGATGATCGTGTCGTACAAGGATCGCGACGAGGATCGCCGGCGCGGGCTCGATGCCGGCGCCGACTACTACCTCGCGAAGAGCAGTTTCCACGACGAGGCGCTGCTCGACGCGGTGCACGACCTGATCGGGGACGCGCGCGGATGAACATCGGCATCGTCAACGATCTGCCGCTTGCCGTCGAAGCGCTGCGCCGCGTGATCGCGCTGCGCACCGATCACCGCGTGCTGTGGGTGGCGACCGACGGCGACGAGGCGGTGGATTTCTGCGTCGCGCATCCGCCCGACCTCGTGCTGATGGATCTCGTGATGCCGAGGCTCGACGGCGTGGCCGCGACGCGCCGGATCATGGCGCGTGCACCCTGCGCTATCCTGATCGTGACCGCGAGCGTCAGCGCGAACACGTCGTCGGTGTACGAGGCGATGGGCGCCGGTGCGCTCGATGCGGTCGACACGCCGACGCTCGCACTCGGCCTGCCGTCGGATGCGGCGCGGCAGCCGTTGCTCGCGAAGATCGACCAGATCGGCCGGCTGCTCGCAAGCCGGACCGCAACGCTCGTGCCGCCCGGGCCGGCGCTCACGCGCGGCCAGCCGACGCTCATCGCGATCGGCGCGTCGGCGGGCGGGCCGACCGCGCTCACCGCGCTGCTGCGCGCGCTGCCGGCCGATTTCCCGGCCGCGCTCGTGATCGTGCAGCACGTCGACCAGGCGTTCGCGCTCGGCATGGCGGAGTGGCTCGACGGCTATGCGCGGCTGCCCGTGCGTGTCGCCCTGCCAGGCAGCGTGCCGCAGGCGGGCGAGGTGCTGCTCGCGGCGACCAACGACCACCTGTGCCTGTCGCCGCGCGGCTTGCTCGGCTATACGAGGCATCCGGCCGAGACGCCGTACCGGCCGTCGATCGACGTATTCTTCAACAGCGTCGCCGACGGCTGGCAGGGCGATGCGCTCGGCGTGCTGCTCACGGGGATGGGGCGTGACGGCGCGCTCGGGCTGAAGGCGATGCGTGCGAAGGGGTGCTATACGATCGCGCAGGACGAGGCGACCAGCGCCGTCTACGGGATGCCGAAAGCGGCCGCGGCGATCGGCGCGGCGTCGGCGATCCTGCCGCTCGACCGCATCGCGCCCCAACTGATCTCGCGCGTGACGCGCATGCCGCTCGACTGACGGCGCTCAGCGGCTCCGCCGGGTGGCATTGCGCGCGACGCGGCGCGGCGCGTACAATGGCGCCCTGCGGAGATGGCATGCCTCCCTGCGGTCGATCCCGGCGCGTGGCGCGTGCGGTGCGGCCCTCAACCGCCGGGTTGCCCGGCTGATGATGCCTGCGTGTTCCTGGGTTGTCAGGAGGTCGCAGGCCGTCCATGCGGTGTTCTGCCGCCCAGGTTTTGATGTCCTGTCGAACCTGGAAATCATGTTTTTCTCGACTTCTGCCGATTTTTTCGCGACCGTGCGCTACGTGTGCCGCTGGCTCGCGCTTTCGGCCCTGCTCGGCGCGCTGGCCGGCACGGCTTCCGCGTTGTTCCTGATCGCGCTCGACTGGGCGACCGGCACGCGCGTCGCGCATCCGTGGCTGCTGTGGGGGCTGCCGGCCGCCGGCTTCGCGACGGGCTGGGTCTACCATCGGTTCGGCCAGTCGGTCGCGCGCGGCAACAACCTGCTGATCGACGAGATTCACGACCCGAAGGCGCTCGTGCCGAAGCGGATGGCGCCGCTCGTGCTCGTCGCGACCGTCGTCACGCACCTGTTCGGCGGCTCGGCCGGCCGCGAGGGCACGGCCGTGCAGATGGGCGGCGCGCTCGCCGATCGCGTCACGCACCTGTTCCGCCTCGATCGCGAGCATCGGCGCGTGCTGCTGATGGGCGGCATCGCGGCCGGCTTCTCGTCGGTGTTCGGTACGCCGCTCGCGGGCGCCGTGTTCGGACTCGAGGTGCTTTCGATCGGCCGCGTGCGGTACGACGCGCTGCTGACCTGCGTCGCCTCGGCGATCGTCGCGGATGTCGTGTGCCGCGCGTGGGGCGTGCATCACACTGTTTATGCGATTCCGTTCGTGCCGGCCGCGTCGGCGACGGGGCTGGCCGCGACGGTCGTCGCGGGTATCGCGTTCGGCGTCGTCGGCCGGTTGTTCGCGTTCGCGACGCACGCGCTGACCGCATGGTTCCGGCGTGTCGTCCGCTATGCGCCGCTGCAGCCGGTGCTGGGCGGCGTGATGGTGGCCGTGGCCGCCACCGTGCTGAACGTGCCGCAGTATCTCGGTCTGGGGATTCCGACGATCGAGGCCGCGTTTCACGGGCCGCTGCCCGTGTACGATTTCGCGGGCAAGTTCGCGTTGACCGTCGTCACGCTCGCGTCGGGATTCAAGGGCGGCGAAGTGACGCCGCTGTTCTACATCGGCGCGACGCTCGGCAACGCGCTCGGCCAGGTGCTCGCGCTGCCGGTGCCGGTGCTCGCGGGCCTCGGCTTCGTCGCGGTGTTCGCGGGCGCGGCCAACACGCCGATCGCGTCGACGATCATGGCGATCGAACTGTTCGGCGCGGATATCGGCGTGTATGCGATCGTGGCGTGCGTGGTCGCCTATCTGTTTTCAGGCCACGCGGGGATTTATCGGTCGCAGCGGGTGGCCGTGGGGAAGGGCGCGCAGGCGGAGCCGGAGTGAAGCCGGCACGCGGGGCGGCCAACCGCACGCATGGGGACGGAAACCGACACCCGGGCATCACCGGGAAAGGCGGTGCCCGTTGCCGTTACTGCTTCGGCAGCTTCGCGACGTTCCGCGCGAGCAATTCCTCGATATCGATGCCCTTGTCGGCCAACAACGTCGTGACGACGCCGGTCAACTCACCGAGCGTTTCCTTGACCGACTCGCGGATCGTATCCACGACGACCTGGGTGCTGCGCTCGATCTCGATGTTGACCTTGTCGTCGCCACCCTTTGCGTCGAAGGTGGTGGCGCGTCGCGTTTCGGGAATCAGCCAGACTTCGAACCAGCCTTCGTCGCGATTGACGTCCGAAACGGTGAGGCTGCAGCCGTTGATCGCGATATAGCCCTTCGCGAAGACATATCGTTTGAAATCGGCCGGCACGCCGATGCGGATCATCCGGTTGTGCTCGGACGACGCGATGTGCAGGATGGTCCCCATGAAATCGACGTGACCGGACAGCGGATGCCCGCCGATCTCCGCGCCGTCCTTCGCGGCCCGTTCCACGTTGATCCGGGCGCCGGTCGCCAGGTCGGCCAGCGTGGTGATTCTCAGGCTCGGCAACATCACGTCGAAGTCGACCAGCACCGGGGAATGGATGGTCGTTACCGTCAGGCACACGCCGTCGACCGAGACGCTCGCGCCGATCTCGATGTCGGTGGTGAACCGCTCGGGGAATTCGATGCTGAACGTTCTCAGTTCGCCGTGATCCTTGATGGCCTTGATGACGCCAACACCCTGAACAATGCCTGTAAACATGGTCTGCCTTTCGTCGCGAATTGCCTGGCCGGTATGATAAGTGATCCCGGGCGAAGGTGTCGGGGCCGGATGCCTTGGGCCCGGCCCGTTGCCGGCGGCGTCGACGACGCAGCGTATCGACCGCCTATCGCGCATTCACCGTGAGGCCGCCGTCGACTGCGATGCGTGCCCCGTTGATATAGCGCGCGTGGTCGGAAGCCAGATAGGCAACCACGCTGCCGATTTCTTCCACGTGCGCCCAGCGTCCGGACAGGATGCCCTTCCCGACGCAGAATTCGCGCAACCATGCGTCGACCGGCTTGCCCGCCTTGGCGGCCATCGACTGCGCCCATTCCTCTCGCCATTCGGTGCCGACCAGTCCGGGCACCACCGCATTGACGTTGATCCGCTGGCTGGCGAGATCGGCCGCGAGATAGCCGGTCATGTGAATCAGCGCGGCATTGTTCATCCCGTACGTCAGGGCCGGATTCCACGTCATGGCTCCGGATGCGCCCGTGATGTTGATGATTCGTCCGGTGCCGTCGGTCGGCACGAGCGGCAGAAACTCCCGGATCACCCGCAACGCACCGAGGTTCTTGATCTCGATCTGACTGAGCCAGTCGCTGTCGTCCCACAGAATCTCGCGGTCGCTTCGCTGGATCGCAGCGCCGGCGTTGTTGACCACGATATGGACGTTCCCGCAGTGCGCGCGGGCTTCTGAACTGGCATGACGAACTTCGTCCGCCTTCCTGATATCGGTGGCCACGGGCAGCGTCCGCACGCCGAACTCGTCCGCGATGTCGCGGGCCGTGCGGGTCAGTTCGTCCGTGCCGCGGGCCAGCAGCACCAGGTTCACGCCCTCGGCAGCCAGTGCCCGAGCGATGCCTTTGCCCACGCCCTTGCTTGCTCCGGATACGAGTGCCGTACGTCCGCTGAGATTGAGGTCCATCGTCGTCTCCTTTCATGATTTCGCTGCATGATCGATCGCGTGGCAGGCCTGCGCGGCATCGCGAATTCGACATGAATATACGCACTACTGATCATTGTGCGATAGCGCGTTGCGCCGGACGGGCCGCAAAGCGGAAGCATGTGTCGCGCAGCAGCCGGCGGATTGCAGACGCTACGTTAAGCGAATCGCGGCGAGCGCGGTAGACACGATTGGTCGAACAGAGCGTTTTTGTCGAACGAACGCGACGCCTGCGTTCGCCATGGCAGGCCGGACGTCGCGTATCAGGTCGACGTATGGGTCAGCTGAAACGTCATCGAATAACTGAAGCGGCTGGCCGGATGAATGCCGGACGTGACTTCGATCACCGTGTCCTGAGCGTAGTAGGTTCTCACGATGCGCAGCCCGGCCGATTGGTCCGGCACCCGCAACGCGACGGCTTGGTCACCGGCGAGCAGCAGCCCCTGGATCTCCTGTTCGACGCGCGTCGCCTTGATGCCGAACTGTTGCTCGAGCATCGTGTGGATCGGTGTGTCGAGCGTCTCCGTGACGCCTTTCAGGCGGCTGTAGCGTTCGGCGACATAGAGATCGACGAGCGCGATCGGCTCGTCTCCCCCCGACACATCGTGGCGGATGCCCTCGATATGCAGCCACTTCGTCCCCGGCGCACAGTGCAGGAGCCCGGATTCGGCGTCGCTCGCGGGACGGATGCTGCGCGATATGACGTCGAGCCGCGTGCCTTGCGCGTAGCGGGCGAGATCCGATAACGAATCCATCGACTGCACATAGCGCGTGTGCGGATGACTCGCGATCACGCGCGTGCCGATCCCTGCCTGGCGGCTGATCAGGCCGAGCTCGCAAAGCTTCAGAATGGCCTGGCGCACGGCATAGCGGCTGAGGTTCCACTGGGCGCACAGCTCGGCTTCCGTCGGCAGCATGTCGCCGACGCGGTAGCGGCCGCTGCCGATGTCCTGCATCAGCGTGCGTGCCAGATCGACGTGACGGGGCTGGGGTGATTCGAGCGAGACGGTGTCGGACGCTTGGACAGGGGCGTTCATTGGGGGCGACGCATGATTGAGCGGCTTTCAGTATAGCGGGCGGCTCCGTCGCTTTGTTCGAATGTTCGTCGCGGCCGCCCAGCGGGCGTGCCGACCGCCAGGCCAAGGGGGGCACATCACCGGGGCTTCGGGTATATCCGAATGTTCGAACATTTGAACAATTCATAAAGTTCAGCCACGTACTGATGGCGCTCGCATCGAGCGCACCCTGAATCCGGAGTCCGTCCCATGTATCCAATCGACTATTTGTGGCGTGCCGTGCAGCGGCATCCCGACCGCCTCGCGGTGATCAGCCCCGAGCGCAACCTGACGTTTTCGGCGCTCGCGGACCTCGTGCTCGATCGTGCCGCCGCGCTCGATCGCATCGATCCGCAGCCGCGCAGCCGCGTTTGCGTGGGGGCCGCGAACTCGGTCGACCATCTCGTGGCGATTCTCGCGATTCTCGCGGCCGGCAAGATCTGGGTGCCGCTCAATCCGCGCAACGGCGATCCCGAACTGCGCCGCATCGTCGAGTTCGTCAAACCGTCGCTGGTGCTCGCCGATACGGCGATGCTGGAACGTCTCGCACCGCTCGATGCGCCGTTGCAGCCGCTCGAGGTGCTGGCGGGTCAAGCCGGGGAGCGCGGCGCGCTTGCGATGGGGCCGCTGTCGCGGGCAGGAATTTCTGCGGATGAAACCCAGGCGATCAAGTTCACCGGCGGTACGACGGGATTCCCGAAAGGGGTCCTCCAGCCGCTGCGTGCATGGACGGCGAACATCGCTACGCAGATTCACGAGCTCGGGCTGCAGCCGCACGATCGGTATCTCGTCGCGGCGCCGATCACGCACGGCACGTCGACGTACATGCTGCCGATCCTCGGCGCCGGCGGTGCGCTGGTGTTTCCCGACCATGCGAAGCCGGGCGCATTGCTCGATGCCGCGAGCGCACACGACGTAACGCTCTTCTTTGCACCGCCCACGCTGATCCAGGCGCTCGCGGAGGAGCAGCGTCGCGCACCGCGCGCGCTGGGTGCGCTGCGCTATCTCGTCTATGGCGGCGCGCCGATGCGGCCCGAGCAGATTCGCGATGCGCAGGCCGTGTTCGGTCCGATCGTCTGTACGTCGTTCGGGCAGACCGAAGCACCGCAAATCATCACGTTCCTGCCACCGTCGGAAATGACCGGTGAAAACCTGGCGTCGGTCGGCCGGCCGACGCTGCTGACGCAAGTGGCGATCGTCGGCAAGGACGGGACACCGTTGCCACCGGGCGAGGAGGGCGAAATCGCCGTGCGCGGCGGCCTCGTCATGAGCGGATACCTGAACGCGGACGAAGAAACCCGCAAGACCCTGATCGACGGCTGGCTGCGTACCGGCGATGCGGGCGTGTTCGACGAACGCGGCTATCTGTTCCTGCGCGACCGGATTCGCGACGTGATCATCACCGGCGGATTCAATGTCTATCCCGGCGACGTCGAAGTGATCCTGTCGGGACACCCGGCCGTCGCGGACTGCTCGGTGGTCGGCGTGCCGGACGACAAGTGGGGCGAAGCGGTACATGCCGCGGTGCAACTGCGCGCGGGCGCAAGCGTGGACACGGACGAACTGATCGCCTTCGTCAAGCGCGAGCTGGGTTCGGTGAAGACACCGAAGGTCGTGCATTTCTTCGACGAATTGCCGCGTAGCGCGGTCGGCAAGGTGCTCAAGCCGGCGGTGCGCGATGCAATCCTCGGGACCAGGGGGCAGTGATGGCGGGCAAGACCGATGTGCCGGATAGCCGGCTCTGTCGCTACACCACGGATGCCGTGTACTACGGCGACAGCAACCTCGTCGACGACCTGATCGGCAAGGCGGGTTTTATCGACGTGTTCATGCAGCAGACCTTCGGTATCGCGCTCGGGCAGAACCAGCGACGCGTCGTCGATGCGATTCTCGTGACGCTGATGGAGCACGGCATGACGCCCAGTGCGATCGCGACCCGGATGGTCTACTCGAGCTCGCCCGAGAATCTGCAGGCGGGCGTGGCAGCAGGCCTGCTCGCCGTGGCCAGCCGCTTCGTCGGCACGATGGAGCCGGCCGCGGAGCTGCTCGCGAGAATCGTCGCGGCGCAGCCGGAGGGGCAGCGCGAAGCGGCGGCGGTTGCACGCGAGTACCGTGCGCGGCGCGAGCCCGTGCCGGGATTTGGCCACCATCTGCACCGGCCCGACGATCCGCGTGCCGTCGCATTGCTGGCGCTCGCACGCGATGCCGGCACGAATGGCCGGCATTGCGAGGCGCTCGCCTGGCTGGCGGCGGAAGTCGATGCGGCGGCCGGCAAGCACATCACGATCAATGCGACTGGCGCGATCGCGGCACTGCTGGGCGATCTCGGCATTCCACCGTCGTTGATGCGCGGCTTCGCCGTGCTCAGTCGCGCGGCCGGCTTGATCGCGCATATCGCGGAAGAGCAGAAGCGTCCGTCGGGGCGTTTCATCTGGCAACTCGTCGACGACGCGATGACCGGTTAGTGCGTCGGCAGGTGCCGGTCCGCTGTGTATTCGTATCGCATTCGATTCCATGAAGGAGACAAACATGACCCAGATCAACCAGGCGATCATGCGCCACCATCACATCACGCTGTGCGTCGGTACCGCTCAGCAGGACTATGACTTCCATACGAAGGTGCTGTCGCTGAAAAGCGTGAAGAAGACGCTCATCTACGACGGTATGGCGCCGTTCTATCACCTCTACTACGGCAACGATCTCGGCGAGGAAAGCACGCTGATCACCTGTTTTCCGGTCGCGCACTTCGGGCGCAAGGGCCATCGCGGTGCAGGGCAGATTGGCGGCCTGGCGCTGTCGGTTCCCGAATCGGCGATCCCGTTCTGGGAACGACGGCTCGCCGCGCACGGGTTCGAGGTTCGCCGGTCGGAACGTTTCGGCGAGCAGGTCCTGTCGTTTTCCCATCCGTGCGGCATCCCGTACGAGCTGATCGGCATTGCCGACGACGCACGCAAGCCCTATTCGAACGGCGAAGTGCCGGCCGAGCTGGCGATCCGCGGTCTGCACACGATTGGCGTGAACGTGCGCGACATGGAGGCTTCCCAGGAATTCATGCAGCAGGGCTGGTCGGCGCACGAGGTCGAGAAGGACGGCAAGTTCTCGCGCTATGCGTTCGGCGACGGCGGCTCCGGCAAATTCGTCGATTACGCGCTGGAGCCGGACATGCCGCAGGCGAGCTGGACCTACGGCGAGGGGATCGTGCATCACTGCGCGTTCCAGGTTGCCGACCGCTCGGTGCAGGATCGGGTCAAGGCCAACCTCGAAGGTCTGGGCTTTACCGACACGTCGGAGCGCAAGGACCGCGGTTACTTCGAATCGATCTACGTTCGCACCCCGAGCGGCGCGATGTTCGAGGCGACCGTATCGAAGCCGGACGCGTTCCTGATCGACGAATCGTACGAACAGATGGGGCAGACGGTGCAGCTTGCGCCGCAGTTCGAAAGCCAGCGCGCGGTGATCCTCGAATCGCTCGAAGCCCTCAATTATTGAAACGCGAGCAGGTCGGGTGGCGTACGCGGCACCCGCTGCGATTGTCTGGAAGTGTCGATCTCATGACGAATGCGCATCTCGAACAGCCGGTGGCCGACTATGGCGAGTCGGTCGATCGTGCCGCGACCGCGGTGATTCTCGTGCACGGGCGCGGCCAGTCGCCGGGCTGGATGCACGACCACGTCGTGCGCCGTTTCGGCCGGCCGGATCTTGCGTGGCGGGCGCCGATGGCAGACGGGGCCTCGTGGTATCCGGAGCGCTTTCTCGCGCCCGTCGAACTGAACGAACCGCGTCTGTCCGACGCGCTCGCGTGTCTGGAAGCGCTGTCGGAGCGGCTGCGGCTGCAGGGTATCCCGTACGCATCGCAGGTGCTGATGGGGTTTTCGCAAGGTGCCTGCCTGTGCAGCGAGTTCGTGTGGCGCAGCCGGCGGCGGTACCGCGCGCTGGTGTCCTTCACCGGCGCGTTGATCGGGCCGCCCGACCTGCAGCGTGCGCCGGACGCACGCGATTTTTCCGGCATGCCGGTGCTGTTTTCCACCTGGGAGCACGATCCCCACGTCCCGGCGGAGGACGTCCGCCGGTCGGCGGCATGGTTCGATGCGGCCGGCGCTGCCGTCGTACTGCACGTCGATCCGGCGACCGAGCACGGCATACGCGATGCGGAAATCGAATACGCGAGACGCGCGCTCGGCACATGATCCGGCAGCGCGTCGTACCCACCTCTGAGCAGGAATCACATCATGCAGTCGTTCAATCATGAAAGCCACGGCGGACGGGTCGTGTTCGGCAGCGGCAGCCTGGAAACCCTTCCCGCGATTCTCGATTCGCTCGGTGTCGCGCGCGCACTCCTGATCACGACGCCCGAACAGGCGGAACTGGGGCGCCGAATCGATCGTGTACTCGGAACGCGCAGCGCGGGCGTGCTGGCCAGGGCGGTCATGCACGTCCCCGTGGAAGTGGCGCGCGACGCCGTGCGGGCGATGCGGGAGTCCGGTGCCGATGCGTGCATCGCGGCGGGCGGCGGGTCGACCATCGGCCTCGCCAAGGCCATTGCGCTGGAAGCCGATCTGCCGATCATCGCGTTGCCGACGACCTATGCCGGCTCCGAGATGACGCCGCTCTACGGCCTGACCGAGGCGGGGGTGAAGAAAACCGGCAAGGACTGGCGCGTGCTGCCGCGGTGCGTCGTGTACGACCCGGCACTGACGCTCACGCTGCCGGTGAAGCTGAGCGTGACGAGCGGCATGAATGCCATCGCGCACGCCGTCGAGGGGATGTATGCGCACGATGGCAGCCCGGTATACAGCCTGATGGCGGAAGAGGGCATACGTGCCCTCGCGAGTGCGCTGCCGCGCCTGTACGCGTCGCCTGCCGATGTCGAGGCGCGCGGCGACGCACTCTACGGCGCGTGGCTTTGCGGGACAGTGCTCGGCAATGTGCAGATGGGCGTTCATCACAAGATTTGCCACACGCTCGGCGGGACCTTCAATCTTCCTCATGCCGAGGTCCACACCGTCATCCTGCCGTATGCGCTGGGCTATAACGCGACCCACGCCCCGCACGCGCTCGCGCGTGTCGGGCGTGCGATCGGTGCCGCGGACGCGATCGCGGGGCTGCGCGGCCTGAGCGATTCGCTCGACGCGCCGCGCTCGCTGCGCGAGATCGGGATGCCGCGGGACGGCATCGATCGTGCGGCCGACCTGATTGTCGAACAAGCCTATCCGAATCCACGCCCGATCGAGCGGCACGCGATTCGCGCGCTGCTGGAGCGCGCTTATGAAGGCGCCGATCCCCTGTAACGCGATAGCGGCCGTCATCGCCGCGAAGTGGAGAAACCGATGCTGATCGAGCGCCGCACCTATACGCTGCAGCCGGGCATGCTGAATGACTTCTGGGACGCACAGCAGTTGCGTGCCGACGGGTTGCGCCCGATCCTGCAGCGCCTGATCGCCGCGTTTGCGCCGGTGGCGGGCATGCCCGAGTCGATCGTTTGCCTCTATCGCTACGACGACTTCGCGGACTGGCAAACGCGGCTGGGCGGTCTGTCCGGCGATACGAACCTGTTGGCCTACTTCGGGCGAGTACGCTCGATGATCCTGCGCCAGGAAAACGAATTTCTTCTGCCGGCCGGCGTGGATCGGGCGACGCCGATGTGGGGCAACGGCAACGACTGGCTGCCGGCGCACGGCGCGCCGATACCGGTGTCCGCGCAACGCGCGGTCGTCGCGGAAACGACGCTGACCTTCCGCGCGGGCGGCGTGCCGCGCTTCTGGCAGGCCTTCGCGCAACAGGGTGTGGCCGACGACGCGTGGTTCGTCGACGGTTTGCTGGGCGCGTTCAACGTGATGGTCGGCCCGCTGAACCGGGTGCGCGTCTACACGCATCTGGCGAGCGTGGACGACTGGGTCGTCAAGCAGGCGGTGCGGTCCTGGCCCGGCGTATGGAAGACGCTGCTGAATGAACTCGCACCGGTGCTGCTGGACATCACGCATGTGCTGCTCCGGCCGTCGCCGGTGGCCGACATGTCGCCGATCTTCGTCGAGCCCTGATCGATCGCGGCAGCGCCGGATTGCCGGCACGCAATCCGCCGGTACGGTCGCCCCTTTCCTGACGTGCGCTGTTCCCACCCAGGCCCGGGGTGCGCGGTGAAGCCGTCGATCCGTTCCGTCGATGCGTCGCCGTTCCCGCATGCAATGAACGCGTGACGTTCCGAGTGAGTCGTGCCGGGAAGAAGGTTCATTCATATCTTTAAGGAATCCATAGTTATTGCCGGAATGCACGGAATTTTTCAACGAAGGGAGAAGGGGATGGAGATCAAGACGATGAACGACGAGCAACGCAAGGCGATCGCACTCGAGTACTTCAGGCGGCTGGATCATGGCGGAAATCTGCTCGAGTTGTTCGACGACCACGCGCAGATGTATTTCCCGAAATGGGGCGTGGCACGCGGCAAGGAGGAAATCGGTCAGTTGTTCCGCGATCTGATGACGATACTGGCCGGTGTCTCGCACGAGACTTCCTGTCTGAACGTCATTCAGCATGGCGATCTCGTGTGTGTCGAGGGGCTGTCGAGCGGCACGTTGAAAAACGGTGCGGCCTGGCAGGCAGGTGTCACGCACGCAGGTCGCTGGTGCGACGTGTTCGAGATTCGCGACTTCAGGATCCAGCGATGTCACGTCTATCTGGATCCGGATTATGCGGGGGGCGATACGGAGCGCTACCCGTGGCTCGCGACAAATCCGCTGCGCCGTTACTGATTCCGATCGCACGACACCGGATGACGTTGTCGAACCGTCCAGGTTGATCCGGACGGTACGAATGCCTGCATCAAGCATGTCGTTCGACCGGGCCATCGGCCATTCGATAAATTCAGGATAACAAATCATTGCCGTCTATATCGCGGCAAGGCATGGAGATGATGATGTCAGCGAGAAAGCATGTTTCGCTGGGACTTGCCGGCTGTCTGATGGCGACCGCCGTGTGTGCGCCCGCGCACGCCCAGAGCAGTGTCACGCTATTCGGCGTGGTGGACGTGGCGATGCTCTATACGAACAAGACGCGCAATCCCGTCACGGGTCTCAACGATGGAAGCCAGGTGTCGATGATCGATGGCGGCCGTTATTATTCGCAGTTCGGCCTGCAGGGAATCGAAGATCTCGGCGGTGGATTGAAGGCGAAGTTTCGTCTGCAGAGCGGCATCAGCGCGACGAACGGCAGCCTGTTCCACTGCAATGGCAACCTGTTCGGCTGCGAATCGTGGATTGCGCTGTCGGGCAGCGCCGGCGAGCTGAAAATGGGGTTGCAGTTTTCCCCGTTCTTTCAGGCGGTCTACGATTCGGATCCGCGCGATCTCTCGCTGTTCGGCAGCGCGTCGACCATTTACGTCGGGACCGTGCTGGGCACCAGCATTTTCAACCCGAATGCGGTGAGCTATACGAGCCCGACGTTCGCCGGCTTGACCGTCAGTACCATGTTCGCGTTCGGCGGTAAGCCGGGCGATTTCAGCGCCGGCAAGCAATATGCCGCGCGCGTCCGTTACCAGCGCGGCGGATTGACGGTCAATGCCGCGCTCTACAGCGGCAACGCGGGCGCTGCGCAGAGCACGCCGGTGCCGACCAATGTCGCGTTCGACGGTCGAATGATCGGGGTGGGCTATCAGTTCGGCTCGCTCACCGCAAAGGCCTCGTTCGTCAACTTCAAGGTCGCCGGTTCGTTCGACAGCGCCGTGTTCGGCGGCGGCATCAACTGGTTCGCATCGCCGACGCTCGGGATCAACGGCGGCGTGTGGCTGACGAGCGATCGCAACCATACGACCAATCATTCCGTCATGGCGGCCGTCGGCGCCGATTATTTCCTGTCGAAGAGCACGACGCTCTATGCGCAATGCGGCGTGGTCAACAATCACGGCGCAATGAATACCGGGCTGTCGATGATCGGGGCGCTGTATGGCCCCGCGGGCACGACGTTCGGCGGTACGGTCGGCATCCGGAAGTTTTTCTAATCATCTCGATCGCGGTCCGGCACCGGGCTCGACCGGAACCGGACCGCACAACCGGAACATCACACATGAAAACCAGTCACGCCCTGTTGTCGCTCTACCTGGCGACCGCGTTGTCCGTTGCGGGGAATGTCAACGCTCAGGTGGATCCGGCCGGGTCCGATCTCGCGCCGCAGGCGGTCACGCCCGGCAAGAAGGAGGTCAAGGCCGCGAATCGCCGGCTCCAGAAAGCCGTCGTTCGCGCGCTCGGCAGTGCCAGGGGGCTCAATGCGGCCAATATCGGCGTCATCGCGCGCGACGGTGCCGTCGTGTTACGCGGCTCAGTGACGGATAGCGCCCAGTCTCAAATCGCAACCGCGGTCGCGAGCTCGGTGAGCGGCGTCACGGCAGTCAGGAACGACCTGTTGATTCGGCCGGAGTGAGTCTCGGGCGAGGCCGCCGCATGCGGGGCGGCCGATGAATCGGGATGCGTCGAAAGGAGCCGGCCCGCTGGCGCGGACCGGCTCGCTCGAACGGATTATGCGCGTTCCGAGTCGAGCTGCTCGTTGTTCTTCACGACTTCCTGGGCCTTCAGGTAGCTCTCGATCAGCAGGCGGTACGGAGGGAAGATCATCCCGTAGACCTCGGCCCATTGCTGCGCGTCGGGGCGATGCCAGGTCTGCTGCAGTTCGGAGGCCACCGCGGCGGTGTCGATCGGAACCACGCCGGCCTGCACCACGCGAGCGAGCGTGATTTCCTGTGCCATTTTCGAGTAGGTGCCCGACGCGTCGACCACGGCAAACACCTTGTAGCCTTCGTGGACGGCCGAGATCGCCGGGAACGCCATGCAGACGCTGGTGATCGTGCCGGCGATGATCAGCGTCTTGCGCCCGGTCGCCTTGACCGCATCGACGAAGTCGGGATTGTCCCAGGCGTTGATCTGCCCCTTGCGCGCGACGTAGGTGGCATGCGGCGCGCTTTCGTGGATCTCGGGGATCAACGGGCCGTTCGGGCCTTGCGGAACCGACGCCGTGGTGATCACCGGCATCTTGCAGAGCGTGGCCATCTTGGCCAGTGCAATCGCGTGATTGCGCAGGACGGTCATTTCCATGTCCTTCACGGTCTGGAACAGGCCGCTCTGATGGTCGATCAACAGCATCGCCGTATCGTTCGGGTCGATGACGGGGCGTTGACCGTTGAAGTTGGCAGGTGCGCTCATGGCAATACTCCTGGTTGGGCGGGTCCGGTGTACCGTTCCCGGACGGGCAGCGGCTAGACCCGGGGTTGGCGCGGTTGCGCGAATGGCTGTGTTGCGTGCAGGTACTACAGTTGAAAAATCACGGCGAAAAGCAGGTGGAGCAGGCAGCAGAACAAGGCGAACAGCAGCAGCGATGCGGCATACAGGCCACACGCGAACCTTGCGCGCTGCCGCGCGAGTTTTCCCGGGGCGGCAGGATCGTGCGGAGGCGCTGCCCATGCGATCCAGCGTCGCGGCAGTTCGGTGGCGAGCTGCTTCAGGCTGCCCATGGCTCACTCTCCTCCGGGCGCGTCGACCTTGCCGCGGAATACCCAGTAGGCGAATGCGTTGTAGCCGAGGATCACGGGCAGGATGACCAGCGCGCCGGCGGCCACCATGAGCTGGCTTCCAGGTTCCGCCGCGGCAGCGCCGAATGCGAGACTGAACGGCACCACGTAAGGCCAGAGGATCGCGATCAAGCCGATCAGCAGCATGGCGACGGTCGCCAGGTTGCAAAGCAGGGGGCGCAGGTCCGACGCCGTGTACGACGCACGGAAGGCAGCGATCCACAGTCCGGCGCCGAGCGTACCGAGCATGCCCATGAGGGCGGGACGGGCATGCCACATGGCGGCCACGGCCGGCAGCGTTCCGGCTGCGCAGCAGGAGGCGATGGCGAGCAGCAGGAACGCGAGCATCGCAATGCGCAACGTGGGCAGCCGGGCGTGCTGCAGCGCCGCGCGGGTCTTCCAGCGGAGCCATGCGGCGCCCAGGCTGGCATACGCCGCAATGGCGGTCAGGCCGGTCAGCACGTTGAAGCCGGTGAACACGTCCAGCGTGCTGCCGGAAAATTGCCCGTCTGCGACGGCGATGTCCCCGGACAGCAGCGCACCCGCAACCAGACCCTGCGCGAATGCGGCGAGCGTCGACCCGATACTGAACGCGCCGTCCCAGAAGCGCGGAAACGGCGTATGCACCCGGAACTCGATCGCCACACCGCGAAACGCGAGCGACACCAGCATCACCATGAACGGCAGATAGAACGCCGGTACGAGGATCGAATAGGCGAGTGGAAATGCGCCGAACAATACGATCGCGGCCAGAATCAGCCACGTTTCGTTACCGTCCCAGACGGGCGCGATGCTGTCGACCAGCGCGTCGCGTTCCGGTCCGTGTCGCGAGGACAGCAGCAGGATGCCGACACCCAGGTCGAAGCCGTCCAGCAGGACGTACATCGCGATCGCAAAGATCGCGATGAGGATGCATACGTGGCTGAGGGCGGTATTCACGATTTTTCTCCGGCCCGGGTGTCGGCGGCAGCGTCGGCGTCGGGCATCAGGACGGGCTTGAGCGAAGCGGCGTACGGCGACGCGTGAGCGGCCGCATCCGGGCCGCGCCGTATCACGCGGGCGGTGATGCCAACGAACGCGGCCAGGAACAGCGCATAGATGACGGCAAACAGCACGGTCGAGAACAGGATATGGGGGGCCGGGACGCGCGACACGGCGTCCGCGGTACGCAAATAGCCGTACACGACCCACGGCTGACGGCCGATTTCCGATGTGTACCAGCCTGCGATCGTCGCGATGAAGCCGACCGGCATCATCGTCCGGACGACCTGCAGGAACCATCGGGTCGAGAACAGCGTGCCCCTGAAGCGAAGCCACAGGCTGATCGACGCAACGGCGAACATCAGCAGGCCGAGCAGGAACATGACCCGGAACGCATAGAACACCGGCGCCATCGGTGGCCGGTTCGCGGCCGGCGTCGCGCTCAACCCGGGAACCGTGCCGTGGATCGAGCGCGTGACGATCAGGCTGCCGAGATAGGGGATGCCGACCTGTGTTCCGTTGCGTGCCTGCGGCTGATGCGGCGTAATGAACAGAAGATAGGGCGCGCTTTTCGTCGGTTGCCAGTAGCCCTCCATGGCCTGGAATTTCGCGGGCTGGTAGTCGAACATGCGAAAGCCGACCGAATCACCCAGCGGCAGCTGCAGCGCGATCGCGATACTGGCGAAGCCGAGCCCCATCGACAGCGTGCGTTTCGCGAATGCGACATGCGTGCGTCGGAGCAAATACCACGCGCCCACGCCTGCGACGAAGAACGAAGCCGACAGGTAGGCGGCGAGCAGCATGTGCGGCAGCCGGACCAGGTACGACGGGTTGAAGATGACGCGCCAGCGGTCGACGACGTGGAATGCGCGGGCCGCGGCATCGAAGGTCACGCCGTCGGGCGTATGCATCCACGAATTGGCGGCGAGAATCCATGACGCGGAGATCGTCGTGCCGACGGCGACCATGGTGGTCGCGAAGAAGTGCAGCTTCGGGCCGACACGCGTCATGCCGAACAGCATGATGCCGAGGAATCCGGCTTCGAGAAAGAACGCGGTGAGCACCTCGAGCGCGATCAGCGGGCCGATCACGGGGCCGGCCAGCCGTGCGAATCCGGAAAAATTGGTGCCGAATTCAAACGACAGCACGATGCCGCTGACGACGCCGACGCCGAATCCGAGCGAGAAAATGATCACCCAGAATCGGTAGATCTTCAGATAGAGCGCGTCGCGTGTCTTGAGCCACAATCCTTCGACGATGGCGAGGAAGGTCGCGAGGCCGATCGACATGGTCGGAAAGATGATGTGAAAGGTGACGGTCAATCCGAACTGGATGCGAGCCAGCATCACGGTATCCATCTACGACCTCGTTTGATGTGAATCAGCATGGCGATTGGCGGTGTTCAGTCGGTTTCCGTGCGGCGCCAGGCGACGATCGCGAGTGCGATGAACGCGACCAGCACGAGATAGCCGACCTCGTCCGAGAAGATCTTGATCAGGGCCATTTCGGTTGCGGCGATGGCAGCCGCGAACGCGAGTACGCCGGAGGCCTTCGCTGCGAATGAAAGAACGTTCATGATGGACATGGTCGGGTGCGGATTCCGGTTGGGATGACGCCATCTAGTCGATAGGGATAACTGATCGATTGGATATGCATCGATCGCCAATGGTTTCGACTCGCTCAATCGACGTCGTGCCGGTTCGGCTGACGTGGCGGAGGTCACAGCACATCTTCGGTGAGCGCATCGACGGGCTGGTCATGGCCGTCGATGCCCGGCCACAGCGGATCTGGCAAAGCGATACGGACATGCTCGATGAGCAGTCTGAGCTTGCGATTAGCGAACGGGCTGCGCGGGTAAACGGCATGGATGATCTCGTCCTGGGGCGTTTCCGCCCCGAGCACGCGCACGAGCCGGCTGTCGCGCAGGCTTTCGTCCGCGATGTAGCGCGGCAGCATCGCGATGCCGATACCTTGTATCGCCGCGTCGCGCAGCGTCTCGACGTTGTTGGACAGGAAGGCGCTTGCGGGGCTGATCGTCCGCGGCTTGCCGATGCCGGCCGGCGGGACGAAGGACCACGTGGCGGACGGCGCGGCATGGCTGTAGTTCAGGCACTTGTGTTCGAGCAGCCGGTCGATCGACTCCGGTTCGCCGTGCGTGGCGAGATAGTCCGGGCTGCATACGACCACACGTTCGCAGGCGGCGATGCGGCGGGCGACCAGCGTGCTGTCGGAAAGCCGCGCGGAGCGGATCGCGACATCGAACCGCTCGGCACCGAGGTTGACGATGCGATCGTCGGTCTCGAGCGTGACGCGCAATTGCGGATGGGCGGCGGCGAATTGCGCGATCGCGGCCCCGAGCCAGAGCCGTGTCAGGCTCACCGGCGACGTGATGCGCAATTCGCCGCACAATCCGTGCGACTGCTCGGCCATCGCTTCGGCGACGTCGACGAGCTGGCGGATCGCTTCCGATGCGGTGCGGTAGAACGTCAGTCCGGATTCGGTCGGCGTGACGTTGCGCGTGGAGCGCGTCAACAACTGGACGCCGAGCGTGCGCTCCAGGTCGCTGATACGTTTGCTGACGACGGATTTCGACAACCCCAGCCGGCGTGCGGACTCGGAAATGCTGTGCCGCTCGACGGCGAGCAGGAAAGCTTGGATATCGTCATGGTTCAGCGATTTCATGAGGCGATCTCGGTGGTCATCGGACGTGGAGCAGATGCGGTTTTTCACCGCGATTCGGCCTGGCGCGAGCCTGGCCGGACCGGGCGACATCGGGGCGCGCGGCCGGGGCGGTTCAACCGGTCGATTGCGTGGGGACCGCATGACCGAAGCGTAGAGGAAGCGGTTTTGCGTCGGTAGACTGCGCGAGTTATCCTCAGCGTCTCATTTATGGAACGATCGAGCGCGCCGATGCAGGACCTCAACGATCTCTATTTTTTCGCGCAGGTGGTTGACCACAAGGGTTTCGCGCCGGCCAGCCGGGTGCTCGGCGTGCCGAAATCCACCTTGAGCCGACGGATCGCGACACTCGAGCAGCATCTCGGTGTGCGGCTCGTGCAGCGCTCCACTCGCCAGTTTTCGGTCACCGAGATCGGCCAGCATTACTACAACCACTGCAAGGCGATGCTCGTTGAGGCGGAGGCGGCGCAGGAGGCGATCGAGCAGATGCGCGCGGAACCGCAGGGCGTGGTTCGGCTGACCTGCCCGGTCGCGATGCTGCACGCCCGAATCGGCGCGATGCTGGGGAAATTCATGGCGCGCAACCCGCGCGTCACCGTGCAACTCGAGGCGACCAACCGGGTCGTCGACGTGATCGGTGAAGGGATCGACATCGCGATTCGCGTGCGTCCGCCGCCGCTGAAGGACAGCGATCTCGTGATGCGCGTGCTTGGCACGCGCACCTGGTGCCTGGTCGCGAGTCCGACCCTCGTGCAGCAGCATGCGCTCGCGGCGCCGGCCGAACTGTCCGAGTGGCCCAGCCTCGATTTCGGGCCGCCGCAACCGCAGCATGTCTGGCACCTCGACGGCCCCGATGACGCTCGGGCGACGGTGCGTCACACGCCGCGGTTCGTGACGGACGACATGATTGCGTTGCGTGAGGCTGCCGTGGCGGGGGCAGGCGTCGTTCAGCTGCCGGTGATGATGGTGAGCGAAGAACTGCGCCGCGGCGAGTTGATCCGGGTATTGCCCGACTGGTTGCCGAAAGGCGGGATCGTCCACGCGGTATTCCCGTCCCGCCGAGGCCTGCTGCCGTCGGTGCGCGCACTGCTGGATTTCCTGGCCGACGAGTTTGCGCGCATTGAGGAATCCTGACCGGTTATCGACCGCCGCGTGGTGGTCGCTTGCGGTCAGGTATCCTGCAGCGCCTCGAAGCGTTGCGCGATGAAATCGATCAGCAGTCGGACCGCGGGCGGGATGCCCTTTCTCGTCGAGAACACGGCGTGAATCACGTCGCGACGCGGCGACCAGCGCGGCAGGATCCGCTTGAGCGTGCCGTCGTCCAGCAGGTCACGCACCATCGCGGCCGGTAGTTGGGCGACGCCGAGACCGGCGACGGCCGCCTTGCGCAGGGTCAGCAAATCGGTCGTCACGAAGCGCGGCGCATGGCGCACCGCCACCAGCGTGCCGTCGGGCGCAGCGAGCGACCACGCGTGATCGGGCGCCGGCAGGCCAAAGGCGAGGCTCGGCCACGACCGGAGTTCGGACGGATCGCGCGGCTGGCCCAGCCGTTCGCACAGCGTGGCCGCCGCGACCAGGCACTGCGGGGAATGCCCCAGCGTGCGGGCCACGAGGTCCTGGGCAATCCACGGCTCCGGATCGGAGTGGAGCGCGAGGTCCAGCCGTTCCCTGATGACGTTGGTACGGCGGTTCATCGCGACCAGTTCGATGTTGATGTCGGGATAGCGGGCCGCGAAGGCGGTCAGGATCGTGCCCACGTGAGCATGGAGCAGGGCGACGGGGCACGACAGTCGAACGGTTCCGCACGGTTGCGTATGGGCGGATTCGATCACCGCTTGCGCGGCGTCGACTCTCGCGAGCATGGTCTTGCAGCGCGCATAGTACGCACGGCCGTATTCCGTCATCGCGAACGAGCGGGTGGAGCGGTGGATGAGCTTGACGCCCAGCTGCTGTTCCAGCATGGCGATGCGCCGGCTCAGCCGCGATTTCGGCAGGCGCAGTTCGCGCCCGGCCGGTGCGAATCCGCCGTAATCGACGACTTGCACGAAATAGTAGAGGTCGTTGAGATCGTAGCCGAGCGTCGGGGAGACGGTGCGTGAAAGCCGGGCAGCGACCAGCGGCGGGTGAGTGCTATCGGGCATGTGCGGCGTCCGGTTGCGATCGCGATTGAATTCACCTGGCCGGCGGGAGGCGCGGCAGTGCCGGAGTCGACGGTTGCGGACACGGTGCCTGCGACGCGCAAGCATGCGTGTACCGGGATGCGGATGCTGCGACGTCGGCAGCGGGCTCGGGTAGCTTAGGCCAGCCACGTTGACGTGGGTAGCACAGGCACGTCGAACAGTGTGTTCGGGTTCATCGAACGGAGCGGGAGCGGGGCGCGGCGCGACGCGGTTCGATGCTGGTTCATTCGGCCCCGGGCGCGAGCGGCTGAGACGAACCAAAAAAAGGCCGTGCATCAGCACGGCCTCGACCCGATCCCGATCGCCGACCTGGCCCGGCGATCGAAACCGTCTCGCCGGGCCACCTCACGACCTGCCTGCATCAGACTCCGCCGGTTCCTCCAGCGGCCCGGCATCATCGTCCGCCATGGGCCGCGGCGAATCGATCAAGCCCTTTGCCAGCTCCAGCGCCTGCCGCTCGAACAAGCGGCGATAGATCCCGCCGTCGACGCGAATCAGCGCGTCGTGACTGCCTTGCTCGATCACCTTGCCACGATCGAGCACGAGCAGACGGTCGAGCGCACGCACCGTCGACAGCCGGTGCGCGACCACGAGCGTCGTGCGGCCGATCATCAGCCGTTCCATCGCCTGCTGGATCAGCACCTCGCTTTCGCTGTCGAGGCTCGACGTCGCTTCGTCGAGGATCAGGATCGGCGCATCGGCGAGGAACGCGCGCGCGATCGCGACGCGCTGGCGTTCGCCGCCCGACAGCTTGATCCCGCGTTCGCCGACGAGCGTGTCATAGCCGTCCGGCAGCGCGACGATGAAGTCGTGTGCGCTGGCGAGACGCGCGGCGCGCTCGATGTCGGCGCGGCTCGCGTCCGGACGCGCATACGCGATGTTCTCCGCAAGCGTGCGGTGGAACAGCACGGGCTCCTGCTGGACGATCGCGATCTGGCTGCGCAGCGAATCCTGCCGCACCTGCGCGATGTCCTGGCCGTCGATCGTGATGCGGCCGCCCGAGACGTCGTACAGGCGCTGGATCAGCTTGATGAACGTCGTCTTGCCCGACCCGGAATGGCCGACGAGGCCCACGCGTTCGCCGGGCGCGATGCGCATCGAGAAGTCGTCGTACAACGGTACCGGATGGTTGCCGTAGCGGAACGTCACGTGCTCGAAACGGATCTCGCCTTGGCCGATCCGGATCGCCGGCGCGTCGGGGCGATCGTCGATGCCGAGCGGCTGGCGCTCGAGCGCGACGAGTTCTTCCATGTCGTTGACCGAACGCTGCAGGTTGCGGATGTGCATGCCGACGTCGCGCAGGTAGCCCTGCAGCATGAAGAACATCGTCAGCGAGAACGCAATGTCGCCGACGCTCGCTTCATCGTTCGCCCACAGCCGCAGCGCGACGCCGATCATCGCCGCCTGCATCGCGACGAGCATCGCGCCCTGCAACCCGCCGTTGAATGTGCCGCGCACCCACGTGCGGCGCGTGCGCTGACGCCACTTGCCGATCACGCGCGCGAGCCGCGCTTCCTCGCGCGTTTCCGCGCCGAACGCCTTGACGACCGCGTTGCAGCTCACCGCGTCCGCGAGCGCGCCGCCCATCCGTGTGTCCCACAGGTTGCCGAGCCGCGCGGCCGGCGCGACGATGCCGAGCGACACGGCGACCGTCACCGAGATGTACAGCAGCGAGCCCGCGCCGACGACGAGCCCCATCACCGGCCAGTGCGTGCCGAGCAGCACGGTCGCGCCGACCAGCATCGTGACCGACGGCAGCAGGGCGATCAGCACCGTGTCGTTCAGCAGGTCGAGCGCCCAGATCCCGCGCGTGATCTTGCGCACGGTCGAACCCGCGAAGCTGTTCGCGTGCCAGTCGGTCGAGAAGCGCTGCACGCGATGGAACGACGCGGCGGCGATCTCGCTCATCATCTTCAGCGTGAGCGTGATGATGTTCAGGTAGACGCCTTGCCGCAGCAGCGTCGCGCCGATGCCGAGCGCGGCCAGCGTGCCGAATGCGGTGACGGCCGAATGCCACGCGGCGGCGCGGTCGGTCAGGCCGGTCGACAGCGCATCGACGAGGCGCCCGGCGAACAGCGGCGTGAGCACGTCGGCAAGCGCGGCGAGCAGCGCCAGCCCCGCGATCGTCGCGATGCGCACCGGCTGCTTGCGCCAGTAGCGGAAAGTGAAGCCGAAGACGGCCTGGAATGCCTGGCCGCCCAGATGGGTGGTTGTTCTGGTCATGTATCGTTGCCCGGCGCATCGCGCGACGGGACTTTCCGGTTCGGAGAACGTCGAAAACGCAACAGCCGGGCCGCACGGACGATGCGCGGCGAAACGAAACGGGCTGTCGGGAAATACGCGCGGACTGGCGGGTTATCGGAGAACCCGGGAGCCGGCGCGGACGACGGGCTGGATCAGCCGCGTCGTGGGACCACGTTCGGGAAGGTTGCTGGCATTCGGAACATCTGCACCTCCCTGAAGTGAACGGTTGAAAGGACGCCGAAAAGACGTGTAGGGAGTTTATCAGCAGAGCCGGACGCGCCGCAACGTCTGACGAATACGGCGTTGCTGCGTCGATACGGTTAGTATTAAGGGTTTCGGCCCTGTTTTCGTGCGCGTTCCGCGGTGCGGTGCCGCACGGGGTGGCGGGCCGCATCGATTACACTGCGGCGTTGCGCGCCGGCCGCTGCGGCCCCGCCGATACACCACGATACATTCCTGAGGAAACGATGAGCGACGTTCAGCAAGGCATCCTGGCTCCGATCGACACGGCGGCCCGATACCTCACTTTCAAGATGTCGAGCGACGGCAATGTCGCGGCGGCGCTGACGGCATTGCGCGAGCTCGTCGACGGCCACGACGCGGTCGCCGGTTTTGGCCAGGCGCTGGCCGCGCACCTCGGGCGCCCGGTTCCGGGCCTCACCGAATACCCGGCGTTCGCGGTGAACGACCGCGCGCTGCCGGTGACGCCGGCCGACGTGTGGATCTGGCTGCGCGGCGACGATCGCGGCGAAATCGTGCTGCGCGCGCGGGCGATCGAGCGCGCGTTGGCGCCGGCGTTCGCGCTGCAGGATGCGGTCGACGGGTTCCGCTATTCGACCGATCGCGACCTGTCCGGTTACGAGGACGGCACCGAAAACCCGACCGGCGACGACGCGGTGGCCGCGGCGATCGTCACGGGGCAGGGCGCGGGGCTCGACGGCTCGAGCTTCGTCGCGGTTCAGCAATGGCTGCACGACTTCGACCGGATGGAGCGCATCGCGTCGGGCGACATGGATCACATCATCGGCCGTCGCCGCTCGGACAACGAGGAGCTCGACGACGCACCGGAGTTCGCGCACGTGAAGCGCACCGCGCAGGAAAGCTTCGAGCCGGAGGCATTCATGCTGCGCCGTTCGTCGCCGTGGTCCGATGCACGCCGCGCGGGGCTCTACTTCGTCGCGTTCGGCTGCTCGTTCCGTGCGTTCGACGTGCAGATGCGCCGGATGAGCGGGGCGGACGACGGCATCGTCGATGGCCTGTTCCGCTTCACACGGCCGCTGACGGGCGCGTATTTCTGGTGCCCGCCGGTGAAGGACGGCAAGCTGGATCTCTCCGCGCTCGGACTGTAAGCGCCGGACGATAGCGGCGAACGGGCGGGCCGCGCATGACGCGCGGCCCGCCCGTTTTGCTTTTCAGGCGGTCGATCGCACGCGGCGCGGTGCGCGTCCCGCCCCGCGTGCGCCGCACGCCATCCGTCAGTTCAACGTCGTTTCGATGCGCGTGCCGCGCTTGATGAACTGCGTGACTGGCGTCTTTTCGCAGATTTCCGCGAGACGCTGGCGCTGCGCGTCGTCGAGCGGGCCGTCGAGCGTCACGACGCGACGCACGTATTGCAGCCCTTCGCGATCGGCATGCAGCTCGGTGCGCACGTCGATGCGCACGGCCGGCCACGTCTTGCGCTGCATGTACATGCGCAGCGTCGCGGCCGTGCATTGCGCGAGGCCGGCGAGCACGAAGTCGAACGGGGCCGGGCCGAGGCCCTGTCCGCCTTCGCGCGGTGCTTCGTCGCCGGTCAGCGCGTGCGTGCCGGCCTGCAGCTGGACGACGTAGTTCGGCGCGTCGGCGGCGAGGGTGGCGGCAGCGTGGATGAGCGACATGGCGAGTCTCCGGTAAGCGGGAAAGAGGGGGCCGCGACGATGCGCGGCGTTCGAGCCGTCAGCATACCGTCTCGACGGAAATCGCGGGCCCAATGAGTGTCGACGACACTCGACCGGATCAGACGGCGACGCCGGCACTGCGCCGCACGAGCGCGGCGACGCGTTCGCGCACCCACTGGTGCGCCCGATCGGTCTCGCGCGACTCGTGCCAGTACGCGAGCAGCGGAAACGGCTTGAGCCGCAGCGGCAGCGGCTGCACCGCGATCGGCAGCAGCGCGGCCATTCGCAGCGCATACGTGCGCGGCAGCGTGAGCAGCAGGTCGCCCGCCGCGGCGATCTCGCACGCGGCGAAGTAATGCTGGCAGACGAGCTGGATGTGCCGGAAGCGCCCGTCGTTGCCGAGCAGGACATCGAGCGACTGTGGTTCGCCGAGCGCCGACACGGCGATATGCCGTGCGGCGAAATAGTCACTGCGTCGAAGCGGACTGCCCGCCAGCGGATGATCGAGCCGCATCGCGACGACGAGCGAATCGTCGAGCAGGTGTTCGGTCGCGACGCGCGGGCCGGTTTGTACGCGTCGATCGACGGCCAGATCGAGATTGCCCGACGCGAGTTCGCGCTCTATGTCGTGCACCGCGACGCGCCGGCTCACGAAGCGCAGGCCCGGCGCTTCGTCGGCGAACGCGGCAACGATCTGCGGCAGCGCGATCGATTCGAGCACGTCGCGAATGCCGACCGCGATGCTCAGGTCGAGCGTCGCGGGATCGAACGCCGACGGGTCGCGGGCGGTGCGTTGCAGGCCGGCGAGGTGAAGCTGCACGTCCGCGATGATCGCGCGCGTGCGTTCGGTCGGCACGACGCGGTTGCCCTGACGCACGAACAGCGGATCGTCGAAATGCGCGCGCAAGCGGTTCAGCGCGTGCGTGACGGCAGGCTGCGTCAGGTGCAGCGCGCGGGCGGCCGCGCCGATGCCGCCGTGCACGTAGACGGCGTCGAGCACACGGAACAGATTCAGGTCGAGACGATGGTCGGCGGGCACGGACGAAGTCGGCGGGGTGGGCGGTGGAGCGATTCTAAAGGATGCGCAGACAACGGAACGCGCGTGCATGCGTTCGCTTGCGCTGGCGTTGCCGCGCGTGCCGGCCATGCCGTGAGGGCCGCGTACGTGCGGGACGAGCGATGCCATTCGATGCACGTCGACGACGTTCGTCCCGATACGCGGCAGCGCCTGCATGCGAGGCGAGCCGGCCACATCGGCATGCGGATTTCCGCGAGACCCCCGCCATCGGGCGGCGACAGCCTGTAGAAATCCGCCATCATGCTGTCACTGTCGGCCATTTCGCCCAAAGGCGTTACCCGTTCGGCTAAGATGCCGTCGCTTCATATTTCGAGATAGCCGTCCTGTCGCACGTGTTCAAACCAAATATAAGCCTGACAGTTCGACGGTATTAAAAGAATTCGAAACAGTCCGGGGGCTTGGCTAGTGGAAGAAGCAGATCAAAGGTGGGTCGTTATCTATTTGAGTACGGGGTTTTCTTTGGCCCAGGCCGCGCGTCTCGGCGAGGCCTTCAACCTGGCGAATCGCCTGCACGCGTTCAGTGCCGATTACCAGCTGAAGTACGTATCCGAAAGTGGGGGATTGCTGCAGTCGTCGTCCGGTGTCCAGATCGCCGCCGATCCGCTCGGCGACGAGCACAGCCATCGTGCACTCGCGTTCTTTCATCTTCACGGTGAGCGCGCGTCGATCAATTGGAACGATGCGTTGCGGCGCCGCTTGGGCGACATCCGCCGGCATGCGCGCTGGATCGTCGATGCGATGGACCTGTCGGCGCTCGCGGCATCGCAGCGGCCATCGGACGCGAATCACGCGCGCCCGGATCGCGCGCGCCGCGCGGCGGTAACGGTCGAATTGCAGGCCGGCGAAGCGGACGTGTTCGCTGCCGTGCTCGACATGTTCCGCGCCGATCTCGGCGACAGCGCCGCGCAGGAGATCGCCAGCAACCTGCTGCGGCCGGTCGAGCAACGCTATGCCCAGTCGATGTGGGCGTTCCGCGAACTGAGCGCGAGCCCGTCGATCCGGATGTCGGCGCAGCGGTTGCGCGCACAGAGCGCAAACCGGATCTCGATCGCCGAGGCCGCGCAGACGGCCGCGATGAGCGAGCGCAATTTCCTGCGGCGCTTCAAGAAGGAAATCGGCGTGACGCCGACCGAGTTCGTGCAGCACGTGCGGCTCGAGCGCGCCTGCCACATGCTGATCCACACGACGCTGCCGGCCGACAAGGTCGCGCGGCGCACGGGCTTCGGCAGCGGCGAGCGTCTGGCGAAGCTGTTTCGGCAGCGCCTGCTGATGTCGCCGACCGAATTTCGCGTCGCCGAGCGCGAGCGGATCCTGACGAACGGCGCGGGGTCGCCCGATCCGCAGGCCGCGCCGCGGCCGGCGAAAGCCGACGGCGAGCGGGCCAGCCGGGGCGTGCGCACCGAGGCACGGGAGAAAATGGGACGGATGACCGTAAAATCACCGTGTCGCGATCACGATCCCCGGTTTCCATGCCCCTGCTCCCCACCACCGCCACCGCCCCCTTCTGCCCGTCGGAAGTAAAGGGCAGCATCAGGATCGACGCCGGCGCGTCGCGCTGGCTGAAGCTCAAGCGCTTCTTCGGCCCGGGCCTGCTGGTCGCGATCGGCTATATGGATCCCGGCAACTGGGCCACCGACATCCAGGCGGGCTCGCAATTCGGCTATTCGCTGCTGTGGGTCGTCGCGTTCTCGAGCCTCGCCGCGATCTTCCTGCAAATGCTCGCCGCGCGGCTCGGCCTCGTCGCGGGCAAGGATCTCGCGCAGGCCAGCTACGACCGTTATGGCCGCTTCGGCCGCGTCGTGCAGTGGGTCACCGCCGAGGTGTCGATCATCGCGTGCGATATCGCCGAAGTGCTTGGCTGCGCGCTCGCGTTCAAGCTGCTGCTCGGCGTGCCGCTCGCGTGGGGGATCGTGCTGACCGCGCTCGACACGGTGATCGTACTCGGGTTGCAGGGCAAGGGCGTCCGGCAGATCGAGGCGATCGTGCTCGGGCTGATCGCGACGATGGCGTTCTGCTTCGTCGCGCAGGTCGCGATCACGCCGCCCGACTGGCACGCGGTCGCGAAGGGGCTCATGCCGGGCGATCCGGGCCATGACCGCAAGGACGCGATCGTGCTCGCGCTCGGCATCGTCGGCGCGACGATCATGCCGCACAACCTGTATCTGCATTCGTCGGTCGTGCAGACGCGGCAGGTCGTCGGCGGCGCGCGCGGCATGGTCCGCGACACGCTCGCGCTGGTGCGCATCGATACCTGCGTGTCGCTGTTCGTCGCGATGCTCGTCAATGCGGCGATCCTGGTCGTCGCGGGGGCCGCGTTCCATGCGACCGGCCAGCACAACGTCACCGACATCGAACAGGCGTACCGGCTGATCACGCCGATCGCCGGCGGCGCGGCCGCGCTGCTGTTCGGGATCGCGCTGCTCGCGTCGGGGCAAAGCTCGACGCTGACCGGCACGATCGCCGGCCAGGTGATCATGGACGGCTTCCTGCACACGAAGATCCCGTGCTACCAGCGCCGGTTGATCACGCGCGGGCTGGCGCTGGTGCCGGCGCTGATCGGCGTGCTGTGGCTCGGCGAAGGCTCGGTCGGGCAACTGCTCGTCTGGAGCCAGGTGCTGCTGAGCCTGCAGCTGCCGTTCGCGATGTGGCCGCTGATCCGGTCGGTCAGCGATCGCAACCTGATGGGCGAGCACGCGATCGGCCGCAGGATGCAGCTGGCCGCGTGGACGCTGTTCGCCGCCATCACCGGCACGAACCTGCTGCTGATCACGGGTGTCGTGGGCTGATACAGCCTGTCACAGGCTGAAACGGGCCCGTGGCGCGCTTGCGTTAAACTGCGGCCTTTCGCTAGCCGTTCGAAGTCCGTTATGTGGAGTGAAATCAGCAACATCGGCGATGCCGCGCTGACCCTGCCGGTCGCACTGACGTGCGCGGTCTGGCTCGCGCTGTCCAACTGGCGGCTCGCGGTGCGCTGGATCGTGCTGCTCGCGGCCGGCATGAGCCTGGTCGGGGCCACCAAGATCCTCTACGCGGGCTGCGGCGTCGAGATCCCGCAGTTCGATTTTCGCGTGATCAGCGGCCATACGATGCTGTCGACGTCCGTGTGGACGGTCACGCTGTCGATGCTGTGGCACGCATTCCGCCCGGGGAAGGCGCCGGGCGTGGCGGCCGGTCTCGCCGTCGGCGCGGTGACGGCCGTCGCGCGGGTGTTCGACCATTCGCACACGACTCCGGAAGTCGTCGTCGGCTGGCTGCTCGGCGCGCTGGTCGCGCTGGTGTTCCTGCACGCGTACGACCGCGCCCGCAAGCGCGCGTTCTCGCCGCGCATTGCGGCCGTCTGCCTGCTTCTCGTGTCCGGCATCGCATACGGGCATCGCGCGCCGTTCCAGCAGATGATCGACACGCATTCCCCGCAGTTCTGCGCGTTCGTGCGCGGGTCCGGCGACGGATTCTGACGATTGCGCGCCCCGGGGCATCGGCGCCCCGATCGAGCAAGCGGTCGTCGCACGGCGGCCATGGCGTGCCTCAGTCCGGTTGTTTCCCGTCCCCGGCACCCGCCGGCGCCCAGCTTTGGTCGAATCGATACGCCGCAGGCTTGATCCGCGGGATCGGCCGTGCCGCGTCGCTGCGTCAACCGCGGATGCGAAGGTCATCAGCTGAGTCTATGACCGGGCATTAAGAATATTCATTTCATCGATTGGCGGCATTCGCGTACGCTGGCGCTCGTTCGATCGGGTCCGGCAGCGGTCGCCGGCCTGATTGGTCCGGCGCGGTGCGGCCGGCTCGCTATACTCGCGCAAACCCCGCGTCGGCCGGCATGCGGCAACCGCCGTCGCGGCACCGGTCCGCAACGACGATTCACGATAGGAGCAGGTTCCATGACAGTCGTTTCCCCGCGCCTCGCAGGCAAGTGCGCATATATCACGGGCGCCGCCGGCGGCCTCGGCCGCGCGATCGCGCGCCGGATGGTCGAGCAGGGCGCGCGCGTGTTCCTGACCGACATCGCCGACGCGGCCGTGCTCGACGCGTTCGCGCACGAACTCAATGCCGGACAGGCGGCACCGGTCGCGTTCGCGGCCACGCAGGACGTGCGCGACGAAGCGCGCTGGCAGGCGCTGCTCGCGCAGGCGAACGAAGCGATGGGTGCGCTGTCGGTGCTCGTCAACAACGCGGGCGTCGGGTCGATCGGCGCGCCCGCGCAGATCGAAATCGACGAGTGGCGCCGCGTGATGGCGATCAACGTCGAGAGCATCGTGCTCGGCTGCAAGCATGCGCTGCCGTACCTGGGCGCAAGCCGCCCGGCGTCGATCATCAATATCTCGTCGGTGGCCGCGTTCAAGGTCGAGCCGGATTTCACCGCGTACAACGCGTCGAAGGCCGCGGTCGCGTCGCTGACGAAGTCGGTCGCGATCGACTGCGCGCGCCGCGAACTCGACGTGCGCTGCAACTCGATTCACCCGGCGTTCATCCGCACGGGAATCGTCGAGCCGCTGTTCCAGTCGCTCGGCGAACGCGATGCGACGCGCAAGCTCGCGCGCGGCATTCCGCTGCGCCGGCTCGGCGACCCGGACGACGTCGCGCATGCGGCCGTCTATCTGGCATCCGACGAAAGCCGCTTCGTGACGGCCGCCGAACTCGTGATCGACGGCGGCATGTGCGCGGTCTGACGCGCATCGACAACCACAACCGGAGGAGAACATCGTGTCGACACCCGTGAACCGCCAGCTGCTGCTGAAGACCCGCCCGGAAGGGCGGGTCGGTCGTGAACACTTTTCGCTCGTCGAAACGCCCGTGCCGGCGCTCGCCGACGGCGAAGTGCTCGTGCGCGTGCTGTATCTGTCGATGGACCCGACCAATCGCGTGTGGATGAGCGACGTGCCGCAATACCTGCCGCCCGTCGCGATCGGCGAGGTGATGCGCGCGCTCGGCATCGGGCGCGTGATCGTGTCGCGTCATGCGGGGTTCGCGCCGGGCGATCTCGTGCAGGGGCTCGTCGGCTGGCAGGATTACGCGGTCGTACCGGCCGACCAGGCTGCGCAACTCGTGAAGTTGCCTGCGCAGTCGGGCCTGCCGCTGCCGACGCTGCTCGGCGCGTGCGGGATGAGCGGCCTGACCGCGTACTACGGGCTGACCGACATCGCGCCGGTGCAGCCCGGCGAGACGCTCGTCGTGTCGGCGGCGGCCGGGTCGGTCGGCTCGATCGCCGGCCAGATCGGCAAGATCCACGGCGCGCGGGTGGTGGGCATCGCGGGCGGCGCGGACAAGTGCCGCTACCTGACCGAGACGCTCGGCTTCGACGCGGCGGTCGACTACAAGGCCGACGATTTCCGTCAGCAGCTGAAGGCGGCGACGCCGGACGGCGTGCACGTGAACTTCGAGAACGTCGGCGGCGAAGTGATGCGCGCAGTGCTGTCGCGCATGGTGATCGGCGGGCGCGTCGCGCTGTGCGGCGTGATCTCGAACTACAACAGCGGGCGCGCGGCGGACGACGTCGGCGTGCTGATCTCGAAGCGGATCACGATGCGCGGCTTCCTCATCCTCGACTATCGCAAGAGCCGCGAAGCGGTGCAGACGCTTGCCGGATGGCTGCGCGACGGCCGGCTCAAGGCCGAGGAAACGGTCGCCGACGGGCTTGAAAACGCCCCCGACGTGCTGAATCGCCTGTTCGACGGCGACCATCGCGGCAAGCTCGTGCTGCGCGTCGATCCGGATGCGTGAGCGGCAGCGTTCGCGCGCCTTGAGTTCGAACAGGCGGACATCGATTTAGGACTTGTCCCATATATTGTTCCGGCCGCTCTCCTTAAAGTAATCGCCAGCAACCGGCGGCGTGACATGTGCGTCACGCCGCCGTTTTTATTTGCGCGGCGAGAAGGGAGGCGAAACATGCGAATGAAAGCTGGGCAGGAAGCATCGGCGTTGGTGTGTGATCGAACGATGCGACGCGTTGCCAACCGGCTGAGGATCGTCGCAACGGGGATCGGCATCGCGTGCGCGATGTCGGGCGCCGGCGCGGCTGGGCAGGCGAATGCAGGTGGCGTCATGCGATTCACCGGCGCACTCGTCGATCTGTACGACGTGACATTCGATGCGCCGTCGATCGACGCGTCAGCCAGCGCGACGGCGGCGACGCTCCGGTTCGATGCGCATGGCCGGCGCTTGGCCGGCGCGCATGTGGCGCTCGTGGGGCTGGACGGCCAGCCGCTTGCGCGGACCGCGGAGGCGGAGGTTCGTGCGACATGGCGCGATGCGCGCGACGATCGCAGCGTGCCGCTGGACCCGGATCGTGCGCATCGTGTCGGCCCGTATGGCGGCGTGATGACGGTGGCAGTGCCGGAAATGACGACGCGCGCCGTGGCGCCCGTCGTGATCAGGATTCGTCATCCGTGACGCGCCGCGTCATTCGCCCTGTTCGGAGCGAGCGTAGATGTCCCAGCTCGCCATGAACAGCGCGGCGACGAGCGGCCCGATCACGAAGCCGTTGATGCCGAACAGCGCCATCCCGCCGAGTGTCGAGATCAGCACGACCCAGTCGGGCATCTTCGTGTCCTTGCCGACGAGGATCGGGCGCAGCAGGTTGTCGACGAGGCCGATCACGCCGACGCAGAACGCGACGAGGATCACGCATTTCCAGACCGCGCCGATCGCGAGGAAGTAGAGTGCGGCGGGTACCCACACGAGGCTTGCACCGATCGCCGGCAGCAGCGACAGGAACGCCATCAGCGCGCCCCACAGCACGACGCCCTCGATCCCGAGGATCCAGAAGATCAGGCCGCCGAGCGCGCCCTGCACGAGCGCGACCGCGATGTTGCCCTTCACGGTCGCACGCACGACCGTCGTGAACTTCGCCAGCAGCAGGTTCTTGTGCTCTTCGTCGAGCGGCATCGCGCGGCGCACGCGGCGGCCGATCTCGCCGCCGTCGCGCAGCAGGAAGAACACCATGTACAACATCACGCCGAAGCTGACGACGAACTGGAACGTGTTCTGGCCGATGCTGAGCGCCTGCGCCGCGGCGAACTGGCTGATCTGCGCGGCGCCGTCGGTCAGTTTCTTCTGGATGCCCGGGATGTTGGTCAGCCCGTATTTCTGCAGCAGGTTCTGGATCGACGTCGGCAGCGCGTGAATGATGTCGTGGAAGTACTGCGAATAATTCGGCTGCGCGCTCTTCAGTTCCTGGTACACGTATGCGATTTCCTGTACGAGCGTCGCCATGACGAACACGAGCGGCAGGATCACGATCAGGATGATGAGCGACATCGTCACGAGCGCGGCCAGATTGCGCCGCTTGCCGAAGCGCGCGGCGAGCCAGCGCTGCACGGGCTGGAACAGGATGGCGAGAATGGTGCCCCAGAAGACGGCACCGGAGAACGGCGCGAGAATCCAGCACAGTCCGACGGTGACCGCGAACAGCAGGAAATAGAAGAATTTTTGGTGATCGTGTCCGCTATCCATGGATGGTTCGCGCAGATTGATGCCTGGTTTGATTGAATCTCGTTGCCTCGGGCGCGATCGGCTCGCGAACGTCACGGGTTCGCGGCGCGCCGCAGGGGCGGCCCGATGGGCAGTATGCCCGCAAAGGTGCCGCCATCATAGCCGCTGCACGCGGCGCACGCGAAAACGCCGCGGCGGGGCCGCGGCGTTGCCGGGGGGGCGGACGCGACGCTGCCGCGCCGGATCGTCAGATGTTGAGCTTGGAGACCTTGGTGCCGTTCACCGACAGGTCGCCCATCAGGCCCGCGTTGGTCAGGACCAGCACCTCGACCGGCGCGGTGGCCGTCGTGGTGTCGAGCGCGCCGTTCGCGCCGACCTTCACGACCGCGACCGACGCGTCTGCGCCGGCCGCCCAGCCGTCGGACTTGCGGAACGAGTCGAGTGCATCCTGCGTCATGAACAGGAACACGATCGCTTTCGATTGCGCGCCGGCCTGCAGGCCGACCGACAGCGACGACGTGTTGTAGTAGCCGACGGTGCTGCCGCCGACGCGCAGCGCGCCGTTGCCGGACTGGCCGCCGACGATGAAGCCGGCCTGCAGCACGGTCGGGAACACCAGCACGCCGCGCGATTTCGCGACGAGTTCGCGCGAACCCGGGACCGTCGAATAGAGGCGCGACAGCGTTGCATTCACGCTCGCGTCGATCGACTGGCGCTTCGACGCGCTGGCCGCTGCATTGTCCGGTTTGTCGGGGGTGGTGGTGCAGCCGGCAAGCGCGAGGCTGCCGAGCATGACGGCGGCGGCTGCTTTCAGTGCGAGGGACTTTTGCATGGCGATTCTCCTTCGTTGTCGGATTGAGGACGGGCGGGGCGGGCGGCGGTGCGGGCAGCCCCGTTCAACGGCGGGCAAGGAGCAGGCCCACGGCGAACGCGAGGCCAGCTACGACGCCGGCGGTCTGCCACGGGTTGTCGTGCACGGCTTGCGATACGCGTTCGGCCGAATCGCGCAGCCGGGCGGTCGCAGTGCCCGACGCGTGGTCGAGCGTGCTGCGGGCTTCGTCGAGCCGCGACTGCACGCGCTTGCGCAGCGCGGCGATATCGCCGTCGCCATCGTTCTTCAGCAGATCTTCGAGTTCGTCGACCAGCCCGCGCAGATCGTCGGTGACGTCCGCATGCAGATCGCGGACCGCGGAGCGCGTCGTGCGTCCCACGCGCCGGCCGGTGCGACGGATGTCGGACAGGCCGCGATCCAGCTTGTGTTCGATCGAGTCGGTGAGCGCCATGGTGTTTATCCTCCTTCGATTTGATTTACAGGCCAATTTGAAGATAAGACGAATCCCAGCATCCAGTGTGATTCACATCATCCAATTGAGTTTCGAGACAAATTTTCAATTCGTCGGCAGGCTTCCCGGGAAGCCCCGCCGCACGGGGCCGCACGGCCATTGAAAAAAATCGCAATGAAGCGAGGCGGGCAATTGCATGAAGCGAGTGTCCGGTAAATATGGCGTCGCCCGGGCCGCCAGGTAAATAGTGCCGTTGCACGCGGGGTGTTGATGCAATTGCACCAATCGCCGTGCTTGGTGGAGCAGGGTTTGTGCCCGCAGGGGCTCATGAGCCGTCTTCCGCCAGCGCAAGGTCGATGACGAGCGGATCGTGATCCGACGAACGGTATGCGTCGGGTGCGTAATACGCTGCCCGTTGCGCCGGGGTTTTGTAATCGGGCACGGATTGCAGGGCAACCGGCTCGTCGGCGTTGATGTGCCACACATGCACCGCCTTCACGCGCGCGGCGAGCGGCGACGTCGCGAGTGCGTGGTCGAGGTTGCCTGCTTCGCCGCGAAATACGTAGCTGTACCCGGCATGGCCGAGGAAGCGGGCGATGAGGTTCGCGTAGCCGCGCGACGCGAGCGCGCGCAGCGGATCCTCGTTCGCGTAGCTGTTCAGGTCGCCGATCAGCAGCACGCCATCGGCCGCGGCGCCGGTCGGGGACGTGGCGAGCCACGCGGCGACGCGTTCGGCCGCGCGCGTGCGCGTCGCGTTCCAGCAGCCCTGGCCATCCGACTGGTCGAGATCCGGGCCGGTCGCGCGCGGGCAGTTCTTCGATTTCAGATGGTTGACCGTGACCGTGAACGCGCGGGTGCCGCCGATGCGACGAAACGTCTGCGCGAGCGGCGGGCGGTTCGGACCCTCGAGCGCGACGCTCGCCGCGCGCCCGACGGGCTCGATCGTCCGGCTGTCATACAGCAGCGCGACCGCGATCGCGTCGCGGCCGAGCCGCGCGGTGCCGGGGTCGACCGCGCGCCAGCCGCCGCCGAGCCGGGCCGCGAGCCGTTGCACGGCGCTGGTTGGGCCATGGCCGTTGTTTGCGATCTCCATCAGGCCGATCACGTCGGCGCGCAGCGCACGCAGCGCGGCGACGATCTTCGTTTCCTGCCGCGCGAATGCGGCGGGTGTCTTCGCGCCGCGGTTGGCCGGATCGTCGAAGCCGCCGCCGCTGCCGTCGCCGTTGAAATAATTGAATACGTTGAACGATACGACCCGCACGTCGGCCCGCGCATGGCGTGCCGGCGCATCGGCGCGGGGATTCGACGCGGCCTCGAAGACCGGCGCCGCGGTCGCTACGGGCTGCACTCGCCACGAGCCGTAGCGCTGTTCGAGCACGCCGTCGACGCCGCGTACCGTGTAGCCCGCGCGTAGCGTGTTGGCGGCGCCGAGTGCGGGTGGCGGATAGCGGACGATCGCGGGGTTCACGCGACTCGAACCGTCGTCGAGCACGATGCGGTTGCGCGCATTGGCCGCCGCCTGCGCAGCGGCCTCGGCCGGCGGGACCACATGAGTCGGCACGTACGACCGGCCGTGGCTGAGCGCGATGCTGCCGTAGCGGCCGAGTGCGGAGGTATCGCTGACCGTCAGCGTTTGCGGAAACCGCACGCGCATGCCTTCATGCGCGGCGAACACGGACTCGCTGGCGACCGGCAGTACGAGCTCTGCCGGCGTGACCGTCTGGCCGCGCGCGCAGACGGCGACGTGCCCCGACAGCGCGAGCTGCGTCCGGCCGTACTTCTGCTCGATCCTGCCCGTGATGTGCACGAGATCACCGGCGCTCGCGTGTGCGCGCGGCGCGTAGACGAACAGGCCTTCCGGGACGCCCGGCCGCTGCCGCCGCTGCGCGTCCGCCTGCTGGACGAAGAAGCCGCCGAAGCCGTCGGGGCCGCCGAATGCCGCGGTGACGACCGCTTCGATCGACGTGGTCTGCCCGGCCAGCGGTGACGTGCCGCCCGGGTGCCGGATGTCGGCGATCGGCAGGGTTGCGCCGCCGCAGTGCACACTGACCGGCAGTGCGGCGGCGACAGGCGTGACGGGAAAGGCAAGCGATGCGGCGAAGGCCAGGTGCGGCAGCAGGCGTGACATGGAACGGTCCACAGGAAGAAAATCCGAAGGTTCGGGAAAGCATCTTGACGGCAAAATCGCGCGCTGCGATCGAAATGGCCGTTCGGCCAGTGCCGGATGGCCAACGATGACGGCACGACCGGCCGGGGCTGTTACGCTGCGCACCTGACGCATCATTCCGGCCGACGCTTGCGACGCTGTCGCGCACGGCCCTCACCGGAGAGTTCCATGTCCTACATGCTGTTGATTGTCGAACCGACCGGCCAGCGCGCCGAACGCACGCTCGAAGACGGGCAGGCGCTTTACGCGCGGATGGTCGATTTCGCCGAGACGCTGAAAGCGCGCGGCGTGCTGCGCGGCGTCGAGTCGCTGGAGCGCTCCGAACGCGCGACGCGCGTGCAGGTGCGCGACGGCGAGACGCGCCTCGTCGACGGCCCGTTCGCCGAGGCGAAGGAGATGGTCGGCGGCTTCTTCATCGTCGACGTCGACACGCGCGACGAAGCGATCGAGATCGCGCGCCAGTGCCCGGCCGCGCAATGGTGCACGGTCGAGGTGCGCGCGCTCGGCCCGTGCTTCCTGTGAATGCGGCTTTTAGGTATTTACCCGGGTTCTTCGCGCCGCGCGTCGATCCGGCAGTCTGCCGCCCGTCGTCCGGATAAGGCGCCGATGAACGGATGCCCCTTTCCACCGACGACAAGGAGTGAGCAATGCGATTCATGATCATGATCCGTGCGAACGCCGTCAGCGAATCCGATGCATTGCCGGACAACCGGCTGGTCGAGGCGATGACGGTCTATCACGAGGAACTGGCCAAGGCCGGCGTGCTGCTCGACGCGAACGGCCTGCGGCCGAGCGCGCGCGGCTGGCGCGTGCGGTACACGGGCGGCAAGGGCACGGTGGTCGATGGCCCGTTCGCGGAAACCAAGGAACTGATTGCCGGCTACACGCTGATCCAGGTGCGCTCGCGCGACGAGGCACTCGAATGGACGCGGCGGTTCCCCGCACCGTTCGGCGCGGAGATGGACTGCGAGATCGAGGTGCGTCCGCTGTTCGAGCTGGACGACCTGACGCCCAGCGACGCGGTCGAGCGGTTCCGCGAACTCAACGTCGGGCGCGGCCACGCCGGCTGAGCCCGTCGTCACCGGGAGCGACCTCATGCACCAGATGATCTTCGTCAACCTGCCCGTGGCCGACCTGCCGCGCGCGACGGCGTTCTACGTCGGGCTCGGCTACGAGGTCGTGCCGGCCTACACGACGGGGCAGGGCGCCTGCATCCGGATCAGCGACGCCATTTTCGCGATGCTGCTCGTACGGCCGTTCTTCCAGACCTTCACCGGCAAGACCGTGGTCGAACCGGCGACGCACGTGCAGGTGCTGCCGTGCCTGTCGTGCGACAGCCGTGCCGAGGTCGACGCGGTCGTCGCGAAAGCGCGCGCGGCCGGCGGCACCGTGCCGCGTCAGCCACAGGCGTATCCGGGCATGTACAGCCATGATTTTGCCGACCCGGACGGCCACGAATGGGGGCTGATCTGCGTGGAGCAGCAAGCCGCCACGCAGGGGCCGGCGTCGTGACGCGCGAGGCGACTCATCGTGCGATCGAGGCCGTCTGGCGCATCGAGGCACCGAAGATCATCGCGCGCGCCGCGCGCGTGGTGCGCGACGTCGGCGTGGCCGAGGAGCTTGCGCAGGACACGCTCGTCGCCGCGCTCGAGCACTGGCCCGTCGACGGCGTGCCGGACAACCCGGCCGCGTGGCTGATGACGGCCGTGAAGCGTCGCGCGCTCGACCGGGTCCGGCAGGAGTCGCTGCATGCGGCCAAGCGCGACCAGCTCGGTCATGAAATGGACGCGCTCGAAGCGCATGTCGTCCCCGACATCGTGGATGCGCTCGCCGAGGCACGCGACGACGACATCGGCGACGACCTGCTGCGGCTGATCTTCACGTCGTGCCATCCGGTGCTGTCGACCGATGCGCGCGTCGCGCTGACCCTGCGGCTGCTCGGCGGGCTGACCACGGGCGAGATCGCGCGGGCGTTCCTCGCGCCGGAGCCGACCATCGCGCAGCGCATCGTGCGCGCGAAGCGCACGCTCACGGCGGCGCGCGTGCCGTTCGAGGTGCCGGCCATCGATGCGCGGCCCGCGCGGCTCGCGTCGGTGCTCGAAGTGGTCTACCTGATCTTCAACGAAGGCCATGCGGCGACCGCGGGCGACGACTGGACGCGCCCGGCGCTGTGCGACGAGGCGCTGCGCCTCGGCCGTGTGCTGGCCGGGCTCGCGCCGGACGAAAGCGAAGTGCTCGGGCTCGTCGCGTTGATGGAGTTGCAGGCGTCGCGCATGCATGCGCGTACCGATGCGCAGGGGCGCCCCGTGCTGCTGCTCGACCAGGACCGCAGCCGCTGGGATCCGCTGCTGATCCGGCGCGGCCTTGCGGCGCTCGAGCGGGCGACGCAGCTCGGCGGCGTGCGCGGGCCGTATGCGCTGCAGGCCGCGCTGGCGGCCTGCCATGCGCGTGCGCGGCACGCGTCGGACACCGACTGGGCGCAGATCGTCGCGCTGTATGACGCGCTCGCCGAAGTCGCGCCGTCGCCGGTCGTCGAACTGAACCGCGCGGTGGCGGTGGGCATGGCGTTCGGGCCGGCCGCCGCGCTCGAGCTCGTCGATGAGCTGCGCGATGATCCCGCGCTGGCGCGCTATCACTGGCTGCCGAGCGTGCGCGGCGACCTGCTCGCGAAGCTCGGCCGTGCCGACGAGGCGAAGGCCGAATTCCGGCGCGCGGCGGAATTGACCCGTAACGAACGCGAAAGGGAATTGCTGCTCAAGCGGGCGACGGATGCGTGACGCCGGGCGCGGGCGTGCGGTGTGAGCCAGCCGCGCGTGGCGCCGAACGGTGAGCGCTGAACGTTCCGCGCAACGCAGCCATGCCACCGTTCACCGTTCGTCCAGCCCGCGAACCCGCGAACCCATTCCCGCCCGCCGCTATCGCGCGGATTGAAAAAGCCTATTGGGGGATGCGAACGCCAGCGCCTAGATTAAAGAGCACGATGCGTGCGCGTCCGGCAAACGCATCGTTCCCCACATATATCCTCGGCCCGGCTTCACACGCGGCCGCGCCGACTCGAACGGAGGCGCAAATGGCTCAACTCAAGGGCAGCAAGACCGAAGAGAATCTGAAGTTCGCATTCGCGGGCGAATCGCAAGCGAACCGGCGCTATCTGTATTTCGCTTCGAAGGCCGACGTCGAAGGCCAGAACGACGTCGCCGCGCTGTTCCGCTCGACTGCCGAAGGCGAAACGGGCCATGCGCACGGCCACCTCGAATACCTCGAAGCCGTCGGCGATCCGGCGACGGGCTTGCCGTTCGGGTCGTCCCGGCTGAACCTCGAATCGGCGATTGCCGGCGAAACGCACGAATACACCGACATGTATCCGGGCATGGCGAAGACGGCGCGCGACGAAGGCTTCGACGAAATCGCGAACTGGTTCGAGACGCTCGCGAAGGCCGAGCGCAGCCACGCGAACCGCTATACGAAGGCGCTGGACGCACTGGTCGACTGACGCGGCCCCGTCAAGGCCGCACGGCCCGGCCGGGCGTTTCGCGCGGCAGGCCGTTCGCTGATCGCTGCCCGCATCGCGCGGGCGGCGTGCCCGCGCGCATGCGCGCCACGCTGGAGCGCCCCATGCCCCACAAGGAAGGCAGTCTCGAAGCCCCGACCCGGCATCCGCTCGACTGGCAGTCCGATACGTTCTACGACCAGGCGGCGATCGACGCGGAAATGACGCGCGTGTTCGACATCTGCGCCGGGTGCCGGCGCTGCGTGTCGCTGTGCGGCGCGTTTCCCGCGCTGTTCGATCTCGTCGACGACACGCCGATGGGCGACATCGAGGAAGTGCCGAAGGATGCGTTCGGCAAGGTCGTCGACCAGTGCTATCTGTGCGACCTCTGCTACATGACGAAGTGTCCGTACGTGCCGCCGCATGCCTGGAACGTCGACTTCCCGCACCTGATGCTGCGCGCGAAGGCCGCGCGCTACCAGCGCGGCGAAGCGCCGCTGAGCGACAAGGTGCTGTCGAATACCGATGCGCTCGGCCATTTCGCGGGCATCCCGATCGTCACGCAGACGGTGAACGCGGTGAATCGCACGCCGCCCGCGCGTCACGCGCTCGAAGCGGTACTGGGTGTCGATCGCACCGCATGGCTGCCGGAGTTCGCGCCGCGCAAGTTCAGGCGCGCGGCGAAGCGCTCGGACGGCCCGCCGGTACGCGACGGCGAACGCACGCCCGGCAAGGTCGCGATCTATGCGACCTGCTACGTGAATTTCAACGAGCCGGGCATCGGCCACGACCTGCTCGCGATCCTCGCGCACAACGAGATCCCGTACGAGCTCGTCACGCGCGAAGCGTGCTGCGGGATGCCGCTGCTCGAGCAGGGCAACCTCGCGGGCGTCGCCGCGAAGAAGGCCGTCAACATGCCGGTGCTGGAGCGCTATGCGCGCGAAGGCTATGCGCTGATCGGCGCGATCCCGAGCTGCGTGCTGATGTACAAGAGCGAGCTGCCGCTGATGTTCCCCGGCGACGCCGCCGTGCGCGCAGTGGCCGATGCCTTCTGGGATCCGTTCGAATACGTGATCGCGCGGCATCGCGACGGCTTGTTGAAGACCGATTTCAAGAACGGCCTCGGCACGGTGTCGTATCACGTGCCGTGCCACGCGCGCGTGCAGAACATCGGCCGCAAGACGGCCGACGCGCTGTCGCTCGTGCCCGATACGCGCGTGAAGGTCGTCGAGCGCTGTTCGGGGCACGCGGGCACGTTCGGCGTGAAGAAGGGGTTCCATGCGGACGCGATGCGGATCGGCGCACCCGTGTTCAAGGCGATGGCGGAGCCGAAGCCGGATTTCGTGTCGTCGGATTGCGCGCTCGCCGGCCATCACATCGCGCAGGGCATCGACGAGAAGGGGTTGCCCGCCGCGCCGCTTGCGCATCCGCTGACGCTGCTGCGCCGCGCGTACGGCATCTGAACCGGCCGCGCCCCGAAGACATCGACGACATCCGAGGACATCCCATGACGCTGACCCGCGACTCGCTGCTGACCCTCGAAGCGTACGCCAAGATCCGCACGACCGAACATACACGGCTCGTCGCGTACAAGCGCCGCCGCGCGGTGGCGCTCGGCAACCATCTGCGCTTCCTGTTCGAGGACGAGACCACGATCCGCTACCAGATCCAGGAGATGCTCCACATCGAGAAGATCTTCGACGAGGCGGGCATCGAGGGCGAGCTGGAGGCCTATCTGCCACTCGTGCCCGACGGCACCAACCTGAAGGCGACGCTGCAGATCGAGTACGAGCACGAGGCCGAACGGCGTGCGGCGCTCGCGCGATTGATCGGCGTGGAGGATCGCGTGTACCTGCGGGTCGACGGGCATCCGGACGTCTATGCGATCGCCGACGAGGATCTCGACCGCGACAACGCGGAGAAGACCTCGGCCGTGCACTTCGTGCGCTTCGAATTGAGCGGGCCGATGCGCGCGGCGCTCAAGGATGGCGCGGCGCTGTCGATCGGCTGCGACCATCCGGCCTATGCGCTGCCGCCGCAGCGCGTGGCGGCGGACGTAGCCGCGTCGCTGGCCGGCGATCTGCGCTGAGGCGGGCCGCACGTCGCCCATTCCGCGGTTCGCATCGCACGCCGGGTGCACGCGGCACGCGTGGGCTGCGGGTCCGACCCGAAACCAGGCCGTCCGGGCGGCGCGGGCGTGCCGTGCCGGCCGCGCACCGCGAGGATGTAACAAACCCATCAGCGCTTGCATGCCGGGAAACAATGTGCACTGCACGTCAGTTTGCTTTCATCACCCGCAGAGAAACAATAAAAAGATTGTGCATGGAGATAATCCGGTTGTGCCGAATTTGAATGATTTACCGATCCGTGAATATCTTGTTACCAAATTTCCCCTGATTTACCGATTTTAGGCAACCATTCTCGGGATTGTTACCGGGCAGGGTCGGAACGCCTTCAGAAGCCCTTCAGTCGGGTACGGGTGCACTCCGGGAAGCCCCGCCAGACGGGGCTTCCCGGCGCTGGGCATAACGATCGCGTAAAAAAATTCAAGCGTAAATAGATTGCGCATCCATGGCAGGATGTTTCAGTGCGTAACATTAAGTCATTGTCATATTGAGATAAACCCTGAGGATGGTATGCTTCGTGCACAAAAATTCCCACATTGGAGTGAGACCGTGATTTGTGCGCCATTGCCGGGAATGGCGGCACCGTGAAAGTGCGGTGCTGCATCGGCATGCACAACAAGCGGATAACCATAATGTGCAACCGGGCCGCCCCGTGACGCGATGCGTGACGGCGGCGCCGACAATCGCAGCCCCGGCCTGGCTGTGTGGAGAGATCTACTATGTTCTTCGATGAGCTTAACGATGAAGAGTGGTTTCGTCTTTCAACGCTGATCGCCGATGAACCGATCCGGCTGAACCGTCGAGGCCGTCCGCGAGCCGAACCGCGCGTTGTTGCCAATGCGGTTCTCTGGATCCTGACGACCGGTGAAGCGTGGTCCAAACTGCCCGGACGCTATCCGTCCGGGCCGACGTGCCGTCGTCGCTACGAAGAGTGGCTGGCGAACGGCACGCTGCTGCAGATGATCGACGTGCTGACCCAGTTCAGCGGGCGCACGTTCGCGTACGTTCCGCCGCCGCCCGTGCCGGTGGCGCCGGTGTGCCGTGCCGAGCCCGTGCCCGACAATGACCGTCTGCGCGGCGTGTTCTGGCAGAACCCCGAATCGTGGCAATTGCCGGTCGCCCAGGCAAACGTTTGGCAGGGCGAGGGCGCGGCGCTGGCGCCGATGTCGAGCGTCGACACGGACGAATCGTCCGGTGCGTCGTTCGCCGTGCCCGGCGCGCAGCCAGCGGGGCTGCGCCATGGGCGTCCGTCTGCCGCGAGCTTCGGATCGGCCGAACCGCAAGTCGACGAATATCGCGGCTATACGGTCTACGGCAGCGCGCAGCCGGTGCAGAACCTGATGTTTCGCGCGTGGGCCGAGATCATGCAGGACGACCGGCGCGTCGAGCGCTCGGGCCTGATCGGCCCGCGCTTCACCGACGCGGAAGAAGCGGAGCAGTACGCGCTCGACTGGGCACGTCAGTGGATCGATCGCCATGGCGCGAGCGACGAGCCGGTGCGTGCGCCGCAAAGCGAGGTGCTGGCCGGCTTGTCCGCGCTGGCGCGTGCGGAGTCGGACATCAAGCGTTTCATCGCGGAGCGTCGCGCGGGCGTGCTGACCGAGAGCCGCAACGACCCGGTTCAGTCGGATCGTCGCGAGTACGCGTACCGCGTAGGTTGATCGTCGTCCCAACGAAAACGCGCGGGCCGTCGTGTGTCACGGCGCCCGCGCGTTATTTTTTTGCCTCCGCATGCCCGTGATGCCGGGCGCACCGTCGAGACGGCGCGCCCGGCAGGCATTGCGTCATTCGCGTCCGTAGGTATCGTCGAAGCGGACGATGTCGTCCTCGCCGAGATACGCGCCCGACTGCACTTCGATCAGCTCGAGCGGCATCTTGCCCGGGTTCTCGAGACGGTGCGATACGCCGAGCGGGATGTACGTCGATTCGTTTTCGGACAGCAGGAAGGTTTCCTCGCCGCGCGTGATGCGCGCGGTGCCGCGCACGACGATCCAGTGTTCGGCGCGGTGATGATGCATCTGCAGCGACAGTCGCGCACCTGGCTTCACGACGATGCGTTTCACCTGGAAGCGCTCACCCATGTCGACCGAGTCGTAATGGCCCCACGGACGATGGACCTTGCGGTGATCGGTCGCTTCCGCGCCGCGCTGGGCCTTGATGCGGCCGACGATTTTCTTCACGTCCTGCACGCGGGATTTGTCGGCGACGAGCACGGCGTCAGGCGTTTCGACCACGACGAGATTCTGCGTGCCGACGCACGCGACGAGCCGGCTTTCCGAATGCGCGAAAGTCGATTCGGCGTTTTCGAACAGCACGTGGCCGCGGCCGACGTTCTCGGCATCGTCCTTCGGCAGGATCTGCCAGATCGCGTCCCACGAGCCGACGTCCGACCAGCCGGCGTCGAGCGGCACGACGACGCTTTCGCACAGCTGCGGCAGGCTCGCGAGCGGTTCCATCACCGCGTAGTCGATCGAGTTCGACGGCGACGCGGCGAATGCGTCGCGATCGACGCGGAAGAAGTCGCCGTCTTCCTTGCCCTGTGCGACAGCCTGCGCGCAGGCGGTGTAGATCTCGGGTTCGAGCTGGCGGATCGCGTTCAGCCACACCGATGCGCGCACGATGAAGATGCCGCTGTTCCACCAGTATTCGCCGGATGCGACGTACTGCTGCGCGAGTTCGAGATGCGGCTTCTCGACGAAGCGGTCGAGGCGGCGCACGTCGAGGTTGCCGGTCGCGGCATCGCCGAGCGGCGCGCCGACGCGGATGTAGCCGTAGCCCGTTTCGGCGCGGCCCGGCACGATGCCCATCGTCGCGATCTTGCCCTGGGCCGCGCACTGCACGCCGGCCGCGACGGCCGCGTGAAAGCGCGGCAGGTCGGCTACCGCGTGGTCGGCCGGCATCACGGTCATCACGGCATCGCCGCCGCCGGCGACGATCCGCAGCGCGGCCAGCGTCAGCGCGGGCGCGGTGTCGCGGCCGAGCGGCTCGAGCATGATCGATGCACGCTTGCCCGTCAGGCGCAATTGTTCCGCGGTCGTGAAGCGGTGATCCTCACCGCACACGATCAGCACGTCGTCGTTCAGCGGATGGCCGGTCGCAAGACCGTCGAGCCGCAGCGCGGTGGATTGCAGCAGCGAAAGATCGCCGAGCAGGCCGATCAGCTGCTTCGGATAGTGTTCGCGCGACATCGGCCACAGACGTGTGCCCGAACCGCCGGCAAGGATCACCGGCTGCACTGCGACGCGCGTGCCGGCGTCGGTTGCGGCGGAAGAAGAAGGGCGGGTATCGGCTACCACGGCCGGAGCATTCATGATGACACTCTCCTCGATTGAAGTCAGTGCCTGTTTGTAGCATGAAGTAAATCGACAATAAAACCGGGCTCATTGGCCGATATTTGTTGGGCACGTTTGTTGAATCCGTATCCGGGAAAATTTTCCGCGATAGCGGAGGATGCAAATAAAAAAATAAAAAATAATTCGGCGAATCGCCATGGAGCCCCATCCCGTAAAGGGCTGGCGGAATCCGTAAAGTTTCCGAAAACTTCCCGATTCACGGTCGATTCGGGAAAACGTGCCGATTTAATTCGGGAATATCGCGGCAAGAATTTCCGATTATTTTTCGAAATACTTGTGCACTTGAGGGCGGATTTTCTTACCGCTTCAATAGCGTCATGCAACGTTTGAATCGAATGTGCGGCACGGGCTGCACAAGGAGCTGTTCGGCAAACGCCTGTTCAAAGAGGAAGCAGACATGTTGAGCGTGCTGGCGAGAGTCATCGATATCGCGATGGTCGTGATGGGGGCGCTGATCGCCGCCGCGCTGCACGGCGGCAGCATCTGGCTCAACGACCTGCAGCGCACGACGGTGTTGTTCGACTGCCTGCTCGTCGTCGTGTTCTTTCCGGCCATCGGCATTTACCAGTCGTGGCGCGGCAAGCGTCTCGTCGGGCTGGTGGGCCGCGTCGCGTTCGCGTGGCTCGTGGTCGAGCTCGCGGGCATCCTGATGAGCTTCAGCTTTCACCAGTCGGGCGACCTGTCGCGGCTGTGGCTGGGTTACTGGGCGCTCGTGACGATGGTGCTGCTCGTCGGCTCGAAGGCCTGCGTGCACGTCGTGCTGCGACAACTGCGCCGTGGCGGCTACAACCTGAAGGCAGTGGCGATCGTCGGCGGCACGCCGGCGGCGCGGCGGCTGATCGCGCAGATGCGGGCGCGCCCGGAAGCGGGCTTCAAGCCGGCATGCGTGTACGACGAAAGCGACGTGCCGGGCGAAGTCGCGCTCGACGACGTGCGCATCGAGCGCCAGTTCGAATCGCTGGTGTGGCTGGTGCGCAGCCGGGCAATCAGCGAGCTGTGGCTCACGCTGCCGATCACGGAAGAGCGCCGGATTCACCAGATCGTGACGGTGTTCCGCCACGACTTCGTGAATATCCGCTTCATTCCGGACGTGCGCACGCTGTCGTTCTTCAACCAGGAAGTGGTCGAGCTGCTCGGCGTGCCGGCGATCAACCTCGCAGCGTCGCCGATCACCGATGTGCGGATCCTGCCGAAGTTCGTGTTCGACCGGCTGTTCGCGCTCGCTGCGCTCACGATGCTTGCGCCGCTGATGCTGCTGATCGCATGCCTGATCAAGTTCACGTCGCGCGGGCCGGTGTTCTTCCGCCAGAAGCGCAAGGGCATCGACGGGCACGAGTTCGAGATCTACAAGTTTCGCTCGATGAAGGTGCATCAGGAAGCGGCCGGGCACGTCACGCAGGCGACCAGGAACGACACGCGCGTGACGCCGGTCGGCCGCTTTCTGCGCCGCTCGAGCCTCGATGAACTGCCGCAGTTCATCAACGTGCTGAAGGGCGAGATGTCGGTCGTCGGCCCGCGGCCTCATGCGCTCGCGCACGACGACATCTACAAGGATCTGGTGAAGGGCTACATGTTCCGCTACCGGATCAAGCCGGGCATCACCGGGTGGGCGCAGATCAACGGCTTTCGCGGCGAGACCGACCAGATCGAGAAGATGATGGGACGCGTGAAGCTCGATCTGTACTACATGCAGAACTGGTCGTTCTGGCTCGACATCAAGATCGTCGTGCTGACACTCTGGAAAGGCTTCACCGGCAGCAACGCTTACTAGCCTGTCGCGGTGCGCCAGGCCCCCGACGGGGCATCCCCCAAGGGGACTTCATGCGGGGCGGGGAACGTGGGGTGGCCCGCTGTTTTCTTGAGACACCGCGCCGCGCAGTCACTCCGGTTTTTACGAATTTCGAATCACTAGTCAAGAGGTCCGACACATCATGAATCTGACTATCATCGGCAGCGGTTACGTAGGTCTTGTCACCGGCGCTTGTCTCGCCGACATCGGGCACGACGTGTTCTGTCTCGACGTCGACCAGGCAAAGATCGACGTCCTGAACAACGGCGGCGTGCCGATCCACGAGCCGGGCCTCAAGGAAGTGATCGCGCGCAACCGCGCGGCGGGCCGTCTGCGCTTCTCGACCGACATCGAGGCCGCGGTCGCGCACGGCGACGTGCAGTTCATCGCGGTCGGCACGCCGCCCGACGAGGACGGCTCCGCCGACCTGCAATACGTGCTCGCGGCGGCCCGCAACATCGGCCGCTACATGAAGGGCTTCAAGGTGATCGTCGACAAGTCGACGGTGCCGGTCGGCACGGCCGAGCGCGTGCGCGCGGCCGTGGCCGAGGAACTCGCGAAGCGCGGTGCCGACCAGATGTTCTCGGTCGTGTCGAATCCGGAATTCCTGAAGGAAGGCGCGGCGGTCGACGATTTCACGCGGCCGGACCGCATCGTGATCGGCTGCGACGACGACGTCCCCGGCGAGCGCGCGCGCGAACTGATGAAGAAGCTCTACGCGCCGTTCAACCGCAATCACGAACGCACGCTGTACATGGACGTGCGCTCGGCCGAATTCACGAAGTATGCGGCGAACGCGATGCTCGCGACGCGCATCTCGTTCATGAACGAGCTCGCGAACCTGGCCGACCGCTTCGGCGCGGATATCGAGGCCGTGCGCCGCGGGATCGGTTCCGATCCGCGCATCGGCTATCACTTCCTGTATGCCGGCTGCGGCTACGGCGGCTCGTGCTTCCCGAAGGACGTCGAGGCGCTGATCCGCACCGCCGACGAGCACGGCCAGGCGCTGCAGATCCTGCAGGCCGTGTCGGCGGTCAACGCGAACCAGAAGCGCGTGCTGGCCGACAAGATCATCGCGCGCTTCGGCGAGGACCTGACGGGCCGCACGTTCGGCATCTGGGGTCTCGCGTTCAAGCCGAACACCGACGACATGCGCGAAGCGCCGAGCCGCGAGCTGATCGCCGAACTGCTGTCGCGCGGCGCGCGCATCGCGGCGTACGACCCGGTCGCGCAGCAGGAAGCGCGCCGCGTGCTCGCGCTCGATCTCGCGAATCAACCGAGCTGGCTCGAGCGCCTCAGCTTCGTCGACGACGAGGCGCAGGCCGCGCGCGATGCCGACGCGCTGGTGATCGTCACCGAATGGAAGGCATTCAAGAGCCCCGATTTCGTCGCGCTCGGCCGGCAGTGGAAGTCGCCGGTGATCTTCGACGGCCGCAACCTGTACGAGCCGGAGACGATGAGCGAGCAGGGCATCGAATACCACCCGATCGGTCGCCCTGGCTCGCGCCAGGCCGTCGCCGCCCGCGTGCCGGGCGCCGTGCGCGCGAACGCGTAATCCGCGCGTCACCGTTACCCGTAACCCGATTCGAGAAGCCATGTTCCGGAACATCCTGATCGTCTGTCACGCGAACGTCTGCCGCAGCCCGGCGGCGGAAATGCTGTTCAAGTCGCACGCGGCGTCGCGCGGCGGCCCGCGCGTGACGTTCCACTCCGCCGGCGTTCGTGCGAACGACGGCGACGGCATCGATCCGGTGATGCGGCAACTGCTCGCCGAGCGCGGCGTCGATGCGACGCCCCACCGCTCGCGGCGGCTGTCGCGCCGGATCGTGCGCGACGCCGACCTGATTCTCGTCAGCGAGCGCGAACAGATCAAGGCCGTCGAAACGGTCGATCCGTTCGCGCGCGGCAAGGTCCACCTGCTGGGCAAGTGGGAGGACGCCGAGATCGCTGATCCGCATGGCGGCCCCGTGGCCGACTATCGCGAGAGCTACTCACTGATCGAACGTCTGGTTCAAGGATGGCTGCAAAAACTATGCTGAAACGTCCCATGCGCCCGCTGGCGCTCGCCGTCGCGTTGACGACATTCCTGTCGGCCTGCGCGACCGCGCCCGGCAACTATCTCGACTCGTCGAACCTGAAGGACGAAGGCCGGCAAGGTCAGCCCGAAACCTATCCGGTTCATTACATCGACGCCAAGCTTGTGATGGATCAGCTGCAGAAGCAGCAGGTCGAGCACCCGCTGCCGCCTGGCCGCTACGCCGATCCGTCGCAGTACGTGTACCGCGTCGGCCCGCAGGACATCCTCGGTGTCACGGTGTGGGACCACCCCGAGCTGACGACGCCGCAGGGCCAGTCGTTCTCGAGCGGCGGCAATACGACGCAGTCGGTCGCCGGCGCGCTGCAGCAGCCGTATACGACCGCGCTGCCGGGCCAGGCCGATCCGTACGGCCAGACCGTGGCCGCCGACGGCACGATCTTCTTCCCGTTCGTCGGCCGCATCCGTGTGGCGGGCAAGACGGTTGCACAGATCCGTGAACAGATGGCGTCCACCCTGTCGCGCTACGTGAAGAATCCGCAGCTCGACGTGCGCGTGCTGTCATTCCGCAGCCAGAAGGTGCAGGTGACGGGCGAGGTGAAGCAGCCGGGCCCGCTCGCGGTGAGCGACGTGCCGCTGACGCTCGTCGACGCGATCTCGCGCTCGGGCGGCTCGACCAACGAGGCCGACCTGCAGCGCGTGCGCCTGACGCGCGAAGGCAAGCTCTACACGCTCGACGCGAACGGCGTGCTCGATCGCGGCGAAGTGAAGCAGAACGTGATGCTGCAGCCGGGCGACATCATCAACGTGCCGGACCGCAGCGACAGCCGCGTGTTCATCATGGGCGAGGTCAAGACGCCGGTCACCGTGCCGATGCTCAAGGGCAAGCTGACCCTCGCCGATGCGCTGACGTCCGGCGGCGGCATCCTCGACACCGATGCGAACCCGCGCAAGATCTACGTGATGCGCGGGATGCATGACAACCCGACGAAGCCGGAAGTGTTCCGTCTCGACATGACGCAGCCGGATGCGCTGATGCTGTCGAGCCGCTTCCCGCTTCAGCCGCTCGACGTCGTCTACGTCAGCACGGCCAGCTCGGTGCAGTTCAACCGTGTGCTGCAGCAGGTGTTGCCGACGATCCAGACGATCTTCTTCATGCGTCAAATCACGCGCTGATAGCCCGCCGGGGCGGCGCGTCCGCCCCGGCACCACTCAAGCGGGAACGAATGGTGAACACGCAAGCGAAACACTCCTACGCGGATCTGACCGCGAAAACCGAGGAAGAGGACGTCGTCCTCGGCCAGCTGCTCCAGGTGATCATGGACGACATCTGGCTGTTGCTCGGCATTGCGGTGACCGTCATCGCACTCGCCGGTCTCTACTGCTTCATCGCGAAGCCGGTCTACCAGGCCGACGTGCACGTGCGGGTCGAGGGCAACGACAACACGTCGCAGGCGCTCACGCAGACGCAGACGGGCGCGATGATCAACAGCGGTCCGCAGCAGGCGCCGACCGATGCGGAAATCGAGATCATCAAGAGCCGCGGTGTCGTCGCGCCGGTCGTCGAGCAGTTCAAGCTGAACTTCTCGGTCGTGCCGAAGACGATGCCGCTGCTCGGCAGCCTGGCCGCGCGCGTCGCGACGCCCGGCGAGCCGTCGCGCGCCTGGCTCGGCCTGAAGTCGTACGCATGGGGCGGTGAAATCGCCGACATCGACACGGTCAACGTCGTGCCCGCGCTCGAGGGCAAGAAGATGACGCTGACGGCCGGCCCGAACGACACCTACACGCTCGTCGACCAGAACGGCAGCCGCCTGCTGTCGGGCCACGTCGGCGAAGCGGAGCAGAGCGGCGGCGTGACGATGCTCGTGAAGAAGCTCGTCGCGCGTCCGGGCACGCAGTTTACGGTGGTCCGCTACAACGATCTCGATGCGATCGCCGGTTTCCAGGCGGGCATTCAGGTGACGGAGCAGGGCAAGCAGACGGGCGTCGTCCAGATCTCGCTCGAAGGCAAGGACCCGGACCAGACTGCCGCGATCGCGAACGCGCTCGCACAGTCGTACCTGAACCAGCACGTGATCGCGAAGCAGGCCGAAGCGACCAAGATGCTCGACTTCCTGAAGGGCGAGGAGCCGCGCCTGAAGGCCGACCTCGAACGCGCGGAAGCGGCGCTGACGCAGTATCAGCGCACGTCCGGCTCGATCAACGCGAGCGACGAGGCGAAGGTCTACCTCGAGGGCAGCGTGCAGTACGAACAGCAGATCGCCGCGCAGCGCCTGCAGCTCGCGTCGCTCGCGCAGCGCTTCACCGATTCGCACCCGATGGTGATCGCCGCGAAGCAGCAGCTCGCGGAACTGCAGGGCGAGAAGGACAAGTTCAGCAACCGCTTCCGCAGCCTGCCGGCGACCGAAGTGAAGGCCGTGCAGCTCCAGCGTGACGCGAAGGTTGCCGAAGACATCTACGTGCTGCTGCTGAACCGCGTGCAGGAACTGTCGGTGCAGAAGGCCGGCACGGGCGGCAACATCCACCTGGTCGATTCGGCGCTGCGCCCGGGCGACCCGGTCAAGCCGAAGAAGGTGCTGATCCTGTCGGCCGCGGTGTTCCTCGGCATGATCCTCGGCACCGGCGTCGTGTTCCTGCGCCGCAACCTGTTCCAGGGCATCGAGGATCCGGATCGCGTCGAGCGCACGTTCAACCTGCCGCTGTACGGGCTGGTGCCGCAAAGCGCCGAGCAGGTGAAGCTCGACGCCGTGGCCGAGAAGGGCGGCGGCCGCGCGCGGCCGATCCTTGCGAGCCTGCGCCCGAAGGACCTGAGCGTCGAAAGCATGCGCAGCCTGCGCACCGCGATGCAGTTCGCGATGATGGACGCGAAGAACCGCGTGATCGTGCTGACCGGCCCGACCCCGGGCATCGGCAAGAGCTTCCTGACGGTCAACCTCGCGGTGCTGCTCGCCCATTCCGGCAAGCGCGTGCTGCTGATCGACGCCGACATGCGCCGCGGGATGCTCGACCGCTACTTCGGCCTCACCGCGCAGCCCGGCCTGTCCGAGCTGCTGAGCGACCAGTCGCCGCTCGAGGACGCGATCCGCGAGACGCCGGTGCAGGGCCTGTCGTTCATCTCGGCCGGCACGCGCCCGCCGAACCCCTCGGAGCTGCTGATGTCGACGCGCCTGCCGCAATACCTCGAAGGGCTCGGCAAGCGCTACGACGTCGTGCTGATCGATTCGCCGCCGGTGCTGGCGGTGACCGACGCGACCATCGTCGGGCGCATGGCCGGCGCGACCTTCATGGTGCTGCGCTCGGGCATGCATACCGAAGCCGAGATCGCCGACGCGATCAAGCGCCTGCGCACCGCGGGCGTCGATCTGGAAGGCGGGATCTTCAATGGCGTGCCGCCCAAGGCGCGCGGCTACGGCCGCGGCTATGCGGCCGTTCACGAATACCTGAGCGCTTGACCGCATTGCACGAAACCGGGCGGGCGCGAGCCGCGCCCGCCCGGCCGACTGGAGAACCATCGATGAAGATTTCCGTGCTCGTTCCGACCTACCGGCGGCCCGCCGACCTCGCGCGCTGCCTGCTGGCGCTGCAGCGCCAGCAGCGGCTGCCCGACGAGGTGATCGTCGTCGCGCGCCCGGAGGATGATGCCACCCACGAGCGCCTCGCCGATCCGGCGGTCGGCGGCACGCTGCCGCTGCGCATCGTGCCGGTCGACGTACCGGGGCAGGTCGCCGCGTTGAACACGGGGCTCGATTCGGCGAGCGGCGACATCGTCGCGATCACCGACGACGACGCGGCACCGCATGCCGACTGGCTCGCGCGCGTCGAAGCCGTGTTCCTGGCCGATCCGCGCGTCGGTGCGGTCGGCGGCCGCGACTGGGTGCACGAGAAAGGCCGCGTGCTCGACGAATCGCGCGAGCTCGTCGGCCAGCTCACGCTGTCCGGCAGGATCATCGGCAACCATCATCTCGGCGTCGGCGGCGCGCGCGAAGTCGACATGCTGAAAGGCGCGAACATGAGCTACCGCCGCGCCGCGATCGAACGGCTGCGCTTCGACACGCGGCTGCGTGGCGCCGGCGCGCAGGTGCACAACGACATGGGGTTCAGCATGCATGTGCAGCGCGAAGGCTGGAAGCTCGTCTACGACCCGGCGATCGCGGTCGATCATTTTCCGGCCGAGCGCTTCGACGACGACCGGCGCGATGCCGCGTCGCTGAATGCGATCAGCAACGGCGCGTACAACCTGCACCTGATCCTGCGCGAGCATCTGCCGCTGGTGCGGCGCGAGATCGCGTGGTGGTGGTGGACGCTGGTCGGCACGCGCGTCTATCCGGGCTTCGCGCATGTGCTGCTGTCGCTGCGTACCGCGCAGCGCGAGCGCGAGCGCGTGCGCGAGCACTGGCGCGCGGTGCGCCGTGGCGCACGCGATGCGCGCCGCGCGAACCTTGCCCCCCACCGTGCGGCGATGCCGCCGGTGACGTCTTGAACGGGCTGCGCGCACAACGCGCGGCTACCCTCGGAGGGCTCGCATGACTTCAACGAAAGTTCACGTCCATCTGTTTTACGGCGCCGATCCGCGTACCTACCGGAAAGGCGAGAACATCGGCTGCCTGTACGGCTATCACCACGCCGAATCCGACGAATTCCGGCTGACCTATTCGCAGGACCGCCGCGAGAGCCGTGTCGCGAGCCTCGCGCGCCGTGCGCTGAAGGCGGCGCTCGGCTTCGACGTCGTGCACGCCTGGCGCAATCGCGCCGCGCTGCTGGGCACCGACGTGATCTGGACGCACACCGAGCAGGAGCACCTTGCCGCCGCGCTGATCCTGAAGCTCGCCGGCGCGCAGGGCAAGCGCCCGCTGCTGCTCGCGCAGAGCGTGTGGTTGTTCGACAAGTGGAACACCTTCGGCGGCCCGCGCCGCTGGCTGTACCGCAAGCTGCTCGCGCGCGCCGATGCACTCACGACGCTCGCCCGCGACAACGCCGAGCTGTGCCGCCGCTACCTCGGACGCGACGCGGAGTTCGTGTACTACGGGCTGAACACGCAGGATTTCCCGCTGGTCGAGCCGCGCCAATGGCAGCCGAACCGGCCGCTGCGGATCGCGGCGATCGGCAACGACCGCGACCGCGACTGGCGCACGTTCCTCGCCGCGTTCGGCGGCGACGAGCGCTACGACGTGCGGCTCGCGACCCGGCGCCGCGTGCCGCGCGAGTGGCATGCGCCGAACGTGAAGATCGGCTCGGCGTCGGGGCTCTCGAAGCAGCACGAGCTGTATGCGTGGGCCGACGTGATCGTCGTGCCGCTGCGGCCGAACTTCCACGCCTCGGGCATCACCGTGATGCTCGAGGCGGCGGCGGTCGGCAAGCCGATGATCGTGTCCGACGTGGGCGGGCTCAGCGACTACTTCCCGCACGACACGGCTGCGTATGTGCCGGCGTTCGACGCGCAGGCGATGCGTCAGGCCGCCGATCGTTTCGTGGCCGATCCGGGCGTGGCGCTCGACTGCGCGCGGGCTGCCGCCGCGTGCCTGCGCGACCGCGATCTGACCACGCAGGCGTTCGCCGAGCAGCACGTGCGGATCACGCGCGACATGCTGCGCCGGCGTCGCACGCCGGCGGCCGCGGGCCTGGCAATGCCGCTCGCGGATTCACGCCCGTCGTCACGGTGAGCGCAGATCGATGAGTACGATTGCCGCCGAACGCGCACCGTCGCGCAACCGCAGCTGGTTGCCCGAGCCGAAGCACTGGGTCGGGCAGGCCGGGCTGTGGACGTTTACCGCCGCGCTGATCGCCATTCACCAGGGCAAGGTGCTGACGCTCGCGTTTCCGGTGCTGGCCATCGCGGTCGGCATCTGGCTGTATTTCAAGAGCCCGGCGCGCTACGTCGGCTTCATGTGGTGGGTGTGGTTCCTGAGCCCGGAAGTACGGCGTCTCGCCGACTGGTCGAAGGGCGCATTCACGCCGACGAGCCTGATCCAGGTTGCACCGCTCGCGGTGACGATGATCGCCGGGTTCGGGCTGCTCAGGCATTACCGCGTGCTCGCCCAGCGGCGCGGGATTCCCGTGCTGCTGATGCTGTTCGGGCTGACGTACGCGTATCTCGTCGGGATCGTGTCGAGCGGCGTGATGGCCGCGACCTACGACCTCGCGAACTGGGTGTACCCGGTGCTGATCGGCTTTCACATCATGGTCAACGCGCGCGACTATCCCGAGTACCGCGACGTACTGCTGTCCACGTTCATGTGGGGCATGCTCGTGATGGGCTTGTACGGGGTTGTGCAGTACTTCGTGATGCCGCAATGGGACGTGCTGTGGATGATCGGTTCGGACATGGGTTCGCAGGGCGAGCCGGTGCCGTACGGCGTTCGGGTATTCAGCACGATGAACTCGTCGGGGCCGTTCGCGTTCGCGATCATGGGCGCGCTGGTGTTCGTGTTCGCGGCGCCGCAGAAGATCCGCTGGTTCGCGGGTGCCGCCGGCTTCGTCTCGTTCGCGCTGTGTCTCGTGCGTTCGACCTGGGGCGGCTGGGTGATCGCGCTCGCGATCCAGCTCGTGCAGTCGAGCAACCGCGTGCGGATGCGGATCCTGATCAGCGGTGTCGTGCTGGTCGGCCTGTGCGTGCCGCTCCTGACCGTCGGGCCGGTGGCCGACCGGCTCGGCCAGCGTCTTCAGTCGATCACGAACCTGAAGGACGACCGCAGCTATGACGACCGCAACAAGTTCTACGCGACCTTCGCGCAAACGGCGTTCACCGACGTCGCCGGCGAAGGGATGGGGGCGACCGGCGCATCCACGAAGCTGTCGAGTGACAGCGGCGAGCTCGGCAAGTACGGCAGCTTCGACAGCGGCGTGATGAACGTGCCGTTCGTGCTCGGCTGGCCCGGCACGCTGCTGTACCTCGCGGGCGTCGTGATGCTGCTCGCCCGCACGCTGCGCGCGGCATTCAAGTTGCGCAAGGACAAGTTCGTCGGCGCGTGCCTGAGCCTGTGCCTGTCGGTGTTCGCGATGCTCGTGTTCACGAACTCGCTGATCGGCACCGGCGGCCTGCTGCTGTTCACGGCCATTTTTTCAATACTATCCGCGGCGCAATGGCAGAAGGCGCAGCGCCTTCTGGCCGCCGCGCGTTCACGGGGAGGCGACCATTGAGAATCGCGATCGTCACGCATGTCGTGCGTCATAACGACGGGCAGGGCCGCGTCAATTACGAAATCGCACGCGCGACGCTGGCCGAAAACTATCAAGTCACGCTGGTCGCATCGCATGTCGCGCCCGAGCTGCTGGCCGACCCACGCGTGCGCTGGGTGCCGGTGAAGGTCGGGCGTTTCTGGCCGTCGAATCTCGTCAAGCAGCAGGTGTTCGCGCTGAAGAGCGCGTGGTGGCTGCGTGCGCATCGCAGCGAGTACGACGTGCTGCACGTGAACGGCTTCATCTCGTGGATTCGCGCCGACGTGAATACCGCGCACTTCGTGCACGGCGGCTGGTTCAAGAGCCCGTATTACCCGTTCGGCCTGACGAAGGGGCTGTGGTCGGCCTACCAGTACGTCTATACGCGCGTTAACACCGCGCTGGAACGCTGGGCCTACCGGCGCTCGCGCGCGATCACGGGCGTGTCGCAGAAGGTGGCCGACGAGATCGCCGGGCTCGGCATCGACAGCCGCAAGATCAGCGTGATCTACAACGGTGTCGACGGCAGCGCATTCGCGGGCGCGCAGGCCGATCGCGCGGCGTTCAAGCTGCCGGACGACGTGTTCCTGCTGCTGTTCGTCGGCGATCTGCGCACGCCGCGCAAGAACCTCGGCACCGTGCTGAAGGCGCTGACCAAGCTGCCGGCGAACGTCCACCTCGCGGTGGCCGGCTATCTGCCCGGCAGTCCGTATCCGGACGAGGCGCGCGCGCTCGGCATCGCGTCGCGCGTGCATTTCCTCGGGCTCGTGAAAAACATGCCGACGCTGATGCGCTCGGTCGACGCGTACGTGTTTCCGTCGCGTTACGAAGCGATGAGCCTGTCGCTGCTGGAAGCGATGGCGGCCGGGCTGCCGGTCGTCACCGCGCGCACCGCCGGCGGCGCGGAAATCATCACGCGCGACTGCGGGATCGTGCTGGAGGATCCGGACGATCCGGCCGCGCTCGCGCAGGCGATCGGCTCGCTCGCGGCATCGCGCGACACCTGCCGCGCGATGGGCGACGCGGCCCGCGAACTGATGACCCGTTTCGGCTGGGCCCACATGGGCGCCCAGTACGTCGCGCTCTACCGGCGCATCGGCCAACCCACGCAGCCGTCCGCCTTCGAGCGGGTCGAGCATGCAGTCACGCAGGAGCAGTCGTGATGTCCCAATCTTCCCGGCCGATCAAATCGTTGCAAATCGGCATGCACTGGTTCCCCGAACGCGCGGGCGGCCTCGACCGGATGTACTACTCGCTCGTCGGCGCGCTGCCGGGGGCGGGTGTCGAGGTGCGCGGGCTGGTCGCCGGCTCGCCGAAGGTCGCTGACGACACGGGCGGTGCGATCCAGGGCTTCGGTCCCGCCTCGCAGCCGCTCGCGCGCCGCATGCTCGCCGCGCGTCGCGCGCTGCGCGACGAGATCCGCAGCGAGCGGCCGGACGTGATTTCGTCGCACTTCGCGCTGTACACATTCCCGGGCCTCGACGTCACGCGCGGGATTCCGCAGGTGTCGCACTTCCAGGGGCCGTGGGCCGACGAAAGCCAGGTCGAGGGCGCCGCGTCGCTCGGGCAGCGCGCGAAGCGCTATCTCGAGCAGGCCGTCTATACGCGCTCGTCGCGCCTGATCGTGCTGTCGCAGGCGTTCGGCCAGATCCTGACGAACCGCTACGGGATCGATCCGTCGCGCGTGCGCGTGATTCCCGGCTGCGTCGATACCGCGCAGTTCGACACGCCGCTCACGCCGGGCGAGGCCCGGCACAAGCTGCAGTTGCCGCAGGACCGGCCGATCGTGCTGGCCGTGCGCCGGCTCGTGCGGCGCATGGGGCTGGAGGACCTGATCGACGCGATCGGTCTCGTCAAGCACCGTCACCCGGACGTGCTGCTGCTGATCGCCGGCAAGGGCAAGATCGGCGAGGAACTGCAGCAGCGCATCGACGAGGCCGGGCTGCAGGACAACGTGAAGCTGCTCGGCTTCGTGCCCGACAACCATCTCGCGGCGCTGTACCGCGCGGCGACGGTCAGCGTCGTGCCGACGGTCGCGCTCGAAGGCTTCGGGCTGATCACGGTCGAATCGCTGGCGTCCGGTACGCCCGTGCTGGTTACGCCGGTCGGCGGGCTGCCGGAGGCGGTCGCCGGGCTGTCCAACGATCTCGTGCTGCCGTCGACGGGCGCGGATGCGATTGCGGAAGGGCTCGGCGGCGCGCTGTCGGGGGCGATCGCATTGCCGGACGAAGCCGCATGCAAGCGCTATGCACGCGATCATTTCGACAACGCGGTGATCGCGCGACGCGTTGCCGGCGTGTATGAAGAGGCGATCCAGGCGGCAGGGTAAGCGAGCGCGACCGACCGTCCAGACAATCGGGCCGGCGCACGCGTATGCGTCCGGTTCGCACGCCGGCCGCCCGTTTCGGGCGAGCCGGCTGTTTGCCGTCCGGCGTGCGGCACCGGGCACGCCGTCATGCACGCGCCGTTCTCAACACGCAACACACATCACGCAACACACATCACGCAACACGCAACACGCAACACACATCACGCACGCCCGAGCGTGCCGATCCATGCGGCGAACGCGGCCGCGCTGACCGCCGCGCCGAGCCCGCAGACGCCGATCCATCCGGCATGCGCATACAGCATCGTCGACGCAATCGCGCCGAGCCCGCTGCCGACCGAATAGAACAGCATGTAGCAGCCGACGAGGCGCGCGTGTGCATCGGGCCGCGCGCCGAGGATCATGCTCTGGTTCACGACATGGACGGCCTGCCCGCCGACGTCGAGCAGCACGATACCCACCACCAGCAGCGCGATCGAGCTGTCGCCGAACGCCAGCGGCAGCCATGAGAACGCGAGCAAGGCGAGCGCAGCGCCGGTCGTCGCCTCGCCGAGCCCGCAATCCGCGAGCCGTCCCGCGCGCGCGGCGGCGGCCGCGCCCAATGCGCCGACGAGCCCGAATGCGCCGATCTGCGTATGCGACATCACATGCGGCGGCGCGCTCAGCGGCAGCACGAGCGCGCTCCAGAAGATGCTGAACGCCGCGAACATCAGCAGCGCGATCGCACCGCGCACGCGCAGCACGCGCTCGTTGCGCAGCAGCGTCACCATCGAACCCAGCAGCGCCGCGTAGCCGATGCGTTCGCGCGGTGCATTGGCAGCGGGCAGCAGCCGCGACAGCGCGACGAGCATCGCGAGCGCGAGCGCGCCCGACACCAGATAGACCGCACGCCAGCCGGCGACATCCGTAACCACACCCGCGAGCGAACGCGCAGCGAGCAGGCCGATCACCACGCCGCCCTGTGCCGCGCCGACCACGCGGCCGCGCTCGCCGGCACCGGCAAGCGCGGCCGAGCACGCGATCAGCCCTTGCGTCATCGCGGTGCCGAGCAGTCCGACCGCGACCATGCCCGCCAGCAGCGCGATCCGCGTCGACGCGGCGGCCACGCCGATGCAGGCCGCCGTCAGCAGCAGAAGCTGAACGGTGATCAGGCGCTTGCGGTTCAGCAGGTCGCCGAGCGGCACGACGAACAGCAGCGCGAGCGCGCAGCCGAGCTGCGTCGCGGTGATGACGCCGCCAACGGCTGCCTGCGACACCCCGAAGTCGCGTGCGATCGAATCCAGCAGCGGCTGCGCGTAGTACACATTCGCGACGCTCGCCGCACAGCAGACGGCCAGTAGCGCGACCAGCGCCGCCGACACGCGCGCGCCGTCGGCCGGGCGCGCGGCACGCGATGTCGCGTTCGACGCGACAGTGCCTGAACGACAAGAAGATTCCATGGGTTTCCTCACGCACGTAGTTGCAATTTGAAACCAGTGTGAGTGTAGGAAAAGTAGTTTTAAAATGCAACCTGTGAGGCACGGGCGGCGGGCCCGCGCACGGATGGCCGGCGGCCCGCGAAGGCGGCCGGCGCGACAGTGGAGAGGAACATGGCCAGACAGAAAAGTCTTGCGGATTCGCCGTGCCCGGTGGCGCGGGCAACCGATATCGTCGGCGATCGCTGGGCGTTGCTGATCGTGCGCGATGCATTCGACGGCGTGCGGCGGTTCGGCGATTTCCGCGCGAGCCTCGGCGTCGCGAGCAACATCCTGTCGGACCGGCTCCGGATGCTGGTGGACGCCGGCGTGTTCGACGTGGTGCCAGCGTCGGACGGCAGCGCGTATCAGGAGTACGCGTTGACGAAGAAGGGCGAGGGGCTGTTCCCGGTCATCGTGATGCTGCGGCAGTGGGGCGAGGCGAACCTGTTCGGGCGCGGCGAGCCGCATTCGGTGCTGGTCGACCGCAAGACCGGTCGCGCGATCCGCAAGCTCGCGCTGCGGCACGACGACGGCCGGCCGCTGAAGGCGGGGGAGACGGTCGTGCGGAAGGTCGGCGACGAGGCGGGCGCGCCGCGGCGGTGAGCGTTCGGTCGTCGCGCGCGGCCAGGACCTGCGTGACCGCGGGCGCTCGGCGATGGCCGACCGCACACGTTCAATCGGCTGCCGAGACCGCCTGCCGCGCGGGCGACGCGCCACGATGCGCATCCGGCCGGACCAGCGTCGCGAGCAACGCGGCCGCGATCAGCAGCCCGACCGACACGCCGGTTTCGATGTGCAGGCCCTCGACAGTCTGCCCCGCGCCACCCCCGCCCGCGAGCGCGCCGAACGCAGCGACGCCCATCGCGCCGCCGGCCTGTCGTGCGGTGTTCAGCACGGCCGATGCGATGCCCGCGCGGTCATGCTCGACCGACGCGAGCACGGCCGTCGTCATCGCCGGCACCGCGAAGCCCATGCCGGCCGGAATCAGCAGGAACGGCACGAGCAGCAGCGCCAGTGGCGTCGACGCTTCGATGAAATGCAGCGATCCGTAACCGAGCGCGGCGACCAGTGCGCCGGCGAGCATCGGCGGGCGCGGGCCGTGGCGCGCGGCCGCGCGTCCGCTCGCGAGATTCGCCAGCAGGAAGCCGCCCGTCAGCGGCAGGAACGCAAGCCCCGCCTGCCATGCCGATTCGCCGCGCACCCGCTGCAGGTACAGCGCGAGCACGAACACGGTGCCGTAGTAGGTGAGGTTCACGCAGATCCCGAACGCCACGGCCGCGCTGAACGTGCGGTGGCGGAACAGCGACAGCGGCAGCATCGGCGTCGCCGTGCGCGATTCGACCGCGACGAACGCGAGCGCGGCCAGCGCTGCAAGCGCGAGGCCGCCGGCGACGAGCGGATGCATGAAGCCGAGCGGACGCCACTCGATCACGGCGCCGGTCACCGCGGTCAGCATTGCGATTGCGATGAACTGGCCGCGCAGGTCGAGCGCGCGCATCGAACGCGCCGGCGGTTCCGGTGCGTGCGGTGCAAGCGCGGCGCGACGCGCGGGCACCCACGCGAATGCGGCTGCCAGCCCCGCGGCACACAGCGGCAGGTTCACGAGAAAGATGCCGCGCCAGCCCCATGCGGCGATGAGCAGGCCGCCCACGACGGGGCCGGCCGCGATTGAGATCGCGCCCGCGGCCGTCCACCAGCCGACCGCGCGTGCACGCAGGTGCGGATCGTGCCGGCAGGCGTCGTTGAGCAGCGCGAGCGAATTGGGCAGCATCGCCGCGGCGCCGACGCCTTGCAGCGCGCGGGCCGCAATCAGCATTGCGGGCGTGATGGCGGCACCGCACGTGAGCGATGCGAGTGCGAACAGCACGAGGCCCGCGACGTACATGCGGCGCGCGCCGAAGCGGTCGCCGAGCGCGCCGCCCGACAGCATCAGCACCGCGAACGCGAGCGTATAGGCATCGACGACCCACTGCAGGCCGGCGACCGGCAACTGCAGGTGGCGGGCCAGATGCGCGAGCGCGATGTTGACGATCGTCACGTCGAGTTGCGTGACGACGAAGCCGACGCTGACCGTCGCGACGATGCGGACGAGCGCGGGCGGGAAGGCGGGGGAGCGGGGCGTGTCCATGTACGCATCGTAGGGCGCGTCGGACCGGCGATGGTTCAGGGCGGCGTGAATTATCGATACCGTCGCCGGATGCCGCGCAATGCGGCGGGATCGTGAGCGGAAACGGCACGCGAGAACGGGCAGCCTGTCGGGCCGTGTCGCTGCTTTCCGGCAGGCGAGTATCGTGCGGCGGGATCGCTCAGTGCCGTTCGCCGCGCCAACGCCCCGGCGCGACGCCGAAGCGCTTCGTGAACGCGTGCGTGAAGGTGCTCTGGTCGGCGAAGCCGACCATGCCGGCGATGTCGACGAGCGGATGGCGGCCGTCGGCGAGCAGTACCACGGCGGCATCGAGCCGCAGCCGCTGCAGGTAGCGATGCGGGGTTTCGCCGAACGCGTCGACGAACAGCTGGTGGAACCGGCGCATCCCGTAGCCGCAGTGCGCCGCGAGATCGGCGATACGCAGCGGCTCCGCGAGCCGTGCGCGCAGCCAGCGGTCGATGCGCGCGAAATCGAGGCCCGCCGCGGGCGCGGCGAGGCCGGCGTCGCCGAGCAGCGCGTCGCACAGACGCGCGGCGGCTTGCCACTGGAAACGGTGCGCGTGCCGCGCGTCGCCGGCCGGCCCGTCGAATTGCACGGCAGCGGCCGCGACCTGCGCGACGAGCGACGTCAGCGCCGGCTCGATCGACACCGCACGCGCGCTGTCGAACAGCCGCTGCGGCACCGCGAGCGATGCCGCGGGCAGGTCGATCACGAGCTGGCGATTGTCGCCGAGGCCCGCGTAATCATGGCGCGCGCCGGCCGGGATCAACCAGGCCGCGTGCCGGTCGATGCGCTGGCCGACGCCGTCCACCGCCATCACCATCGCGCCATCGACACCGAGCACGACCTGGTGGAAGTCGTGCACGTCGGACGCTTCGCACGTGTCGTAACGGCGCAGCGCGATGGCGGGAGACGGGATGGGGTCCATCGGAAGGGCGTCGGCTGGCGGCGTCGTCAGACGGCGAGCAGTTCGACTTCGAACACGAGCGTCGCGTTCGGCGGAATCACGCCGCCTGCACCGCGCGGGCCGTAGCCGAGTTGCGGCGGAATCGTCAGGCGACGCACGCCGCCGACCTTCATGCCTTGCACGCCTTCGTCCCAGCCCTTGATGACCATGCCGCCGCCGAGCACGAACGCGAACGGATCGTTGCGGTCCTTGCTCGAATCGAATTTCTGACCGTCGGTCAGCCAGCCCGTGTAGTGCACGCTGACGGTCTTGCCGGCTTGCGCTTCAGCGCCGGTGCCTTCGGTCAGTTCTTCGATTTTGAGGCCCGATGCGGTCGTGGTGACAGTCATGACTTCTCCTGAAAAGGGGTGAGTAAAACCGCTATTGTAGGCGAGCGCGCAGGGGGCCGCCGCACGCGGTGAAGGCCCGGCCGCCCGCCTGTCACGCGTCGGTCGCGACGGTGATGACGCGTTTCGCCCGAAACGCGAATGGAACGCGCGTTTGAATGTCTCGCGCACCGGATCAATGAGGTTGCACCGCGTGAACGGCGCGCGCGTATGAATCGGTGCCGTCCGGCCGATTCGCGCCGCGCCGCGCGCCGCCGCGCCTTCCCGTGAAACGCCCGTGACACGGGGCTTTCACACCGATTGCAGGCCGCGCGTGCAGCGCCCGCATGGCGGTCGCGATCCGGCCAGCGTGTTCGAATTGCGGCCCGCCCGGACGCCGTTCGAACGCCGTTTTTTCCGTGCTGCCGAACGCCCCCCGTTTGGAAGCGCGCGTCTACCGCGCGGCTTGCACGCGGCGCCGGCCGGGGCCTATCTTTACAGCTATCGATGTCAAGGTTTCGGCAGTGCGTGATGCACCCGCCGGCCCGAGCCGGCAAGGCCGCCACGGCTGGCGGGCCGCCCGAAAACAAGGAGAACGACCACCATGAAGTCAGCCGCTTCCGCCACCGCAGCCGAGGTGATGCCGGTACGCCGCGACCTGCGTTTCGACCTGCCGGTCGAACGCGCGAAGGACTGGCACCGGCTCGGTCCGCACGTGACCCACTTCTTCAACGCGCTGTCGCTGCTGTTTCCGGCCGGCGAACGCTTCTTCATGGATTCGGTGCGCAACTATCGCGACCGCATCGACGATCCGGTGCTCAAGCGGCAGGTGCTGGGCTTCATCGGCCAGGAGGCGATGCATACGCGCGAGCATGTCGAATACAACGAACTGCTGCAGGCGAACCGCCTGCCCGCGCGCAAGCTCGACCAGCGCGTGTGGGCGGTGCTCGGCTTCATGAAGCGCAAGCTGCCGCATTCGGTGCAGCTCGCGCACACGGTCGCGGCCGAACATTACACGGCGATGCTCGCGGACTGGATCCTGCGCGACCCGACGCGTCTCGACGGCTCGGTCGAAGGCTACCGGCAGATGTGGGTCTGGCACGCACTCGAGGAAACCGAACACAAGGCCGTGTCCTACGACGTGTGGAACGCCGTGATGAAGCCGGGCCTGCGCCGCTACCTGGTCCGCGTCGGCGTGTACCTGCTGACGTCGCTGACGTTCTGGCCGACCGTGTTCCTGATGCACGTGACGCTGCTGTGGCGCGATCGCGGCGCCGGCCATCACGTGCGTGGCCTGCTGCGCACGCTCGCGTTCCTGTACGGGCCGCGGCGCGGGCTGTTTCCGCGCATCGCGGGTGAATGGCTGAGCTTTCTGCGGCCCGGTTTCCATCCGTGGGACCATGACAACCGCCATTATCTCGCCCGGGTCGACGCGCTCGTCGCCGCGTATGGCGAACACGACGACACGCCGGCCGGTCGCGGCCGCGCCAACGCGCTCGCGCCGCTCGCAGCGGGGCGCTGACACATTCGCCGCGCCGCGCGGCACGTGTTGCGTTCGTGCATCAGGCGGTTTCATCTGATGATTGACTGCCATCAAGCGGAAACGGTTGCGCGTGCCGCTGCCCGCTCGTGCCGACCGCATGCGCCGCCCTATACCGCCGGGCCGGTTCCGGGTGTGCGGCCTCGCACGCGTCGCCGTGCGCCAGCGCCGGCGCGGCTTCGCGCGTTCGATGCCCGCCCGGCCGCGCTTCTCGGCCCCCGCGCCACCGGGATAACACCCATCTAGCCGCGCATCGGCGGCATCGATATACCTTTCATGAAGCGATCGATCCCGGCGAGCGATTATTGCGCTGGGGGATTTTATTCGGACGGAAATGCGGCCAATATGTCGGTTCGATCGAGGTCCGTCGTATGCGGCGGCGAGCCGGCGCACGATACCAACGCCAAGCGGGGAACAACGATGGTTGCAAGGTCACCCGACGCACACGGGACGGCGGCGCCCGAGGTGCCGCCCGTATCCGTCACCGCGCCCGAGGCCGGGCGCAAGCTGTTCGTGATCATGCGCTCGCCGGACGAGCCGCTGCTGGCGCAACTGCGTGGGCTCGGCTGGGAGATCGCGGTGGCGAAGACGGCCGGCGCCGCGCAGAACATGACGTCCGGCGTGGGCGTCGCCGCCGGGCTCGTCGATTTCACGGGCTTCACGTCGCGCGACTACCCGGCGCTGAAGGCGTGCCTGAGCCAGCCGGCAATCGGCTGGATTTCCGTCGCGCAGGCCGGCATCACGATCGGCGTCGCCGTGCGCGAGCTGATCCGCAGCTACTGCTTCGACTACGTGACGCTGCCGTTGCCGTATGAATGGATTTCGCACGTGCTCGGCCACGCGCGCGGGATGGCCGCGCTCGACCGCGTCGACGGCGCGGCCTATGCGGCGTCGATCGGCGAGCACGGCATGATCGGCAACTGCGAGGCGATGCAGCAACTGTTCAGCACGATCCGCAAGGTCGCCAAGACCGACGCGAGCGTGTTCATCTCCGGCGAGTCGGGCACCGGCAAGGAGCTGACGGCGCTCGCGATCCACGAGCGCTCGGTGCGCGGCAAGGGGCCGTTCGTCGCGATCAACTGCGGTGCGATTCCGCATCATCTGCTGCAGTCGGAACTGTTCGGCTATGAGCGCGGCGCGTTCACCGGCGCGAACCAGCGGCGCGTGGGCCGGATCGAGTCCGCGAACGGCGGCACGCTGTTTCTCGACGAAATCGGCGACATGCCCGTCGAAAGCCAGGCGAGCCTGCTGCGCTTCCTGCAGGAAGGGAAGATCGAGCGGCTCGGCGGCCAGGAGTCGCTTCCGGTCGACGTGCGGATCATCTCGGCGACCCATGTCGATCTCGACGGCGCGGTCGAAGCCGGACGCTTCCGCGCGGACCTCTATCACCGGCTCTGCGTGCTGCGCATCCACGAGCCGCCGCTGCGCGCGCGCGGCAAGGATATCGACATCCTCGCGCATTACGTGCTGCAGAAATACAAGGCCGACAGCGGCCGCAAGATCAGCGGCTTCACGTCGGCCGCGCTCGACTCGATGCGCCGCTACGAGTGGCCGGGCAATGTGCGCGAGCTGATCAATCGCGTGCGCCGCGCGATCGTGATGGCCGAGAGCCGGCTGCTGACGCCGCATGATCTCGGGCTCGAGACACCCGGTGAAACGGAGCCCGTGACGCTCGAACAGGCGCGCTCGCTCGCCGAGCGCATCGCGATCGAGAACGCGCTGTTGCGCAACGATCACCGGATCAACAAGGCCGCCGCCGAACTCGGCATCTCGCGCGTGACGCTCTACCGGATGATGATCGAGCACGGGCTCAACGATCACGACAACAACGGCGACAACGGCGGGAAGGACGGCGCGCCGTCCGGTGACGAGGACAACCAGCGGGTCGGCTGAACCGCGGTCGGGGAGCCGCGTTGCCGGCCCGTGCGTGTGCGTCCGGGCGCATGTAAAGCGCGTGAAACGTTTCGTGCCGGCGGCCGCGCAAACCGGTGCGGCAAACGCGGGCGGCGGCCCGCCGCGCGCGCCGGGAAAATTTTCCGCATCATCGGTGCGCCTTGTCCCGCAAGGCGTTGCCGCGGCAGGGCAGAAGCCTTCCGCGCGCCGCATGTTTCAGTTTCGCAACGTCCTGCATGACCCGCCTGGCCCGGCCGCGGGTTGGTCCGACGAAACCCTTGTGCCGACGGGCCTGCGCGAAGCTGGCCCGCTCCTTGCGGATATCCACGTGCGAATGTCGACGACGTCGCGTCCGGCCGGTTCGGCAGCGAACCATGCGAGGGCCGACCAGGACGCAGTCCACGGGGATGCACGGCGGGACGGGCTACGCAGCCGTGTTCCGCCCGGCACGGGCCGTCGTCGGATCGTCGGAGCACCGGCGTCGTCCGGTTGCCGAAACAAGCAACAGACCTAGAACGGGGTACAAAAAATGAACGATCGCCACACGCCGCGGCCGGCAGGCCGCGATCGCAGTGATTCGACGCATCGCCGCTCGACCACGCGTCTTGCCGCCGGCCGGCATGCATCGACTGGCCATCTCTCCGCGCCTGGTGCGAGGCGGATCCGGCTGATTCCCGGTCATCCGCGCCGGCTCGGTACCTTCCTGCTTGCCAACCCGATCCGCATGGGCATGTGCACTCGGGCGCCGGTTCCCCGGCGCCCGGTCTTCGCGTATTGACGTCGAACGCCTGCGGTCGCCGGCAGAGGCAACCGTTGGCTATCCGAATGAGCTGCGGCATCGGGCTGCGCGACACGGACGATGAAGCCGGCGCGACGGCCAACGGCGGCGGGACATCGCCGTCCGGCGCTCAGGGAGGGGCGGTCGGGCCGCGCGCGGCGGGCAGCTTGCCCGTACGCGCGCGACGCCGCTTCAGCCGCCGTAGACGTCGAAGTCGAAATACTTCGACGCGAGCCGCTTGTAGGTGCCGTCCTTGACCATCTCGAGGATCGCGCGGTCGATCTTCGCCTTCAGGTCGGTGTCTTCCCTGCGCAGCCCGATGCCGGCACCGACGCCGAGCACCTTCTCGTCGATGAGCTCGGGCCCGACGAACTGGTAGCCTGCGCCGCGCGGTGACTTCAGGAACCCGATCGCGGCCTGCACCTCGTCCTGCAGCGCGGCGTCGAGGCGGCCCGACGTGAGGTCCGCATAAACGCCGTCCTGGTTCTGGTACGACACGACGTTCGCACCTTGCTTCGCCCAGTACGCCTTCGCATACGCTTCCTGCGTCGTGCCCTGCTCGACGCCGATCGACTTGCCCTTCAGCGATTCGGGTGTCGGCAGCAGCGGCGAGCCCTTTTTCACGACGAGCCGGGTCGGCTGGTTGTAGATCTTCGTCGTGAAGCCGATCTGCTCCGCGCGCTGCGGCGTGATCGACATCGACGACAGCACCGCGTCGAACTTCTTCGCCTTCAGCGCCGGGATCATCCCGTCGAAATCGTTCTCGAGCCACACGCACTTCGCCTTCAGCCGCGCACAGATCTCGTTGCCGAGGTCGATGTCGAAGCCGACGAGCTTGCCGTCGGGCGCCTTCGACTCGAACGGCGCGTAGCTGGCGTCGGTGCCGAAGCGCAGCGTGGTCCAGTCCTTCGCGACGGCGGGGCCTGCAGATACCGCGAGCAGGGCGATCGAAACGGCGGCAATCAGTCTCTTCATGGTGGTTCCTTGGCGTGGACTATCCGGTTCTGGGCGACACGGTTGCTGCAGACCCGCACCGCGTTCCGCGCGCGCTGTCAGCACGACCATTAACGCAGAAAATAAAATCGCAGTCCAGAATGGACAAAAAAATATCGTTCGGCCGGACGTTATGGGAAGACTGCGGGTGTCGACCCTTGCAAAAATACGAAAATGGACTAATCTTGTTAGTAAATTCGTTTTGAGACTAACGATCATGTCACAGCCCGCCTTCGATCCGCATTCCGCCCCGCGGCAGGCTTCGGTCGCGCAGATGTCGGCGGCCGGCCTGCGTGCGTTTTTCAACATCGCGCGCGACTGGGAGCTGACGATCGACGAACAGATCGTGCTGCTCGGGTCGCCCGGCCGTTCGACGTTCTTCAAGTGGAAGGCGGCGCCCGAATCGGCGCGCCTGCCGCGCGATACGCTCGAGCGGCTATCGCTGCTGCTCGGCATCTACAAGGCACTGCAGATCCTGCTGCCGCAGCCGGCTGCGGCCGACGCGTGGGTCAAGCGGCCCAACGACGCGGCCCCGTTCGGCGGCAAGCGTGCGCTCGACCGGATGCTGGCCGGCAATGTCGGCGACCTGGTCGCCGTCCGGCAATACCTCGACGCGATGCGGGGTGGCTGGGCGTGAGGATGCCGATCGAAACGCAACCCTGGCCCACGACCGTCGTCGACTGGGCACCTGCCTATCGCGTGATTCCCACCCGTTTTCCGGCCATCAACCTGTTCGACCGCGTCGCATCGGCCGAGGATTTCGACGCGCTCTACGCGCTCGAATCGCTGACCAATGACCGCATCCGCCATGAAGTCGGCACGCTCGAACTCGTGCCGCCGGCCGAGCGCCGCTACGGCCAGGGCTGGGGGCCGATCATGGCCGCGTTCACGCACCTGAATCCGCAGGGCAGCCGCTTTTCCGACGGCAGCTACGGCGTGTTCTACTGCGGGCGCTCGCGCGATACGGCGATCGCCGAAACGCGCTATCACAGCGGACTGTTCCTGGCCGCGACGAAGGAACCGCCGATGCGCCAGCAGATGCGGCTCTACACGGTGGTCGCGCAGGGTGACGTGGCCGATGTGCGCACGTGGCCGCAGCGCAGCCCTACGTTGCTCGATTCGCACGATTACAGCGCGGGGCAGGCGCTCGGCCGCGCGGTGCGCAATGCCGGCGGCGCGGGGATCGTCTACCCGTCGGTGCGCGACCCGCGCGGCGAGTGTCTCGCCGCGTTCCGCACGACCCTGCTGCGCGACTGTCATCACGCGGCGTATCTCGAATACAACTGGAACGGCTCCACGGTCGATGCGGTGTTCGAACTGAACCAGGTCGGCTAGCAGGGCGTCCACGCAAACGCGCGCCGGCGCCGGCGATCGACGCTCGATGGCCTTCAGGGCAGCGGCAGGTCGCCCGCATGACGGGCGCGTGCGTCGGCCTGCGCAAGCGACCAGGTAGCGCCCGTGCGCGGTTCGACGATCGTCAGGCGTCCCGACGGCGCGAATGCGCCCGTATCGATGAACCATTGCGCGCCGATGCGCTGCGGCGCACGCACGGGCGTGTGGCCGGTGCAGGTCAGCGACAGGCCGGTCTGCCGGGCCGGATCGGCCAGCCCCTGGATCAGGTCGCGCCCCCAGATCAGCCGCTCGCGCACGTCGTGCGTATAGCTGCCCGTATCGAGCTCGGCATCCGCACCGAAGAATTCCGCATGCAGCACGTTGAAGCGCGCGGCGCCATCGCCGACCACGCGCACGAGCGGCAGCGCGTCGACGCGCGCCGCATGCGCGTGCAGCCGCTCCGGCGGCAGATCGGCGCCCCAGTCACCGCCGATCCCGCGCCATGCATCGGGCGGCAGCTTGCCGCGCGACACGAGGCTCAGCACCTCTTCGTGATTGCCGCGCACCACATGGCACCACGGGCGGTCGAGCAGTTCGAGCGCGGTTTCGGACGCGGGGCCGCGGTCGACGAGATCGCCGACCGAGAACAGCCGGTCGCGGGCCGGGTCGAAGCCGATGTCGTGCAGCAGCGCGCGCAGCACGTCGACGCAGCCGTGCAGATCGCCGACGACGAAGTCGCGGCCGGCCGTGTTCGCGGGATGGCGGCAGAGGGAGGGAGTCATCCCGATATCTTAGGCGCTCGCGCCCATCGCAACGTCATGCAGGAATGGCGATAATCGGGGCGCTACCCGTCGGCGCGGCGCAGCGGGCCGCTCGCGCGCCGGCCGAACCCTTTCCATTCGCTTTCGGAACCACACGATGACGTTTTATCCGCAGGTCTTACGCAACCGGCCGCGCATGGTCGCCGCATTCTTCGCTGGCGTGCTGTGCGCCGTATTGCTGCCGCTTCCGCTGAGGGCGGCTGCGCGGGCGCTGATCGGCTGGGATTGCGCGGTGTGGCTGTATCTCGTGCTGATGTGGGTGCGCATGGTCACCGCGCATCATCACAAGGTGCGCGAGGTCGCGATCCGCGAGGACGAGAATGCAACGACGGTGCTGACCGTCGTGTGCCTCGCGACGGTCGCGAGCGTCGCCGCGATCGCGATCGAGCTCGCCACCGCAAAGAGCGTCGGCTTTCGCGTCGGGCTCGGCCATTACGCGATCACGGGCGCGACGCTGTTCGGTGCATGGTTCCTGATCCCGACGATCTTCACGTTGCACTATGCGCGGCTCTATTACGGCTCGCCGAGCAGCGATCGCGCGCTGCGCTTTCCGGACAATCACCCCGAGCCCGATTACTGGGATTTCCTGTATTTCGCGTTCACGCTCGCGGTCGCGTCGCAGACCGCCGACGTGTCGCTCGCGAACCGCTCCGCGCGACGCGCGGTGCTTGCTCAGTCGATTCTGTCGTTCTACTTCAACATGGCCGTGCTCGGGCTGTCGATCAACGTCGCGGCAGGGCTGCTGAGCTGACGCGGGTTATTTGAGGAGTTCGTACGGACCGCCGCGCTCGAGCGCGCGACGGTAGGCCGGCCGCGCGTGAATCGCCGCGAGGAAGCGCGCGATCGCCGGATGCGTGCCGCCGTCGCCACGCGCCATCGCGGCTTCGAGCGGAAAGCTCATCTGGATGTCGGCCGCGCTGAAGCTGTCGCCGACGAACCAGCCGGTGCGCTTCAGCGTGTCGTCGATATGGCCGAGATGCAGCGCGATCTGCGGATCGACGAAGCCCGATTGCAGTGTCGCGGCGATCTTGCGCGCGATCGGTCGCGCGAAGAACGGCATCGGCGCCTGTGCGATCCGCAGCGCGACGAGCTTCAGCAGCAGCGGCGGCATCGCCGATCCTTCCGCGTAGTGCAGCCAGTACGTGTAGTCGTGCCGCTCGGGCGTGCCGGGCTGCGGCGCGAGACGTCCACTCCCGTAGCGTTCGACCAGGTACTCGATGATCGCGCCCGATTCGGCGATCGTGCGGCCGTCGTCGGTGACGACGGGCGACTTGCCGAGCGGGTGGATCGCGCGCAGCGCGGGCGGCGCGAGCATGGTCTTCGGATCGCGTTCGTAGCGCACGATCTCGTATGGCACATCCAGTTCTTCGAGCAGCCAGAGCACGCGTTGCGAACGCGAGTTGTTCAGGTGGTGGACGGTCAGCATGTCGAGGCCGGAAGAGGGGCGGGAACGACATCATACCGAGCGCGGATGACGTCGCGCAGGTCGGGCGGATGCGCGATTTCCGCGCATGGGCCCGGTGTCTCGCGCGTAGCGCGTCACCCGCCGATTCACGTCACCAGGCCATCACGCGGCGGCGCGTCGCACCGCGATCCACGCGCCCCAGAACAGGCTCGAAAAGAAACGCAACGGTACATCGAAGCCCGCATCGTGCAGCAGCGCGAAGACGGCTTCCTCCGAAGCCGGCGGATCTGCACCCTGCAGGATCTTCGCGAGCTGCGCACGCACGGAATCGGGCGTGGCGCCCTTCATGCGCCAGCGCTGCTGCCATGCATCGAGCAGGCGAGGGTGGTCCGCGTAGCGGCGATAGTTGCCCGCGATCACGAGCGGTGCGCCGGGCTTCAGGCGTCGCGCGATCGCGTCCAGCAGTGCGGCCTTCGCTGCGTCGCCGGGGACGTGATGGAGCACGCCGATCAGCGTCGCGCCGTCGAAGGCCGGCACATCGGGCAGCGTGTCGATACCGGCCTCGATGAATTCCGTGCGTGCGCCGAAACCGGCCGCTTCCACGTTCGCGCGCGCGAGCGCGAGCATCGGCGCCGACGGATCGACGGCCGTGAACCGCCATCCGGGCTCGAGCGCGGCGGCCACGCCGATCTCCTGGCCCGTGCCGCCCGCGCCCGCGACGAGGATCCGCGCAGCGGCCGTGCCGATCGCCGACGCGAGCATGCACGCGGCGAGTTCGTGGCACGCGTCGTAGCCGGCGAGCGCGATGCGGGATTGTTCGGCGTATTCGTGCGCGCGTGCCGGATCGAATTTCGCGGCGCTGGCGGGAAGCGACATGACGGGTTCCTCGGGTTCGGGGCGCGGACGACGTGTCCGCACGCATCGCAGCGAGCGTAAGCGCGGGGTGGCGGCGCAACAAGGCGAGCGGCCATTCCGGTATGCCGACTACCCGACTCGGCGCGCAGCGCGCGCAAACGTTGGCGGGGTCGATTCGCATTTAAAAATGTGAGGATTCGCTTCGTCATGCTTGCCAAACCGGCGCATACTTTTCTTCCTTCCCCCTGCCTGGCCGTCGCATGCCGGGCCCGATGCGCCGCGCCGATCGCGCGGCCATGCCGCTCGGCACGCACGAGGAGCGCATCATGTCAGATTGTCCGCACGATCCGTATGCGCAGCACTACATTCACTGCCTGCCGTTCGGCGCGCAGCCCTGCGGCGCGCTCTGCACGACGCCGCGCACGCATTTCCGCGTGTGGGCGCCGGGCAGCGTGCAGGTTCAGCTCGAACTCGATACCGGCAACGGCTCGACGCTCGTCCCGATGACGGCGGCCGGTCCCAACTGGTTCGAAGTGTTCGTCGAATGCGGTGCCGGCGCGCGTTACCGCTATCGGCTCGACGATGTCGCGTCGATTCCCGATCCCGCCTCGCGTTCGCAACCCGACGGGCTCAACGGCCCAAGCGAGGTCGTCGATCCGCGCGCATTCACGTGGCGCAACACGTTCTGGCGCGGGCGTCCGTGGGAAGACATCGCGCTTTATGCGATTCGTCCGCACGCGGTGGGCGGTTTCGACGGCGTACGCCGCCGGCTGCCGCAGCTTGCGCGTCTCGGCGTGACCGCGCTGGAGTTGCTCGCGTCGCCGCACGACAGCCTGCCGTTCGCGCCGCTCGCGGCCGAAGGCGGCCCCGACGCGCTGAAGGCACTGATCGACGACGCGCACGGCTTCGGCCTCGCGGTGCTGCTGGAGCTCGATTACGCGCGCTTCGGCAGCGGCTCCGACGCGCTGCGTCATTACGCGGCGCCGTTCTTCCATACGCGCGACGATCCGCTGCAGGCGTCGCCGCTCGCGCTCGATCACCCGGAAGTCTGTGACTTCTTCTGCGACAACGCGCTGTACTGGATCGACGAATACCGCTGCGACGGGCTGCGGCTGCGCGAGGCCGACCGGATCGGCACGTCGTGGCTGCGCGAGATCGCCGATCGCGTGCGCGCGGCCGTGCCGGCCGACCGCTTCATCCACCTCGTGCTCGGCAGCGAACGCCATCCGGTGCATCTGGCCGACACCCACTTCGATGCGCAGTGGAACGGTTGCGGCGAACGTGCGCTGCATCGCCTGACGGGGCGCGACGTGACGGCCCACGAAGGCATTTCGACGCACCAGTCGATCCACACGCTCGCCCGTGCGTTGACGGCTGCCGGCGCGGCGTTCCAGCCGGCCACATCGGGCGAAGGCGGATTCCCCGACGCAGGCGGACTGTCGCTGACGTCGCTGGTGTTGTCCGACGGCGCATGGCACGAGAGCGACCACGGGCCGGAGCCCGGCCTCGCCGCGCTCGCGCTGTCGCTGCTCACGCCGCAGATCCCGCTGATCTTCGACGAAACTGCGCGCGATGCCGATCGTGCGCATTTCGTGCAGTCGGCCCTCGCGGTGCGTGCGAAGCTGATTGCGCCGCGGCTGTCCGATTGCCGGCCGCAGGACGCGCATACGCTGAAGTCGGGCGGCGATGGCGATGCCGACGCGCTGCTTGCGTCGTGGCGGCTCGCCGACGACGAGACGCTGACCATCGCGTTGAACCTGTCGCCCGACGCGGTGCCGTTCGATGCGCCGAGAGGGCGGATCGTGTTCGAGACGCCGGCCCGCGCACGCGACCGGGTCGATGAAGGGGAGTTGCCCGCGTATTCGCTCGTCGCGTGGCTGACGGGCGACGTCAACCGGTACGCGCTCACGCACGACGTGCGTCGGATCGACGACGGCGCATGGCGCGCCATGCGTCCCGATCTGAACGCGTGACCCGCCGAAGGTCGGGCGCTGGTGCGCCCGGCCGTATCGGCGTACCTACCAGAAGCTGCGAATGCCGGCGACGCCGTGTGCGCCGTGTCTGCGCGCGTCGTCGAGGTGCGCGCGCGTCATCCCGCCGAGCGCATAGACCGGCATCGCGGCCGATGCGGCCAGTTCGGCGAACCGTGCCCAGCCGAGCGTCGGCGCGCCGGGGTGGCTGAGCGTCGGCAACACGGGCGACAGCGTGACGAAATCCGCGCCCGCGCGCGCGGCCAGCAGAAGATCGTCGGCAGCATGGCATGCGGCCGACACGCGGCGCGTGGCGGGTAGCGGCCGTTGTGCGACCGCGCGCAGTGCAGCGCCATCGAGGTGCCAGCCCGCGCCATCGAGCCGCATCACGCCGGCGGCATCGATCGGGCCATTGAGCATCAGCTGTGCGCCGGCCGCGTCGCAACGCGCGAGCGCATCGGCGGCCAGCCGCGCGAACGCGGCCGTGTCGAACGACTTCACGCGCAACTGCACGAGCGTCTCGCCGCGCGCGAGCACGGCCGACAGCCGTTCGAGAAACACGTGGCAATCGGTGGCCGACGCGGACGCCGGCTCCGGTGTGATCACGCAGCAGCGCGGCAGCGTCGGGTTCATCGCGTGCGGCGAGCCGAGGCCGTCATTCGTCGGCCTCTTTCGCGATTTTCGGATAGACGCGCACCAGCACGATGCGCGGCCCGTTCATCTTCTTCACGACGACGTCGAAGCGGTCGAACGATACGCGCTGCCCTTCGGTCGGCAAATCGTTCAACGCCTGGATCACCAGGCCGCCGACCGATTCCGCACGCCCTTCGTCGATGTCGATGCCGAGCGCCTGCTCGAGCGACACGACAGGCAGGCTGCCCTTGCCCATCAGCGTGCCGTCGTCGAGACGGCTCCAGTCGGCGTCGCCCTGGCGGAACTCGTCGTGGATCTGGCCGACCAGCGCGCCGAGCAGGTTGTCGAGCGTCAGGAAGCCGATCGGCTTCGCGCCCTTGCTGCCGACCAGCGCGAAGTGCGGCGCGCCCTTGCGGAAGCGGCGGAACAACTCCAGCGCCGGCGTGTCGGGCTTCACGTACTGCACCGGACGCACGTAGTCGGACAGGTCCGCGAGCGCCGCGCCGGCGTGCCGCGCGAGCAGCAGGTCCTTCAGGTGGATCAACCCGCTCACCTGTTCGCGCGCCGCATCCTCGAACAGCGGATAGCGGCTGAAGCGGTGCCGCGCGACGATCTCCATGTTGTCGGGCAGCGGCAGGTCGCGCCGCAGGCCGATCATTTCATGCGCCGGCCGCATCAGGTCTGACACCGTCATCGACGAAAAATCGAGCGAATGCGCGAGCGTGTTCCATTCGTCGTTGGTGTACGTGCCGCGCGCCGGCTGGGCCGTGTTGCCGGCCGTGCTGCGGCGGCTGCGCAGGATCAGCTTCAGTTCGTCGGTCGAGTAGTGCGCATCGCCGCCGTGGTCGGTCGACAGCCCCGCCAGTTTCAGCACCGCGTTGGCGCTGCTGTTGAGCACCCAGATCGCCGGATACATCGCCCAGTAGAACGCGTACAGCGGCAGCGCGACCCACAGGCCGACCTTCTCCGACTGGCGGATCGCCATCGATTTCGGCGCCAGTTCGCCGACCACGATGTGCAGGAACGAGATCAGCGAGAACGCGAACACGAGCGAGATCAGGTGCACGATGCGTTCCGACTGCACGCCGATCAGGTCGAGCAACGGGCCGATCAGTTCCGCGAATGCCGGCTCGCCGACCCAGCCGAGGCCGAGCGACGCGAGCGTGATGCCGAGCTGGCAGGCGGACAGATACGCGTCGAGCCGGCCGTGCACGATGGCGAGGATGCGCCCGCGCAGGCCGTGCTTGCGGGCAAGTGTCTTGACGCGCGTCGCGCGCAGTTTGACGAGGCCGAATTCGGCTGCGACGAAAAACCCGTTCAGGGCCACCAGGAACAACGCGCCGATGAGCGCGAAGATCTGTAACAAAGAATCGCTCCAGTCATGACAGGCCCATCAGTATAGGGCCGGAAAGGAAAATGTAATGTGTCGGGCGGCCGATTGCTTACACCGGCGCCTCGCTGGGGACGGAGAGCGAGAGGGCGACGGTGGCACCGTCGGCGAGCGGATCGTGCGTGAAGGTGCCGCCGTGTGCGAGCGCGACGCGCTGGCACAGGGCAAGCGTCCATGCGACCCGCCTTGCGTCGCGCGGGCGCAGCATCTCGCGGCGTGCGAACGATTCGAAGGCGTGCGGCAGCGCCGGATCGACGAGGGCATCGGCGCTCACGGCACAGCCGACCTGCACGACGCACCGCGCGCCGTCGCGCGTGCACACGAATGTCACGCGGCCGCCGGCGGCACTGGCTTCGACGGCCGTCGTCAGCATCGTCCAGAGCGCCTGTGCGAGGCGCTCGCGATCGGCCGACAGCGATGGCTCACCGTCGGGCAGCGTCGCGTCGATGGTCACCTGCCGCGCGTCGGCGAGCGCGAAGCGCACCAGTGCGAGCGCGTCGTCGAGCAACGGGCGCAGCGCGAACGACTGCGGCGCGAGCGCGAGCGTGCGCGTTTCCGCGCGTGGCGCGTCGAGCACGTCGTCGATCAGCGCCACTTGCTGGTCGATCCCCGAGCGGATGCCCGCGAGGGCGCGCTGCAGGTTCGGGTCGGCGCTGGCGAGCTGGCGCTCGAGCACATACGCCCAGCTGTGCATGGCGTTCAGCGGGCTGCGCAGGTCGTGCGATGCGGTGGAGAGCGCCTGGTCGCGCAGGAACAGCGCCGCCTCGGCGGCATAGTGCGCTGCGCGTTCGCGCAGCAGGTCGGCGGCGGGATCGACGGGAATGGACGTCACGGAGCAGGCCTGTCGGAAGCGGTTGGCATGAAAAACATCTGGACCGCCATTATAGGGACGGCGCGTGTCACGCCGGCAGCGCGTCCTCGTCCTTTTTCCGCGCGTCGCCGTTCGGCAGCAGCTGGCAGGCGAGCAGGCCGGCGAGCATCAGCGCGCAGCCGACCAGCGCGCGCAGCGTCAGCGTCTCGCCGAGCGCGGCCCAGCCGGCGATTGCCGCGAATACGCCTTCCATGCTGAAGATCACGGCCGCGTGCGCGGGCGCCGCGTCGCGCTGCGCGACGACCTGCAGCGTGTAGCCGACGCCCACCGACAGCAGCCCGCCGTACAGCAGCGTCGGCACCGCGTTGCGCAGCATCGCGACGCTGAACGGCTCGGCCACGAGGCCCACCGCGAGGCACAGCGCGCCGCATGCGACGAACTGCAGGAACGCGAGCACGAGCGGATCGTGACGTTTCGCCAAATGGCCGACGGCCATCACGTGTGCGGCGATGATCACGGCGCCGGCGAGCTGGAACCAGTCGCCGTAAAGCACCGAGAAATGCTCGTCGATGCTGAGAAAGTACAGGCCGATCGCCGCGAGCAGCGCGCCGAACCACGTGCCCGCGCCGATCCGGTGGCGGGCGAACACGCCCATCAGCGGCACGATCACGACGTACAGCGAGCTGATGAAGCCGGCGTTCGCGACTCGCGTGTATTGCAGGCCGAACTGCTGCAGCGAGATCGACACGGCGAGCAGCCCGCCGAGCGCGAGGCCTGGCACCAGCAGCGCCGGCGCGCGGCGCATCGCCGCCAACTGCGCGCGCGACGCCGCGTTGAACGTCAGCAACGGGATCAGCACCAGTGCGCCGAGCAGGAAGCGCAGCCCGGTGAACAGGAACGGCCCGATCACGTCGAGGCTCAGGCGTTGTGCGACGAACGCCGACCCCCAGATCGCGGCGGCGGCGAGCATCAGCAGGTTGGCGCGGAGGTGCTTGCGGGCATCGGGCTTCATCGGAATTCTTCAGGAGATTGCGGGCGGCGAAACCCGTTAGTTTACGCCGAGATTGCAAGGCTGTCGGCAAACCTGCGGAGTGCGGCGGCCGCGCGGGCGTCGCGCACCCGCGAATGCAGCACGACCTGCGAGTGCGGCAGCGGCGGCAAGCCGAATTTCGCGCCGACGTCGACCAGCGTGCGCGGCGCGACGCGCCGGGCCAGCGGACAGACCGCGAGCCCGGCCGCGGCCGCCGCCGTGACCGCCGCGACGCCGCCGCCGGTGAAGCGCTCGCGCCACGGCCGCCCCGCATGCTCGAGCGCGCGCAGCGCGGCGGCGCGCACGCCGCACGGACCGGCCAGCACCGCGAGCGGCAGCGGCTCGCCCGCGCGCGGTGCCCAGTCGGGTGCGGCGAGCCATGCGAGCGGTTCGGTAAACAGCAGCGTGGCGTCGTCGCGCGGCGGGTCCTCGCCCGGTTCGTGCCGCACGATCGCCGCATCGAGCCGGCGTTCGTCGTATTGCGCGAGCAGGTTCGTCGACGTCCCCAGATGCATTTCCAGCGACAGCCCCGGATCCTGCCGGTGCAGGCTCGTCAGCACGGCCGGCAGGTCGGGCACCGCGACGTGCTCGCTGACGCCGAGCGACAGGCGGTGCGTGCCGGCCGCGATCGAGCCGAGCGCGTGGTCGTGCGCATCGAGCAGCGCGCGGGCGGCCGGCAGGAAGTTCTCGCCGTCCGCCGCGAGCTTGACGACGCGCGGCGTGCGCGCGAGCAGCGGCTTGCCGAGGTGCGCCTCGAGTCGCTTCAGTTTCAGGCTGACGGCCGATTGCGTGGTGCCGAGTGCATCCGCGGCGCGCGTGAAACTCGCGAGATCGGCGACCAGCACGAACGCGCGCACCGCATCGAGGTCGAGTACTTTCATTTCAAATGTAAATGGATGAAATATCGATAGATGACTGTTCATTATAGTTATGCGTACCTAACCTGATGTGGCGTTTCCGCTTTTCAACGTCACCAACAGGAGCAGGACCATGCCATTCACCCGCATCGCAGTGCGCGAAGGCAAACCGGCCGCTTACCGCGCGGCGCTCGTCGCTGGCGTGCATCGCGCGCTGATGCACCGGTTCAACGTGCCGGAGGACGACATCTTCATGGTCGTGACCGAGCATTCGGCCGAGAACTTCGTGTTCGGCCGCCACTACCTCGACATCGAACGCAGCGACGATCTCGTGATGATCCAGATCACCGCGAACAACACGCGCACGCTCGAGCAGAAGCAGGCGCTGTACCGGTCGATCGCCGACAACCTCGCGCACGAGCCCGGCGTGCGGCCGCAGGACGTGTTCATCAGCCTGGTCGAGGTGCTGAAGGAGGACTGGTCGTTCGGCAACGGCCTCGCACAATACGTCGTTTGACGCGCAACAGGGCGGCAGGGTCAGATCGTCGCCAGGGTGCTTTTGCGCCGTGTACTATGGAAGCTGCCTCGCGGGCGACGCCGGCACGGAGGATGTGCCGGCGATTCTTCATGTGCAGGAGCTTCCATGTCGCGTGTGCTGGAAATCGTGTTATGCCTGTCGCTGGACGGCTGGCCGGTCAAGGCGGGGAATCGGGCCCGTGGCGAGCAGCGCGACTTCGGCGCCGAACTCGTCCGCGCGTGGCGGATCTGTCCGCAGGTGCGGATGCGTCGGGGCCATGAGCGCGTGACGATCGAGCCGTGTCAGGTCGAGGAGGCCGAGCCGAACCCCGGCGAGTGCTGGTGGACGTGGGTCGAGTCGAACGCGAACGGCCCGCGTGTCGTCGCCTCCCGCACGAAGCAGTTCGCGCCCGGCGTCATGGCGCGCGAACTGTTCGACGCCGAGCATGCGGGAATCGTCGTCGCGATGCCGGAGCCCGGCACGCACGCCGATGCGGCGCCGGTGGACGCTGCCGGCGAGGGCGAGACGTCGGGCGCCGTTGACGGCGCGACTGCCGCCGCATCGTCCGGGCCGGCGCCGCTGCGGCTCGTCAGCGAGCGGCGGCGCGGGCGATGGGCGGACGACAGCGGCGTGGTGGTCGAGATGACGCTCGACGACATCACGGTGCATGGCGGCGCCGAGCCGCCGCGCCGACATGTCGAGCTGCGCCTCGCGGCACCCGACTGGGAAACCGTCGCCGCACGTACGGCCGCGTTGCGCGCGCTGTTCGCCGCCGCGCGCGAGCTCAGCGGCGCGTGGCCCGTGTTCGTGCAACTGACCAGCGTGATCGATCGCACGTGTGCGGGCGAGCCTGCCGTCACCGGGCCGGTCAAGGCGCAACTCGTCGACCTGACCGGCATCCGCACGCAGCGGTCGGCGCTGTTCGCGCTGTCCGGCGACATCGCCGCGCAGTGGCTCGGTAACGAGGGTGGGGTGCTCGATCGCGACGATCCCGAATTCGTGCACCAGATGCGCGTCGCGCTGCGCCGGCTGCGCACGCTGATGCGCTTCTTTCCGCGCTTCGCGGACGACCAATGGCAGGAAACCTTCGGCGTCGACCTGCGCTGGCTCGCCGCGCTGCTCGGCACGGTGCGCGACTGGGACGTGTTCTCGACCGAAAGCCTGCCCGCACTGATTGCGGCTGACGGCGGCAGCGCCGACTGGAGCGGCACGCTCGACGCCGCGCGCGCGCAGACGGTGGCCGCGCGGGTCGAACTGCGCCAGGCCCTGCATTCCGCACGCTATGCGCGACTGGTGCTCGGCTGGCTCGAATGGCTGAGCATGCTCGCGCTGCCGGCGGCCGCCAGCGACGACGACGACGCACCGTCGCTGCGGCGTCATGCGACGAAGCGCGTGCGACGGCTGTTCGGTCACCTGTATGCGTCGCCGTCGCTCACGTCGCTCGATACGGCCGCGCGGCACCAGGTGCGGATCGATGCGAAGCGGCTGCGCTACGCGCTCGAATTCTTCGCGTCGCTGGCGTCGCGCCGCACGCGCACCGAAACGGTCAAGACGCTCGCGCGCGTGCAGAGCGTGCTCGGCGAAGCGAACGATACGATCGTGGCGCTCCATCATCTCGAGCAACTGGCCGCGCCCGCGTACCAGCTCGGTTTCGTGCGCGGCTACGGAGCCGCGCTTGCGCAACGCGCGGCGAGCGACGCCGAGGCGCTGCTCGCGAGCCTGCGCGCGCCGAGGCTCGACGGCAAGGCGCGTTGAGCGGCGCGCGCTCACTATAATGACCGCCCGTTTTCTTCAGACAGACCGATGAGAGACGCGTCGTCGCCTTCTTCCTCCGCCGGACCGCTCGAACTGGGCGGCGAACTGTGGCTGCGCGCGGGCGAGCAGACGCTCGGCGGCGCCACCCGCATCGCGCTGCTCGCGGCGATCGGCGACACCGGTTCGATCACGCGCGCGGCGAAGGCCGTCGGGCTCAGCTACAAGGCCGCGTGGGATGCGATCGACACAATGAACAACCTGGCCGGCGAGCCGCTCGTGACGCGCTCGACGGGCGGCAAGGGCGGCGGCGGCACGACGCTCACACCGCGCGCGACGTCGCTGATCGCCGCGTTCCGCACGATCGAACGCGAGCATCGCCGCTTCATCGAGGCCGCGAGCGCGGCGGTGGCCGGCTTCGACGTCGACTGGGCGCTGATCGGCCGGATCGGGATGAAGACGAGCGCGCGCAACCAGTTGTTCGGCAAGGTCGAGTCGATCGTGCGCGGCACGGTGAACGACGAGGCGACGCTCGTGCTGCCCGGCGGGCAGGTGATCGTCGCGGTGCTGACGCACGAGAGCGCCGACGCGCTCGGGCTGCAACCGGGCGCGGCGGCGTGCGCGCTGGTGAAGGCGTCGTGGGTCGTGCTGGCCGTCGACGACGACGGCGACACCGACGCAGCGTTGAAGGTCTCCGCGCGCAACCAGTTGCACGGGACGGTCGAGGCCGTTGCGGCGGGCGCGGTGAACAGCGAGGTGACGCTGGCGCTCGACGGCGGCGGGACGCTGACGGCCGTGGTCACGAACGACAGCGTCGGTGCGTTGCGGCTCGACGCCGGCCGGCGGGCGATCGCGCTGTTCAAGGCATCGAGCGTGATTCTCGCGGTGACAGGCTGAGCGCGCGCGGGCGGCGCAGGCATGCGTCGATGGGCGAGGCGAAACCGGCGCCGCCCATCGTGCACGAGGCGCCGGCTTCGATCCCGTTTTCAGCGTGTGCCGCCAGTGCGGCTTCTCTCAGGCTCCAACGTGGCCGCCAGGGCCACCGCCTTCGCGCGCTCAGGTGACGCGCGTCGGGCACTCGGCGTGCGGCGTCGCCGCCTGCACGCGTCCTTCGCTCAATTGCACGACCTGGTCGCCGAACGCGGCGACGTCGTCGGGGTCGTGCGAGATGAGCACCATCGGGATGTCGAGCCGCGCCTGCAGTTCCGCGAGCTCGTGGCGCATGCGCTGGCGCAGCGCGCCGTCGAGCGCCGCGAACGGCTCGTCGAGCAGCAGGATGCGCGGCTGCGCCACCAGCGCGCGCGCCAGCGCGACGCGCTGCTTCTGTCCGCCCGATAGCTGCGACGGGAACTGCCCGGCGAGCGTGTCGAGTTCGAACGCATGCAGCCAGTATGCGACTTCGGGCGGCACCGTCTTCGCGCGCGGGTTGCGCAGGCCGGACGTGAGCCCGAACGCGATGTTCTGGCGCACGTTCAGGTGCGGAAACAGCGCATAGTCCTGGAACAGGTACGCGACACGGCGCGCCCGGGTCGGCACGTCGATGCCGCGCGCGGCGTCGAACAGCGGTTCGCCGTTCAGCGTGATCGAACCTTCGTCGGGGGCCAGCAAACCGGCGATCGCCTGCAGCGTCATGCTCTTGCCCGCGCCGGACGGCCCGAACAGCACGACGCGCTGCGTGGTGGCCGTAAACGACACGTCCAGCGTGAAGCGGCGCTCGGCGCTCGCGTAGGTCTTGCGGATGTCGACGGCGACGCTCATGCGGCCCTCCGTCGTGCTGCCGCACGCAGGCGGGAAACCGCCCGCGCGGCGGCAACGCGGTTTTCCGCGGCCGGCGCGGCGCAATGATGCGGATGGGGCAGGCGCTTCATGTCAGCTGGCTCCGTCCGGCGCGCGACGGCACGAGCCAGCCGGTCGCGAGCAGCACGAGCACGCAGGTGATCGACGTCACCAGCACGAGGAAGTTGGCCGTGTTGTCGTCGCCGGCCTGCACGGCCGCATAGATCGCGACCGACAGCGTCTGCGTGCGCCCGGGCAGGTTGCCGGCGATCATCAGCGTCGCGCCGAATTCGCCGAGCGCGCGCGCGAACGCGAGCAGCGCGCCGGCCAGGATGCCGCGCGTGGCGAGCGGCAGCGTCACGCGGAAGAACACCGCGGCCTCGCCGAGCCCGAGCGTGCGCGCGGCGCGTTCGAGATGCGGATCGACGCTCTCGAACGCGGTGCGCGCCGATTTCAGGATCAGCGGGAACGCGACGACCATCGACGCGATCACCGCGCCCTGCCACGTGAAGACGAGTTCGATGCCGAGCTTGTCGAGCCATGCGCCGAACGTGCCGCGCCGGCCGAGCAGCACGAGCAGGTAATAACCGAGCACGGTCGGCGGCAGCACGAGCGGCAGTGTCAGCAGCGAATCGACCACATCGCGCATTGGCGAGCGCCAGCGCGCGAGCACGAAGGCGGCCGCGACGCCGAGCACGATGTCGAGCGCGGTCGCCCAGCCGGCGACCTTCAGCGACAACAGCAGCGGTACCCAGGCGTCCTGCATCACGCTACGCTCACTTGCCCGCGGGCTTGAAGCCGAACGTCGACAGCACGGCCTGGCCTTGCGGCGACGCGACGAAGTCGATGAACGACTGCGCCTGCGCGGTATGGCGGCTGTCCTTGACCACGGCGATCGGATAGGTGATGGCCGTCTGCGTCGGCACGGTCAGCACGACCTTCACGCGGCCCGGCATGATCGCGGCGTCGGTGCCGAACACAAAGCCCGCGTCGACTTCGCCGCGCGCGACGTAGTCGAGGCTCTGGCGTACGTTGGCGGCCAGCACGCCCTTCGCGCTGACGGCGTCCCACACGCCTGCCGCGCGCAGCGCGCCTTCGGTGTAGCGGCCGACCGGCACCGATGCCGGGTCGCCGTACGCGATGCGCTTCACGCCGGGCGCCGTCAGGTCGTTCAGCGACGTCGGCGCGGCCGCGTGGCTGTCCGCCGGCACGATCAGCACGAGCGAGTTCGCCGCGAAATCCCGGCGCGTGCCGGGGACGATGACCTTTTCGCTGACCGCGCGATCCATCGCCTTCTGGTCGGCCGACGCGAATACGTCCGCCGGCGCGCCCTTGGCGATCTGCTGCATCAGCACGTCCGACGCGCCGAAGTTGAACAGCACCTTGGTGTCCGGATGCTGCTTCTGGTACGCGTCGCCGACGGCCTTGAACGCGTTCGTCAGGCTCGCTGCCGCCGACACGACCAGTTCGTCGGCGGCGCAAGCCGGTGCGCTGAACGCGACGCCCGCGGCAAGCGCGGCGAGCGGCAGCAGGCGGAGCAGGGTGCGGCGAGGCGGGCGGACGGTTGAGCGCATGGTCTGGTGGTTCGAATGGTTGAAAACCGTAATCGTAATATAGGGCAGGTTATAACGCTCGACATACCGCTCATGCGACGGTGCGCATGAAACCTTCAGACTTGAAAGCCGGCGGGAATGGCGCGCGGGCGACCCGTCACGCGTGCAGCAACGGCGGCGGCGGCGATGCGGTGCGCTGCCGGGACGACGGCTGCGACGCCGGCCGGTAGTTCGGATTGGCTTTCCAGCGCGCGCGGACGAACGGGCGCTCGTGCCCCGACAGTTCCAGCGCGACCTTGGTGACCCAGCGGTGCGACGGCACCGTGATGCCGTGCAGCGCGACGGTGACGAGCGCGAGGCTTGCGACGACCGCCGGCACCGACCAGCGATGCGGCACCGTGTGCCACGAGCCGGCGATGAAGGCCAGCGCGGCGATCGCGCCGACGATACAGCCGGTGATCGATTCGGACGGCGAATGCGCGTCGAGCGCGACGCGCGACACGCCCACCGCAATGCCGGCCGCGAACCCGAGCGCGATGCCGGCGATCCGCACCGGCGTGCGCGTGCGGATCAGCGCCAGGAAGATCGCGACGGGATAGACCGACGTCGACAGCATCGCGTGGCCGCTGAACCCCGTGAAATCCCATTTGCGGATGCCGATGCCCCAGCCGAGGAACGCGATCTTCGTGAGCGCGACGACGCCGATCGCGGCCGCGAGCACGCCGAGCCACGCGGCCGAGCGCTGCCACGAGTAGCCGAGCGCCAGCCACAGGGCGATCGTGATCGCGAGCGGCAAGGTCAGGCCGGCGCCACCGAATGCGGTGATCGTGATCCACAGGTGAGACGACAGGTCGAACATCGGGAGGGGAACGAGCAGAGGCGGGACGAATGCTTAAATCAACGCGCGAGCCGGAAAGAACGACTACAACGGATACAAGCGGCTAAGCCCCAGTATAGCGCCGCGACTGTTCGAGGCCCGTTTTTTGAGCCGCGGGGAACGATCCGCGTGCAGGAAAAATCCCGGAAACAATGTTATGGTGCATTGCACAAAGTCGAACGATGCATCCTGTGTGGTGTCCCATTTTTTCCTGACTGCGAGCCCGATCGATGACCAAAAGTCTGACGAAGGTATGGCTGGGCGGCATGAAGCGCATGCTGTCTCCGGTCGCCAAACGTGCGTCGCGCGATGCGCAGCGAATCACGCGCGATGCGCTGGAGGCGGCTGCGTCGCCTGCCGTAACTGATCTGTCCCCGCCGCGAGAGTCGCGCGTGCGGCCGCGCGCGGCTGCGTGGGCGACCGGCGAATGGACGCGCGGCGAACATCCGATGGCGCCCGCGCTCGGGCGCCTCGTCCAGCAACTGGCGTACGGACTCTACGTGCCGCGTGGCAGCCGACGCGGCGCGATGCCGCTCGTCGTGATGCTGCATGGCTGCCAGCAGTCCGTCGACGAATTCGTGCAGGGCACCCGGATGAACCTGCTGGCCGACAAGCACGGTTTCGCGGTGTTGTACCCGGAGCAGTCGTCGCGCGCGCACGCGCACGGCTGCTGGCACTGGTATGAAGATACCGATCGCGCGGGCCGCGGCGAAGCCGATGCGGTCGCGTCGCTCGTCGATGCGCTCGTCGACGAGCACGGGTTCGACGCGTCGCGCGTCTACGTCGCCGGGCTGTCGGCCGGTGCGGGCCTCGCGGCGTTGCTCGCGCTGCACCATCCGGACCGTTTCGCCGCGGTCGCGCTGCACTCCGGCCCGGCGTTCGGCGAGGCGAACTCCGGCATCAGCGCGATGGACGTGATGCGGCGCGGCTTGCGGGAGAATCCGGCCGCGGTTGTCGACGCGCTGATCGACGCCGCTGCGTACCCAGGCATGCCCGCGCTGATCGTGCAGGGCGACGGCGACCATGTCGTCGCGCCGAAGAATGCGGACCAGCTGACGGTGCAGTTCATGCGCCTGAACCGGCTCGCGGACAGCCGCGGCGCGTTGCGCGGCGGCGAGCGCGTGGAGACGCGCGAGGCGGGCGCCCAGATCACCGACGTGCGCCGCGACGGCGAGCCGGTCGTGCGGCTCTGTCACGTGAAAGGGCTCGATCATGCATGGGCAGGCGGCGACGAAGCGGTGCCGTTTCACGCGGCCGTCGGCCCCGATGCGAGCGCCATGATCTGGTCCTTTTTCGAACGGAATCGTCGCACTGTGGCGACCGAACGACGCACCGCGTGATCGATGCTGGCCAATGACTAGGGTTTTCCCTATAATTCGGGAAAACCCTAGTCAAAGAACCCTTGGATTGCGAGATCGACCATGTACCTGCTGAGCCACCTCTTCCTGATGCTGACCAAGAACGCTGAAAAGGCCTCGAAAGAGCGCGCCGAGGCGTACCTGTCCGAAGCGACCGACATCTACGATCTCGAATTCCGTATGCGCAAGATCGATCGCGAAGCGGCGATGAACCGTCCGTTCTCGTTCGGCTCGCGTTAAGCAGCGCAGCGCGGGCCGGCTCGTCAGCCGGTCCGGCGACCACACAAAAGGGCGTGTGCGGCAACCAGCCGCACACGCCCTTTTTGTATTCGTCGCCGGATGTTGCGTCAGACGACCGTCAGGCGCACCGGTACGTTGTTGCGGGTCGCGTTCGAGTACGGGCACACGTGGTGCGCCTTGTCCACCAGCGCCTGTGCGTCGGCCTTGTCGAGCCCCGGCAGCGACACCCGCAGCTCGATGTCGAGCCCGAAGCCGCCTGCGTCGTTCGGGCCGATGCCCACTTCCGCGGTGACTTGCGTGTCCGCCGGCAGCGTCCGCTTGTCCTGGCCGGCGACGAATTTCATCGCGCTCAGGAAACAGGCCGAGTAACCTGCGGCAAACAGCTGCTCCGGGTTCGTGCCTTCCGCACCGGTGCCGCCGAGCTCGCGGGGCGCGGCCAGCTTCACTTCCAGCTTGTTGTCGGCGGATACCGCGCGGCCGTCGCGGCCGCCCGTGCTCGTGGCGCTGGTCTTGTACAGAATGTTCATCGTGCAGCTCCTGTCGGAAGAATGGGAGGAAAGCGGTCCGGTCGGACGGGGTGTCGCCGGCCACGGAGAAAATATAGAACACAAATGATTAGTGTGCAAATGAAATTTTAAAGAAAAAGCCCGGCAGTGCCGGGCCCGTTTGCGACCGATCGGATCGTCAGCCTTCGTTGGCGGCCGACAGCGCGTCGCGCAGTTGCCGGAGATCCGCGCGCAGCCTGACCAGGAACTCGGGTGTTTGCTGCATCGCGCAAAAGAGATCGGCGGGTACCGAGCGTGCCTTGTCCTTCAGCGCGCGGCCTTCCGCCGTGACGCGCACGTTCACGACGCGCTCGTCGGTCGCGCTGCGCGCGCGCTCGACGTAGCCGAGCGCCTCGAGGCGCTTCAGCAAAGGCGTGACCGTGGCCGGGTCGAGGTCGAGCCGGGCGGCGATGTCCTTCACCGCGATGTCGTCGCGTTCCCACAGCACGAGCATCGCCAGGTATTGGGGATAGGTCAGCGACAGCTTGTCGAGTAACGGCTTGTACGCCTTCGTCATCGCATGCGAAGTCGAGTAGAGCGCGAAGCACAGTTGCTCGTCGAGCGTCTGAGGCAGCGGGGGCAGGCGGTCCATGATTCGGGCGGCGCGGCGGACGCGCTAATGATTTGCATGCAAATTATTTTGCGCGCAAAAGATCGGGTTGAACAGGGGCGCCCGGCTAGGGGCGCCCGGCCAGGGGCGCCCGGCGCGGGATGGATCGGCCGGGTATGGCGATCGGCGACTGGCGCCGGGCTGGCCGGGAAGGGAATCGGCGGCCGGCGGCGCGCGCCGGCCGAGCGGGCCTCAGCGGCCCGACGTGGGCGTCGCGGCGCCCGGCTCCTGCACGCCGAAGCAGCCGCGATAGGTCGCGTAGAACGAGCAGTACATCATCGTGACGATGATGATCGTCACCGGCATCATGATCGTCAGCACATAGGCGCCCGCGCCGAGCGCCTGCAGCAGCAGCGACAGGCCGAACGACGTGCCGAGCGCGACGCCGAACCACAGCAGCCCGTACACGACGAACGCGCCGCGATTGCGCCAGCAGCTGACGATGCTGAAAAACAGGGCCTTGGCGGGTGGAATGTCGTGCCACGCGGTGAGCACCGGCGCGAACCAGAACAGCATCGAGACCGGCGCGTAGAGCAGCGTTGCGAGCAGCAGCGCGCCGAGCGTGCCCTGCGCGGCGAGCGCTTCCGGCGTCGGGCTCGTGTCGCTCGTCGCGCCCAGCATCATGTGGAGCAGCCCGCCGCCGTCGACGACCGACGACGCGGCGAACACCAGCACCATCAGCGCGACGTAGACGACGCCGAGCACGAGCAGCCGCTGCGTCGTCGCGGTGCCGTACGAGCGGAACCCGTCGATGAGGATCGTCGGCATCACCGGCTTGCCGGCCACCGTGTCGCGGCATGCGGCCATGAAGCCGACGGCGATGCCGGGGATGAACAGCAGCGGCAGCGCCGCGCCGATCACCGGCACCATCGACACCAGCGTGATCGCCAGCAGGTACGTGAAAAACAGCGTGATGAACGCCAGCGGGTTCCGGCGGAACAGCCAGATGCCTTGACGGAACCAGACATAGCCCGCTTTCGCGGGCACTTCGATCAGTTGCATGCGGTATGGATCTCGGGAAGCGCGGGCGTATGGGCGATACGCTCACGCAGGATGCGTTCGAAATGACCGGGGTCGTGCGGTTTGAGCATTTCGGCTGCGCGCGGCAGGTAGAAGTCGTACAGGCGCGACACCCAGAAACGGTACGCGCCCGCGCGCAGCATGTCGCTCCAGTGGCGGCGTTCCTCGGCCGTGAACGGCCGCACGGTCTGGTAGGCGCGCAGCAGCGCGTCCGCGCGCGCGACGTCGAGCACGCCCGTCGCGAGGTCGACGCACCAGTCGTTGACGGTCACTGCGACGTCGAACAGCCATTTGTCGCAGCCCGCGAAATAGAAATCGAAGAAGCCGCCGAGCCGGACGTCGTGGCCGGTGCCGGGCGCCGCGTGCGCGAACAGGACGTTGTCGCGGAACAGGTCGCAGTGGCATGGGCCGCTCGGGAGCGCCGCGTAATCGTCAGACGCGAAGAACGCGGCCTGGTGCGCGAGTTCGCCTTCGAGCAGCGTGCGTTGCGCGTCCGAGATGAACGGCACGATCGCCGGGACGTTCTCCTGCCACCACGGCAGGCTGCGCAGGTTCGGCTGGTAGCGCGCGTAGTCGCGCCCCGCGAGGTGCAGGCGCGCGAGCATCTGCCCGACCTCGATGCAGTGTTCGATTCCCGGTGCGAGTTCGGCGGCACCGTCGAGCTTCGTGACGATCGCCGCCGGCTTGCCGTGCAGCTCGCCGAACAGCGCGCCGTCGTCGCGCGGGATCGGGTCCGGCACCGGCACGCCATGGCCGGCCAGATGGCGCATCAGCTCGAGGTAGAACGGCAGCTGTTCCGCCGTCAGCTTTTCGAAGATCGTCAGGACGTACTCGCCGCGCGTCGTCGTCAGGAAGAAATTGCTGTTCTCGATACCGGACGGAATGCCGCGGAACGCCAGCACGTCGCCCAGTTCGTAGTGGCGCATCCATTGCGCGAGATCGGAGTCGGAAACAGCGGTGAAAACGGCCATGCGAGATGCGTCTGGTCAATTGTCGGCACGCGCGGTGCGTGCGGCGCGACAGGAGGTGAAGGGAGGGCCTGCGTGCCGCGCCGGAACGGCGTGGCGCGGCAGGCGATCAGTAGCGCAGGTTCAGCGACGGCAGCCGCGTGATCGGGATGCCCGCGTCGTGCGGCTTCGGCGACGTGTCGGGTGTCGAGCTCATCTGGTAGCGCGTGCCGAAGTTCGATTTCACGTCGATCTCGACCGGCTTGCCGCGATCGCGATACTCGGTGACCTCGGTGCCGTTCTTGCTCTTCTCGTGGAAGCTCGGCGTGCGGCGGATGTCGGCGAAGTCGACTTTCGACGTGACTTGGGCACCGGGCCGGTTGATCTTGCGGAGATCGGGCAGGCCGGCGGCTTCGTTGGCCTCGGCCCGGGCCTGCGCGTCGGCGTCAGGCGTGCCGCCGGCGGCATGAGCGACGCTGGCGGCGACAAACGCGGCGGCAGCGGCGACGAGAATGAGCGGCTTCATGATGAGTCTCCAGTGAACTTGTCGATTTTAGCAAATACTGCGCGCGGCCCGGCCCTCGTGTGCAAGCCGGCGGCCATGAGCGTGACCGGGTTCCGTGGTAATGTCGTCCGATCAGACGAGGTGTTGAAAATGAAGAACGATTTGAGCCGCCGCCACCGGGTGCTGACGCCCGAAAGCCCGTCCGTCGAAGCATTCGACGATCCGATCGCCGCCGTCGCGCGGTTGTCGGCCATCTACGACACCAATACGGGTTTCCTGCGCGACGCATTCGCGCGCTATCGCCGCCACGAACCGATTACCGAGCACGTGCGTGCGTGCTACCCGTTCGTGCGCATCCGCACCGATGTCAACACGCACGTCGATTCGCGTCGCTCGTACGGCTTCGTCGCGGGTCCCGGCGTGTTCGAAACCACGGTCACGCGTCCCGATCTGTTCGCGAACTACTATCGCGAGCAACTGCGCCTGCTGTCGAAGAACCACCATGTGAAGATCGAGATCGGCGTCTCGTCGCAGCCGATCCCGATTCACTTCGCGTTTCCCGAAGGCATCCATCTCGAAGGCGAGCTCGACCGCGACCGTCTGCTCGCGATGCGCGACATTTTCGATACGCCCGACCTGTCGTACCTCGACGATCGCATCGTCAACGGCACGTTCGAGCCCGCGCACGGCGAGCCGCATCCGCTCGCGCTGTTTACCGCCGCACGGGTCGACTTCTCGCTGCACCGGCTGCGTCACTACACGGCGACGTCGCCCACGCATTTCCAGAACTACGTGCTCTACACGAACTACCAGTTCTACATCGACGAGTTCGTGAAGCTCGGCCGCGCGCTGATGACGGAAAGCACCGATCCCGAAGTGCGCGACTACCGCAGCCAGTACAGCGCGTTCGTCGAGCCGGGTGATGTCATTACGTACAACGCGAACCTCGGCAGCGAACCGGCCGAGGGCGCCGCGCCGCCGCGCCTGCCGCAGATGCCCGCGTATCACCTGAAGCGCGCGGACGGCAGCGGGATCACGATGGTCAACATCGGCGTCGGCCCGTCGAACGCGAAGACGATCACCGATCACATCGCGGTGCTGCGTCCGCACGCATGGGTGATGCTCGGTCACTGCGCGGGGCTGCGCAACACGCAGCGCCTTGGCGACTACGTGCTGGCGCACGGTTACGTGCGCGAGGATCACGTGCTCGACGCCGACCTGCCGCTGTGGGTGCCGATCCCGGCGCTCGCGGAAGTGCAGCTCGCGCTCGAGCGCGGCGTGGCGGAGGTCACCCGGCTCGAAGGCGCCGAACTGAAGCGGGTGATGCGCACGGGCACCGTCGCTAGCGTCGACAACCGCAACTGGGAACTGCGCGATCATCGCGAGCCCGTGCAGCGGTTGTCGCAGAGTCGCGCGATCGCGCTCGACATGGAAAGCGCGACGATCGCCGCGAACGGCTTCCGCTTCCGGGTGCCGTACGGCACGCTTCTGTGCGTATCGGACAAGCCGCTGCACGGCGAGCTGAAGCTGCCGGGCATGGCCGACACGTTCTACCGCGGGCAGGTCGACCAGCATCTGCAGATCGGCGTGAAGGCGATGGAGATCCTGCGTACGAACGGGCTCGACAAGCTGCATAGCCGCAAGCTGCGGAGCTTTGCGGAAGTGGCGTTTCAGTAGGAAACCCTTTCCAGGTAAGGCTCCTGGGGAGATTCGGGAAGCAAAACGAGTGGTCTTTATGCTCGCATGCGCAGGCCGCGCCGGCCCCAGCATGGGCCGCGCGGTGATTGTCGGGTCGATTTTCCCATGCACTTTCTTGCGCCTAGGTTATGCAGTTTCGGCGCTTCGTGGCCCGCTGTCGTCGGTTCGGCCATAATCGCACCCTCGCACGGCACCGGCTTCGCGTAGCAAGAGCCTGTCCCATAGGTGCCGGCCGGCCGCGTGAGCGGCGTATGGGGATGGTCGGTGTTTGTGTGAGCGCCCGGCCGACGCGTTTCCAATTCCCACAAGATCCGATCGTGAAGTTTTCCCGAATTCCCGAGCTTGACCTGCTTCGCTTCCTCGCCGCCATCGCCGTCGTGTTCTTTCACTACGCCTTCAGGGGCTACGCGGGTGACGGCCTGACGAGCATGCACTATCCGGCGCTCGAGCCGGTCGCGCAGTACGGTTTCCTGGGCGTGCACCTGTTTTTCATGATCAGCGGTTTCGTGATCCTGATGACGGCGGGCGACGGCAGCATCAAGCGTTTCATCGCTTCGCGCGCGTCTCGTCTGTTGCCCGCCTTCTGGGTGTGCTGCACGATCACCTTCGTCGTGACGCTCGCGATCGGCGGCGATCGGTTCGTTGCGACGTGGCCGCAATACCTCGTGAACATGGTCACGCTCGGCGGCGGCTTCGGCGCCGATCCGATCGACGGCGCGTATTGGTCACTCGGGGCGGAGCTGCGGTTCTACCGCCTGGTCGGAATTCTGCTCATCGTCGGCCAGATCGATCGTGCCGAACGCTGGCTGTTCGTATGGCTGATTGCCACGGTGCTCGTGGAACTGTTTCCGTTCATCAAGCTCAAGGGCTTTCTGGTGACGGACTATGCGGGCTTCTTCATTGCAGGAGCCGCGTGTTTTCTCATCCACGCGCGCGGCTTGTCACGATCGCGCGTCGCGCTTGTCGGCGCCGCCTGGGCGCTTTCTCTCCATCACGAATTCCAGCTCTTGCCAAACTTCGGCGAAAACTTCGGGAGGGAGATTGATCCGGTGGCCGTGGCAGTGGTGATGACCGCGTTCTTCGTTGTGATGCTTGCGCTCGCGTTGCGCCGCACGCCGATCCTCGCCAGCGCGCGATGGGCCTGGTTCGGTGCAGTCAGCTACCCGCTCTACTTGATCCATCAGAACGTCGGGTACATGTTGTTCAATCAAGTCGGCTCGGCCGTCGACCAGGCCGTGATGTTCTGGGGCGTTGTCGCTGCGGCGATCGGGGCTGCGTTGCTGCTGCACGTTGCGGTTGAGAGGCCCGCTGCGGGGCCGCTGAAACGAGGCGTGTTGCATGTGCTCGACGCACTGCAACGCTACATGCCTGCGCGAGTTGCGCGCCGGTGAAGCTCCGAAGGAAGGGGGGAGTACGGCGTGCGTAAAAATCGTCTGACTTGCCGCCGAATCATTGCTTGGAGCCGCATGAATTCTTGGCCGAAATGTGTGCGGGGAGTTAGAGGAAATCGCGGAACCTGTTGATTCAACGTGATTCCGCGTGTGCAAGCTGCGGAGCTTCGCGGAAGTCGCGTTTCAGTAACGTGAACGCCGGCCCCGGTTACGGTGCGCGTCGCGATGTGCGGCGAGCCGTCAACCGGGGCAGGTCAGCTTTCCTCCCGCGGATACGCGCGTTCGATCGCGATTGCGCTGCGAACCTGCGTCAGAGCAATGCCTTTGCGGCCGCTACGTGCGATTCGCTCACGCCTGTTTCGTGCATCGAATCACGCACCGCGTCGACGATCCTGATCGCATCCGCGCGCCGCTTGCTCGCCAGCCGTCGCTCCCCGAGCGCCTGCAGCGGCGCGCCACCGAAATACGCCATGATGTCCGGCAGGCGGCGCACCGTGCCGCGGCTGCCCCAGCAGCCGTCGTCGATCTCCGTTGGAAATACCCACACGCGTGTCGCGACGGCGTCCACCGTTACGCCTTCCGCGCGTGCGACGGCGGCGGTTACGTCGGCGATCAGCGCGGCGCGCGCGGCATCCGTGTACTGTCCTTCCGGTACGGTCGGCACGATCCGGTAGATCGGCGCAGGCGCGACGGCACCGGCGCGATATACGGCCGCCGGCCGATGAACGAAGATCCACGTCACGTCGCGCACGCGCGGATTGTCGGGATCGAGTCCCTCGTGACGGATCAGCGTTCCGGTCAATTCGTTCATCAGTTGCGCCTCGGCATGCGGCGCGAGCGCGCCTTCGGGAAGGGTGACGTCGATCATCGGCATGGTGGTGTCCTGGTTCGGTGGAGACGGCGTCGCTCCGGTTCCGGCGACGTCAATCCAGTGTATGAACCGCGTGCCCAGGCGCGAAGTGGCGAAACTGCCATTCGGCGATGCCATTTCCGACATCGCGCCCGACCCCTGCCGCACGTAGCTAGCGCGCGAAGCGACGACGGTATTCGCCGGGGGAGATGCCGGTCTCGCGCTTGAACAGTTGCCGGAAACCGCTGATGTCCGCGTAACCGACGCGCGCGCAAACCGTGTCGATCGCGAGCCGCGTTTCCGCGAGCAGCCGCTTCGCGACTTCGATCCTGAGCGTTTGCAGATACCTGAGCGGCGGGGCGCCCACCGCGTCCCTGAACCGGCGATGGAGCGTGCGTTCGCTCATCGCGACGTGGTCGCTCAGCCGGGCGAGGCTGAAGGGTTCGCGCAGATGCTTTTCCATCCAGCGTTGCGCGCGCGCGATGGCCGGGTCGTCGTGCCGGTCATGGCCCATCCGGTCGAGGTCGATGAATGAATCCTGCGATGCGCGATTCATGTCGATCAGCATGAGCCGGGCGACGGACGCGGCAAGGCGCGCGTTCGCCAGCTTGTCGACGACCCGCAGCGCGAGATTCTGGTACGAGGTGACGGCGCCACCGCACAGGATGCCGTCCTGCTCGGTCAGGACGTCCGCTGCGCGCAGCGCCACGTCCGGATAGCGTGAGCGGAAGCCCGATGCTTTCGACCAGTGCGTCGTGGCGACGCGTCCGTCGAGCAACCCGGCTTCCGCGAGCAGGAATGCGCCCGTGCAGTACGTGGCGATCAGCGTGCCGCGTGCATGTTGCCGGCGCAGCGCGTCGAACAGCGGAGCGAGCGATGCGGGCTGGTCGAGCAGCCGGTCGAGATCCGCGACGAACGGGGCGGTCAGCCAGATTGCGTCGGCGCTGCTGCCGCCGTGGATCGCGCCGTCGACCGGGATGAGCTGGCCGGAGGCTGCGCGCACCGGCCGTCCGCCGATCGATTCGACGCGCCAGCGGAACGGTGCGGTGGCGCGGCCTTGCGGTAGCGATGACGCGAGATGATTGGCCGCCGTGAGAATGTCGGTCGGCGCGGCGATGCCGGACGCCAGCGCATGGTCGACGGCCCAGATTCGGATGAGCGGCATGAGTGGCGGGATTGGCCTCGGACAAGGGCAATGCTACCACCGACGTCATGCGGTCCGGCTGGCCGCCAGATGGCTTATTCGAGACGAGTGCGATGAACGTCGAAGAACGGCCGGGCGCCCGCAATGGCTGGTTTGGCATCGATACGCTGGCGCGACCCGATTGCCGGCGCCGCGCTCACCATTGCACCGGTTCGATCGCCCGGTCGAATGCCGCCTCGTGCCGTTGCTGACCCGCCACGTCACTTGCTGTTACGGCCTCTACCGGTGCATGCCGCAGCGAACGCATCTGCCGCGAAGGAATCGGCTGCTGATGGATTTCCTGGTCGAGCGGCCCGGCGCGCACACGGATCTGGCGCCACTTTCGCTGGCGGATGCGCCGACGTGACGGCGTACTTGCGATTCAGGTTTCGGCAGCGCGGGAGGTATGGTCCTGAAACGACAAGGCCGCCTGGCGCTGTAGCGCGCAGGCGGCCTTGTCGTCGAAGCTCGAGTCGTGTTGCTCAGCACTCGCCTTTCTTCGCGTGTCCCGGCGGGCAGTGATAGCCGCGGCCTTCATGGCCGTGATGGCGCTCGTGATCTTCCCATTCGCGGCGCTCCCAGTAGCGTCGGCCGTCCCAGTAGCGGTCGCCGTGCCAGCCGACGATCACCACCGGCGCAGGCGCGACGACGACCGGCGCGGGCGTACCGATGTTGACGTCGACGTTGACGGCGTGGGCGAGGCCGGACAGCGAAAGACCGAGGCCGGCGAAGGCGAGGGCGATCAGCGAGCGTTGCATGTTGTTTTCCGTGATGTCGTTGTCAAATGGCCGGCGCGACGCGGTGGACGCGAGGGGGGATCGTTCCACCGGGGGAACGCCGCACCGACCAGATGCAGTGTGCTGGTGCGGCGCGGAAAAGGCGAGCTGTGTTTGTTACGGCGGATTGGTGTCAGGCCGACCGGCCAGGTGGACGGCCGGCAGCGTGATTTGACAATGACGGGCCGCGGGCGCGGAACATGGCGACCGCGTTGCGCGGCGCGGGCTGCCCGGATTTGACATTCGGCGGCGCACGGCCGCGAAGCGGGATTAATGCAGCGTTACAAAATGATGCGCGGCAGGTGGCGAAATCGCCACGCCTGCCGAGCGGGAAGCGAGATGCCGGCCGTGCGGCCGGGCATCGACATCGATCGCTTTACAGGTAGAACATGCGGTCTTCTTCGGGCCGCGGCGGATGATCGTCGCCGTCCGTGCCTTCTTCCTCGCCGCTGTCCTCGTAGAACGCGAGCACGGCGTCGAGCACCTGGTCGGGATCGTCGATCACCTGCATCAGGTCCATGTCTTCCGGATTGATGAGGCCCATCGGAATCAGCTGGTCGCGGAACCATTGCAGCAGCCCTTGCCAGAAGGTGCTACCGACGAGAATGATCGGCACGAGGCGCGACTTCTTGGTCTGGATCAGCGTGAGCACTTCCGACAGTTCGTCGAGCGTGCCGAACCCGCCCGGCATCACGATCACTGCGTCGGAGTTCTTCACGAACGTGACCTTGCGCGTGAAGAAGTGACGGAAGCGCAGCGAGATGTCCTGGTAGTGGTTGCCGGCCTGCTCGTGCGGCAGTTCGATGTTCAGGCCGACCGACGGCGCCTTGCCGGCGTGCGCGCCCTTGTTCGCCGCTTCCATGATGCCGGGGCCGCCGCCGGAGATCACCGCGAAGCCGGCGTCGGACAGCTTGCGCGCGATCTGCGCAGCGAGTTTGTAGTGCGGCGTGTCGGGTTTGAGACGGGCAGAACCGTAGATGCTGACAGCCGGGCGGATCTCCGACAGGTACTCGGTCGCCTCGATAAACTCTGCCATAATCGTGAACATCTGCCACGATGCGCGCGCCTTCTTGGCCGTCGCGCGTTCTTGATCTGCGAGCGAACGCAGACTCGGAATCACTTTTCTCTTGTTCATAATGCCTGAAGAACGAAATCTGGAAGGTAAGACCCTGCTATTGGTTGACGGTTCGAGCTATCTGTATCGGGCTTACCATGCGATGCCTGATTTGCGTGGCCCGGGCGGGGAGCCGACCGGAGCGCTCTACGGAATCATCAACATGCTGCGCCGTATGCGCAAGGAAGTCAGTGCAGAGTATAGCGCTTGCGTGTTCGATGCAAAGGGTAAGACGTTCCGTGACGACCTTTATGCCGACTATAAGGCAAACCGTCCGTCGATGCCGCCCGATCTCGCATTGCAGGTCGAACCGATCCACGGCGCCGTGCGTGCGCTCGGCTGGCCGCTGCTGATGGTCGAGGGCGTCGAAGCCGACGACGTGATCGGCACGCTCGCGCGCGAAGCCGAGCGGCACGGGATGAACGTGATCGTGTCGACCGGCGACAAGGATCTCGCGCAGCTCGTCACCGATCACGTCACGCTCGTCAACACGATGACCAACGAGACGCTCGATCGCGACGGCGTGATCGCGAAGTTCGGCGTGCCGCCCGAGCGGATCATCGATTACCTCGCGTTGATCGGCGACACCGTCGACAACGTGCCGGGCGTCGAGAAGTGCGGGCCGAAGACGGCCGTGAAATGGCTGTCGCAATACGACAGCCTCGACGGCGTGATCGAACACGCGGGCGAGATCAAGGGGGTGGTCGGCGACAACCTGCGCCGCGCGCTCGACTTCCTGCCGCTCGGCCGCACGCTCGTGACCGTCGAGACGGCCTGCGATCTCGCGCCGCATCTCGAGTCGATCGAAGCGTCGCTGAAGACCGACGGCGAAGCACGTGACCTGATGCGCGACATCTTTGCGCGCTACGGCTTCAAGACGTGGCTGCGCGAAGTCGACAGCGCGCCCGCAGAGGGCGGCGGCGCCGACGTGCCGGAAGGCGAGCCCGCACAAGTGGTGGCAGCGGACATCGTCCGCGAATACGAAACGATCCAGACCTGGGCGCAGTTCGATGCGTGGTTCGCGAAGATCGATGCGGCCGCGCTGACCGCGTTCGACACCGAAACCACCTCGCTCGATCCGATGGTCGCACGGCTCGTCGGCCTGTCGTTCTCGGTCGAGCCGGGCAAGGCCGCGTATCTTCCGGTCGCGCACCGCGGCCCGGACCTGCCCGAGCAGCTTCCGCTCGACGACGTGCTCGCGCGCCTGAAGCCGTGGCTCGAAGCGGCCGATCGCAAGAAGGTCGGCCAGCACCTGAAGTACGACGCGCAGGTGCTCGCGAACTACGATATCGCGCTGAACGGCATCGAGCACGACACGCTGCTCGAGTCGTACGTGCTCGAATCGCACCGCACGCACGACATGGACAGCCTCGCGCTGCGTCATCTGGGCGTCAAGACGATCAAGTATGAAGACGTGGCCGGCAAGGGCGCGAAGCAGATCGGTTTCGACCAGGTAGCGCTCGAGCAGGCCGCCGAGTATGCGGCCGAAGATGCGGACATCACGCTGCAGCTTCATCAAGCGCTGTATCCGCAGGTCGCACGCGAAGCGGGCCTCGAGCGCGTGTATCGCGACATCGAGATGCCGGTATCGCTCGTGCTGCGCAAGATGGAGCGCACCGGCGTGCTGATCGACGACGCACGCCTGCAGGCGCAAAGCAGTGAGATCGCGGCGCGGCTCATCGAGCTCGAGGGCCAAGCGTACGAACTGGCCGGCGGCGAGTTCAATCTCGGCTCGCCGAAGCAGATCGGCCAGATCTTCTTCGAGAAGCTGCAACTGCCGGTCGTGAAGAAAACGCCGAGCGGTGCGCCGTCGACCGACGAAGAAGTGTTGCAGAAGCTTGCCGAGGATTACCCGCTGCCGAAGCTGCTGCTCGAGCATCGCGGGCTGTCGAAGCTGAAGTCGACCTACACCGACAAGCTGCCGCGCATGGTGAATCCCGCCACGGGCCGCGTGCATACGAACTATGCGCAGGCTGTCGCGGTCACGGGCCGCCTCGCGTCGAACGATCCCAATCTTCAGAACATTCCGGTGCGCACGGCCGAAGGCCGGCGGATCCGCGAAGCGTTCATCGCATCGCCGGGCCACCGGATCGTGTCGGCCGACTATTCGCAGATCGAACTGCGGATCATGGCGCACATTTCCGGCGACGCGTCGCTGCTGCGCGCGTTCTCGCAGGGTGAAGACATCCACCGCGCAACCGCCGCCGAAGTGTTCGGCGTGACGCCGCTGGAGGTCAATTCCGACCAGCGCCGGATCGCGAAGGTGATCAACTTCGGGCTCATCTACGGGATGAGCGCGTTCGGCCTCGCGTCGAACCTCGGCATCACGCGCGATGCGGCGAAGCTCTATATCGACCGCTATTTCGCGCGCTACCCGGGCGTCGCGCAGTACATGGAAGACACGCGCGCCGTGGCGAAGGAGAAGGGCTACGTTGAAACCGTTTTCGGTCGCCGTCTGTGGCTGCCGGAGATCAACGGCGGCAACGGTCCGCGCCGCCAGGCGGCCGAACGCGCGGCCATCAATGCGCCGATGCAGGGCACGGCGGCCGACCTGATCAAGCTGTCGATGATCGCGGTCGACGACTGGCTCACGCGCGACCGGCTGGCGTCGAAGATGATCATGCAGGTACACGATGAGCTGGTGCTCGAGGTGCCCGACGGCGAACTGTCGCTCGTGCGCGAGAAGCTGCCGGAAATGATGTGCGGCGTCGCCAGGCTGAAGGTGCCGCTGGTCGCGGAAGTGGGCGCCGGCGCGAACTGGGAAGAGGCACACTGACGCACCCCCGCGCGATTCCCGTTTCCCGCGGCATATTGTTGCAGGGATGCTGAATATCGAGATGGTTTGCTTGTGGTCAACGCGCAAGCTCCCGGACAATGCAGGTCAGTCAGGCCATTGTCGCGGGGGCAGCGCGCCCGCGTTCCGGAATCGGACGCATCGAAGTGTTTCGAACTGCACATCGATGATGTCCGAACCGGTTAATCCACCGGGCGGCGCGAACGCATCGCGTCCGCCTCGTCGGGCGGCAGCAGTTTCGAATCGCAAAGGGGGAATCAGATGCATCGGATCATCATCGTAGGCGGAGGCGCGGGCGGCCTGGAACTGGCGACGCGGCTCGGCGACCGTTACGGCGCGCGCGGCAATCGTCCCGCGCGTGCGCTTGTCACGCTCGTCGACCGCAATCCGACGCACATCTGGAAGCCACTGCTGCACGAGGTCGCGGCCGGCAGCATGGATCCGTTCACGCAGGAGCTCGAATATGCGGCGCAGGCGCGCTGGCATGGCTTCGAGTTCCAGCAGGGCGAGCTGACCGCGCTCGACCGCGCCACGAAGCGCATCACGCTGTCGCCGGTCAACGACAGCGACGGCGAGGAACTGCTGCCGGCGCGCGATCTGGAATACGACACGCTCGTGATCGCGATCGGCAGTACGACGCACTTCTTCGGCGTGCAGGGCGCGGCGGAAAACGCAATCGCGCTCGATACGGTCGGCGAGGCCGAGCGTTTCCGCAAGCGCTTGATCGCCGCGTGCATGCGCGCCGAGCACCAGGCGCCGGCGCAGCCCGCGCCCGGTGCGGCGGCCGAGCCGCGCATCCAGGTCGTGATCGTCGGCGGTGGCGCGACGGGCGTCGAGCTGTCGGCGGAGCTGCGCAACACCGCGCAGGTGCTGTCCGTCTATGGGCTGCACAAGCTCGACCCGCAACACGATGTCGGCATCGTGCTGATCGAATCGGGGCCGCGGATTCTGCCTGCGCTGCAGGAGCGCGTATCGGCGGCAACGGCCGAGCTGCTTGAAAAACTCGGTGTGCGGCTGATGCTCGCGGAGCGCGTGACCGAGGTCGCGCCGGGTTTCGTGCATACCGCGAGCGGCAAGGCGGTGCGTGCGGATCTCACGGTCTGGGCGGCCGGCATCAAGGCGCCGTCCGTGCTGTCGCATCTCGATGGCCTGCAGGTCAACAAGCTCGGCCAGCTCGACGTGCGCCGCACGCTGCAGACCTTTACCGACGACAACGTGTTCGCGCTCGGCGATTGCGCGGCTTGTGTGTGGCCCGGCAACGAACGCAACGTGCCGCCGCGCGCGCAGGCGGCGCACCAGCAGGCGAGCTTCCTGCTGAAGGCGATCGGATGCCGGCTCGACGGGCGTACGCTGCCCGAGTTCACGTATCGCGATTTCGGTTCACTCGTGTCGCTCGGTCACTTCAGCGCGGTCGGCAACCTGATGGGCGGCCTGATCGGCGGCAACATGCTGATCGAGGGGCTGTTCGCGCGGTTCATGTACATGTCGCTGTACCGGCTGCACATTGCGGCGCTGCACGGCTATCCGCGCATGATGCTCGATACGTTCGCGCACTGGCTGCGCCGCACGACGCTGCCGCGCGTGAAGCTGCACTGACCACGCGTTCGTGTGTCGAACGGGCCGGGAACGCGCATTGCGCGTGTTCCCGGCCCGTTGTCTTTTCGGGCGCCGGATGACTGCCGGCGCGCTTGCCGGGCACCGAGCCCGCGAGCCGACTTTCTTTCAACCTGCAAGCATTCGGCTGCCTGGCGGCGACCGCTTCATGCCCGCTGCGCGCGGCTTCCAGGGCGCGTCGACGCAGCCGGGTCGATTCGTCGTAATCGAGTCTTACACATCTGACAGTTGACGCGACAACGGATTATTGGGCATCTTGTCCGGGTTTTCGCTTGCGGCGAGGTGCCACCCGCCGCGACATCCGCGCCGTCAAGTCGAGTCCCTGGCCGTGACCGTGGCGCCCAATCGAGGAGTGCATTCATGTTGAAACCCGAAGTCGACAGCCTGGTTCCCCACGTTCCGTTCTCGCGCCGCAAGTTCATGCAGGCGGCGCTGGGCGGCACCTTCGCGGCGGCCGTGCTGCCCGTGTCTGCGCAGACGGTCACGACCGACAGCGCCGGGCTGGACGTCGACACCATTGAGATCCGCTCGGGCGACGCGAGCATCCCCGCATATCGTGCGCAGCCGGCCGGCAAGACAAACCTGCCGGTCGTCATCGTGATCCACGAGATCTTCGCTGTGCACGAGCATATCGCCGATGTCTGCCGGCGCTTCGCGAAGCTCGGCTATCTCGCGATCGCGCCCGACCTGTTCGCGCGGCAAGGCAATGCATCGAAGTATCCGACGATCCAGTCGCTCGTCGACCACATCGTCAGCAAGGTACCGGACCGCCAGGTCACCGAGGATCTCGATGCGACCGTCGCTTGGGCCGGCAAGAACGGTGGCGACCTGTCGCGTCTCGGCGTGACGGGGTTCTGCTGGGGTGGCCGTCAGGCGTGGCTGTATGCGGAGCACAATCCGCACGTGCTGGCAGCCGTTGCGTGGTACGGGTTCGTCGAGGGCAAGACCGACGAGATGACGCCGTTCAATCCGGTCGACCATGCGTCGTCGCTGAAGGTGCCGGTGCTCGGGCTGTACGGCGAGAAGGATGCGAACATCTCGCAGACGTCGCTTGCCGACATGCGCAAGGCAGTCCAGGCGAGCGATTCGAAGCTCGCGCGCCAATCGGAGATCGTCGTGTATCCGGATGCCGGCCACGCGTTCTTCGCCGATTACCGGCCGAGCTATGTGAAGTCCGATGCCGAGGACGGCTGGAGGCGCTCGATCGAGTGGTTCCAGAAGTACGGCGTGATGTAAGCGGCAAGCGGCGGCAGATGCCGCCGCTTCGTCGTCGTGCCGCGATGGTGTTTACGGCGTCGGGCCGGTCGCGATCGGCCGCGACGGATCGGCGCTCCATTCGCTCCACGAGCCCGGATACAGCGATGCGCCGTGCAGCCCCGCGATTTCGAGTGCGAGGGCGTTGTGGCATGCGGTCACGCCGGACCCGCATTGCAGGATCACGTTGTTCGGTTCGGTGCCGGCCAGCAGCGTGGTGAATGTCTCGCGCAGTTCATGACCGGTCTTGAAGCGGCCGTCGGCGTTCAGGTTGTCCTTGAAGAAGCGGTTGCGTGCGCCGGGAATGTGTCCGCCGACACGATCGATCGTTTCGTTTTCGCCGCGGTAGCGGTCCGGCGCGCGTGCGTCGATCACGACACGCGTGGCCGCCGTCAGGTTCGCGAGCACGGCTGCCGCGTCGACCGTCGATTCGAGCGGGGCCGCTGCGCGGAAGTCGCCGGCGGCCGGGTGCGTTACGTCGGTCGTCAGTGGCTGGCCGGCTGCTTCCCATGCCTGCAGGCCGCCGTCGAGCACCGCGACGGAATCGTGTCCGAGCCAACGCAGCAGCCACCACAGGCGCGCTGCGTAGGCGCCGCCTTGCGCGTCATAGGCAACGACCTGCTGGCCCTGCTTGACGCCGCGGCTGGCGATCAGCGTCGCGAGCGCGTCCCGCGTCGGCAGCGGATGGCGACCATTGGTGCCGGTCTTGCGGCCCGACAGGTCGCGATCAAGATGAAGATACTGTGCGCCCGCGATGTGGCCGGCCGCATAGGCGGCTTCGCCGGCCGCCGGATCGACGAGATCGAAGCGGCAATCGAATACGACGACGCTGCCCGGCGCTGCGGCCAGTCGCTCGGCGAGATTGGCTGCGGAGATGAGCGTGGTGTAATGGGTATGTGGCATGACGGCTCCCTGGAGTGCAAACGGCCTGATACTCCAAGTCTAAACAAAAAAAGACGGGCCGAAACCCGTCTTTTCATGATGCCGGATGCCGTGCGGCGCCAACGCGCCGCGCGGGCCGTCAGAGATCGCCGAGGTGGCGGCGCAGGAACTCGTGGAAGTGCTGCATGCCGTCTTCCATCGGGCTCTGGTACGGGCCGACCTGCGATTCGCCGCGCGCCATCAGGGCGCGGCGGCCTGCGTCCATCCGCATCGCGATTTCGTCGTCCTCGACGGCCGTTTCCATATAGGCGGCGCGCTCGGCCTCGACGAACTCGCGCTCGAACAGCGCGATTTCCTCGGGGTAATAGAACTCGACGATGTTGGTCGTCTTCTGCGGGCCGCGCGGAATCAGCCACGACACGACCAGCACGTGCGGATACCACTCGATCATCAGGCCCGGGTAGTAGACCATCCAGATCGCGCCGAACTCCGGCGGTACGCCGTTGCGGAACTTGAGCACCTGCTCGTGCCACTTCTGGTAAGTCGCGCTGCCCGGTTTTGCGAGCGCGTTGTGCACGCCGACCGTCTGCACGCTGTACCAGTCGCCGAACTCCCATTTGAGATCGTCGCACGACACGAAGCTGCCGAGGCCCGGGTGGAACGGGACGACGTGGTAATCCTCGAGGTAGACCTCGATGAACGTCTTCCAGTTGTAATCGCACTCGTGCACTTCGACGTGATCGAAGTGATACTCGGAGAAGTCGAAGTGATGCTTCGTGCCGAGGTTCGCAAGATCGCGCGCGACGTTGCGGCCTTCGGCCTCGAACAGCAGCCCCTGCCAGTTCTGCAGCGGGCTCTTGCCGAGGTTCAGGCACGGCTTGTCGGGGAAGTGCGGCGCGCCGAGCAGTTGGCCTTCCAGATCGTACGTCCAGCGGTGCAGCGGACACACGATGTTCTGCGTGTGGCCGCGCCCGTTCAGCATGATCGCCTGCCGGTGGCGGCACACGTTCGACAGCAGTTCGATCTGGTTCGCCGGGTTGCGGACCAGCACGCGGCCTTCCTTCTCGGACGGCAGCGCAAAATAATCCCCCGCCTCGGGCACCATCAACTCGTGCCCGACGTAACGAGGTCCTTTCTTGAAGAGGGTTTCGATCTCGCGCTCGAGCAGCGCCTCATCGAAGTATGCAGTGACTGGAAGCTGGCTGTGAGCCGACTTCAACTGAAGCGCGTCGCTCAGATTGGACATTCCCACTCCCGGTGTTAGCGTGAAAGCAGTGAACAACCCAACCATCGAAAAATCGATTTAGGGAAACGCGGAATTATACCCGGTTCGCCTCGCAAGGCTAGGATTAAGTGCCTGATTTGTGTCAATTTTTTGTCGGCGGTGATCGGCGGGCACACAATCCGTGACGAAGAAGGGGCCGGAATGCATGCCCGGATGCCCAAGTCGGCAGGTCGGAAAATTCTCTTTTGCCGTAGAATGTCCGACTTGTTTTGAAATTTGACACCCTCGTCCATGGCGAAAACCGCATCCCAAGGCGCCACCCCGCCCGGCAATGGCGCCGAACCGTTGCCGGACAACTACGAAACGGCGCTCGCGGAACTCGAGACGCTGGTTGCCCGGATGGAAGGCGGCGCGTTGAGCCTCGAGGATTCGCTCACGGCGTATCGCCGCGGTGCGACCCTCGTTGCGTTTTGCCAACAGCAGCTTGAGAAAGTGGAACAGCAGGTTCGCGTGCTCGACGGCGCGACGCTGAAGCCGCTTTCGTCCGGAGCGGCCGCCACGGACGGCGAAGACGACGATCTATGACATTCGAACAATGGATGCGGTCCGTGCTCGACCGCGTCGAGGACGCACTCGGCCACTATTTGCCGGCTGAAACTGTGGTGCCCACGCAACTCCACGAAGCGATGCGCTACGCGGTCCTCGGCGGCGGCAAACGCGTTCGCCCGCTGCTGTGCCATGCAGCAGGCGAACTGACCGGCGCGACCGAAGCGGCGCGCAACGCGGCGGCGGCGGCGCTGGAGATGATCCACGTCTACTCGCTCGTGCACGACGACATGCCGTGCATGGATGACGACGCGCTGCGGCGCGGCAAGCCGACCGTGCACGTGCAGTACGACGAGCCGACGGCGCTGCTGGTCGGCGATGCGCTGCAGTCGCAGGCATTCGTCGCGCTGACCGACGCCGACGCACTGGCGCCGGCACAGCAGGCCGCGCTCGTGCGCGAGCTTGCGCTCGCAAGCGGCTCGATCGGCATGGCCGGCGGGCAGGCGATCGACCTGGCGAGCGTCGGCCTGAAGCTGACGCGCGAGCAGCTCGAGACGATGCACCGGATGAAGACGGGTGCGCTTCTGCGCGCAGCCGTGCGGATGGGCGCGCTGGCCGGCGAAACGCCGTCCGCGGAAACGATGGCCGCGCTTGACGTTTACGCGGGTGCCGTGGGTCTGGCCTTCCAGGTCGTCGACGACATTCTCGACGTCACGACCGATTCGGCGACGCTCGGCAAGACGGCCGGCAAGGATGCGGCGAACGACAAGCCGACCTACGTATCGATCCTCGGCCTCGACGCGTCGCGCGAGCTCGCAGCCCAGCTGCGCGCCGAAGCGCATGATGCGCTGAAACCGTTCGGCGCACGCGCACAGCGTCTCGCCGAACTTGCCGACCTGGTGGTGAACCGGGTCAGCTGACGCGAAGCCCGCCGCTGCGCACACGCTACGGTGCGCCATAGAATGCGGGCGCGTTTGATTTCCTACAATGGAACGACGATGTACGACTTGCTGAAAACCATCGACGACCCGGCGGATTTGCGCCGCCTCGATCGTCGCCAACTCCAACCGCTCGCGGATGAACTGCGCGCGTTCGTGCTCGACAGCGTGTCGAAGACGGGCGGCCATTTGTCGTCCAACCTCGGGACGGTCGAGCTGACGATCGCGTTGCACTACGTGTTCAACACGCCGAACGACCGGATCGTCTGGGATGTGGGTCACCAGACCTACCCGCACAAGATCCTGACGGGCCGCCGCGACCAGATGCATTCGCTGCGCCAGTACGACGGCATCTCGGGTTTCCCGCGCCGCAGCGAATCCGAATACGACACGTTCGGCACCGCGCACTCGAGCACGTCGATTTCGGCGGCGCTCGGCATGGCGATCGGCAGCCAGCTGAACGGCGACGACCGCTTCTCGATCGCGGTGATCGGCGACGGCGCGATGACGGCCGGCATGGCGTTCGAGGCGATGAACAACGCGGGCGTGTCGGAGGATGCGAAGCTGCTCGTGATCCTCAACGACAACGACATGTCGATTTCGCCGCCGGTCGGCGCGCTGAACCGCCATCTCGCACGCCTGATGTCGGGCCGCTTCTACGCGGCCGCGCGCGCGGGTGTCGAGCGCGTGCTGAGCGTTGCACCGCCGGTGCTCGAACTTGCGCGCAAGCTCGAGGAGCACGCGAAGGGCATGGTTGTGCCGGCAACGCTGTTCGAAGAGTTCGGCTTCAACTACATCGGTCCGATCGACGGTCACGATCTCGATTCGCTGATCCCGACGCTGCAGAACATCCGCGAACTGCGCGGCCCGCAGTTCCTGCACGTGGTGACGAAGAAAGGCCAGGGCTACAAGCTCGCCGAAGCCGATCCCGTGCTCTACCACGGCCCCGGCAAGTTCAACCCGGCCGAAGGCATCAAGCCGTCGACCACGCCCGCGAAGAAGACGTACACGCAGGTGTTCGGCGAATGGCTGTGCGATGAAGCCGAGCGCGATTCGCGCGTCGTCGGCATCACGCCTGCGATGCGCGAAGGCTCGGGCATGGTCGAGTTCGAGAAGCGCTTCAAGGATCGCTACTACGACGTCGGCATCGCCGAGCAGCACGCTGTGACGTTCGCGGGCGGCATGGCGACCGAGGGGCTGAAGCCCGTCGTCGCGATCTACTCGACGTTCCTGCAGCGTGCGTACGACCAGCTGATCCACGACGTCGCGCTGCAGAACCTGCCGGTCGTGTTCGCGATCGACCGCGCGGGCCTCGTCGGCGCCGACGGCGCGACGCACGCGGGCGCGTACGATCTCGCGTTCATGCGCTGCATCCCGAACATGACGATCATGGCTGCGTCCGACGAGGACGAGTGCCGCCAGATGCTGCACACGGCGCTTCAGCAGCCGAACCCGACCGCGGTGCGTTATCCGCGCGGCGCGGGCACGGGCGTGGCGACGGTGAAGGAATTCACCGAGATCCCGCTCGGCAAGGGTGAAGTGCGTCGCCGCACGTCGCAGCCGGAAGGCAAGCGCGTCGCGATCCTCGCGTTCGGCACGATGGTCGCGCCGTCGCTCGCGGCGGCCGAGGAGCTCGACGCAACGGTGGCGAACATGCGCTTCGTGAAGCCGGTCGATGCGGCGCTCGTGCGTGAGCTCGCCGAGACGCACGACTGTCTCGTCACGGTCGAGGAAGGTTGCGTGATGGGCGGTGCGGGTTCGGCCTGCGTCGAAGCCCTGATGGAAAGTGGGGTTATCCGACCCGTAATACAATTGGGCCTCCCTGACCAGTTCATCGATCATGGCGATCCCGCGAAGCTGCTGTCGCAATGCGGCCTCGACGGCGCGGGCATCGCGAAATCGATTCGCGAACGCTTCCTGAGCCCGGCGGCCGATGTCGCCGGTCAGGCGAAGCGGGTCGCGTAAGCTGGCGCCGCCTGCGGGCGGCGTCGGTGCGACTGGCGTAACCGGTCTTCATTGATGCGGAAAACATGGGCCTGCGGGCCCATGTTGCTTTTCCGGCTGCCGCGTGACGCGGCGTGCGCGTCGTCGAACGCGCGGCTTACAAGGATTGAACAAGATGAACCAGATGAATCCCGCCTTCGTGATGCCCGACGTGCAGAGCACGGTGGATACCCGCCAGATTCCGATTCAGCGCGTGGGCGTGAAGGCGGTCCGGCATCCGTTGACGGTGTGCACCGAAAGCGGCGACGTGCAGCCGACCGTCGGCGTCTGGAACCTCGACGTGCGCCTGCCCGCCGATCAGAAGGGCACGCACATGTCGCGCTTCGTCGCGCTGCTCGAGGAGAACCGCGCGCCGCTGACGGTCGAGCGCTTCCGCGCGATGCTCGCGTCGATGCTCGAGAAGCTGGAAGCGGAAGCAGGCCGCATCGAGGTCACGTTCCCGTACTTCGTGAACAAGACGGCGCCGGTGTCGGGCGTGCAAAGCCTGCTCGACTATGAGGTGACGCTCGCGGGTGAAAGCCGCGACGGCGAGACGCGCCTGTTCCTGAAGGTGCTCGTGCCGGTGACGAGCCTGTGCCCGTGCTCGAAGAAGATCTCGCAGTACGGCGCGCACAACCAGCGCTCGCACGTGACGATCGACGCCGAACTCGCGGCCGACCTGCCGGTCGAGGCGCTGATCCGCATCGCGGAAGAAGAGGCGTCGTGCGAACTGTGGGGCTTGCTGAAGCGTCCGGACGAGAAGTTCGTCACGGAGCGTGCCTACGAGAACCCGAAGTTCGTCGAGGATCTGGTGCGCGACGTCGCGCAGCGTCTCGATGCGGATGAGCGTGTAGTCGCCTACGTGCTCGAGGCCGAGAACTTCGAGTCGATCCACAATCACAGCGCCTATGCGCTGATCGAGCGCGACAAGCGACACGCCGCGTAACACTGCGTCATTTTGCCGCTGCAACGAATAAGGCCGCTCGTCCGAGCGGCCTTTTCGTATTCCGGCGTGTGCCGGTGCGTGCGGTGTCGCGTTGCGCGAATCAGCGTGCGAGCGACGCGAGATCCCAGCGCGGCTTCACCGTGAACGCATAGTCGGCATTCGCCTGCTCGGGCCAGCGGCCGAGCCGCAAGGCACCCGCGAGCGCGATCATCGCGCCGTTGTCGGTGCAAAGTGCGAGATCGGGATAGTGCACGTCGAAGCCGCGCTTCGCGGCAGCAGCCGACAGCGCCGCGCGCAACTGGCGGTTCGCGCCGACGCCGCCCGCGACCACGAGGCGCTTCAGCTTCGTCTTCTTGAGTGCGGCGAGCGACTTCGCGACCAGCACGTCGACGGCCGCGTCGACGAAGCCGCGTGCGAGGTCGGCCTTCGCGCGCTCGAGTGCTTCGCCATCCAGCTTCGCCGCCTCGAACTTCTTCATCTGCGTGAGCACGGCCGTCTTCAGGCCGCTGAAGCTGAAGTCGAGATCGCCCGAGTGCAGCATCGGGCGCGGCAGCACGATCGCGCCCGGCGTGCCGGTTTCCGCGAGCTTCGACACTTCCGGGCCGCCCGGATAGCCGAGGCCGATCAGCTTCGCCGTCTTGTCGAACGCTTCGCCGGCCGCGTCATCGAGCGTCTCGCCGAGCGTCTCGTACACGCCGACGTCAGTCACGCGCATCAGTTGCGTGTGGCCGCCCGACACCAGCAGCGCGATGAACGGGAACGGCGGCGGTTCATCGACGAGCAGCGGCGACAGCAGGTGGCCTTCGAGGTGATGGATGCCGACGGTCGGCTTGTTCCATGCGAGCGCGAGCGCGTTCGCGATGCTCGCGCCGACCAGCAGCGCGCCGGCGAGGCCGGGGCCTTGCGTGAATGCGATCGCGTCGATGTCGTCGCGGCGCGTGCCGCTTTGCGCCATGACTTCCTCGAGCAGCGGCAGCGCGCGGCGGATGTGGTCGCGCGACGCGAGCTCGGGCACGACGCCACCGTATTCGCGGTGCATTGCGATCTGCGAATGGAGCGCGTGCGCGAGCAGGCCGCGCTGCGTGTCGTAGAGCGCGAGGCCGGTTTCGTCGCAGGAGCTTTCGATGCCGAGAACGAGCATGGGTGCGGGCAGGGCGCGCTATATCGAGCGCGCCGCAGGAAGATAAACGTAACCGTAAATTATAGCAGGCGAGGGCAGGCCGCCGCTGCGGGTGGCCCGGGCCCGGAGCCGGACAGGTACAATCCGCGCCATGGAAACTTACGACATCGCCGTGATCGGCGCGGGCGCCGCCGGGATGATGAGCGCCGCGGTCGCCGGGCAACTCGGCCGCCGCGTGGTGCTGATCGATCACGCGCCGCGGCTCGCCGAGAAAATCCGCATCTCGGGCGGCGGCCGCTGCAACTTCACGAATCTCTACGCCGGGCCGGACAACTACCTGTCGTCGAATCCCCATTTCGCGCGCTCGGCGCTCGCGCGCTATACGCCGCGCGACTTCCTCGGGCTGCTCAAGCGCCATCACGTGACCTGGCACGAAAAGCACAAGGGCCAGCTCTTTTGCGACCACGGCAGCGACGCGATCATCGACATGCTGAAGGGCGAATGCGACACCGGCGGCATCGCATGGCGCCGGCCGGTGGTCGTCGATGCGGTGCGCCACGCGCCGGCCGACGGCTTCACGCTCGACACGCAGCAGGCGGGGCCGATCCGCGCGCGCGCACTGATCGTCGCGACGGGCGGCCTGTCGATCCCGAAGATCGGTGCAACCGACTTCGGCTACCGGCTCGCGAAGCAGTTCGGCCACAAGCTGGTCGATACGCGCCCCGCGCTCGTGCCGCTCACGTTCGCGCAGCAGGACTGGGCTCCGTTCGCGGCGCTGTCCGGCGTGTCGCTCGAAGTGCGCGTGTCGACCGGCGACAAGAAGCGCGGTGGCGAATTCGTCGAGGATCTGCTGCTGACCCATCGCGGCCTGTCGGGGCCCGGCATCCTGCAGATCTCCAGCTACTGGCAGTCCGGCGACCCGATCCGCATCGACCTGCTGCCGCAGCGCGATGTGGTGGCCGAGCTGCTCGACGCGAAGCGCACGTCGAAGCGCCAGGTCGGCTCGTTGCTTGCGGACTGGGTACCGTCGCGCCTCGCGCACGCATGGCTCGACACGCACCGCGTCGCGGCCGATGCGCGGCTCGCGGACCTGCCCGACAAGACGCTGCGCCAGATCGGCGATGCACTGTCCGGCTGGACGCTGACGCCGAACGGCACCGAAGGCTACAAGAAGGCCGAGGTCACGAAGGGGGGCGTCGACACGCGTGAGCTGTCGTCGGCGACGATGATGAGCGCGCGGGTGCCGGGGCTGTTCTTCGTCGGCGAGGCGGTGGACGTGACCGGCTGGCTCGGCGGCTACAACTTCCAGTGGGCGTGGGCGTCCGGCACGGCTGCCGGCCAGGCGGCGGCGGAGTTCTCGCGCGGCCCGTGACACGCCGGCGCAAGCCCGTCGTTGACGGGAACCGGCCCTTATGTCTTTGTGCGGCGCTCTGCTATACTCGTTAATCTTCCCTGCAAACCTTTATTCGTGTCGGATCATGACGATCATTCGCGTTAAAGAAAACGAGCCGTTCGAAGTCGCCATGCGTCGCTTCAAGCGCACGATCGAGAAGAACGGTCTGCTGACCGAGCTTCGTGCGCGGGAGTTTTACGAGAAGCCGACCGCCGAGCGCAAGCGCAAGAAGGCCGCTGCAGTGAAGCGTCACTACAAGCGGATTCGCAGTCAGACGCTGCCGAAGAAGCTGTACTGAAAGATTGGGCGCCGCGCGGTTCACTGAGCGGCGCACCGGCGACCTCCGCACGATCGGTTGCGAACAGGGTCCGCGAGTCGCCGATGCCGGATTCGAGCAACCCGCTTGAGACATAGTCCCAAGCGGGTTTTTGTGTTGACGTCCGTTCGCGGGCGTCGAAGTCACGTTTCCATCCCGGGTGCAAGATGAGTTTGAAAGAGCAGATCAGCGAAGACATGAAGGCCGCGATGCGCGCGAAGGACAGCGAGCGTCTGGCGACGATTCGCCTGCTGATGGCCGCGATCAAGCAGCGCGAAGTCGATGATCGGGTGACCCTCGACGACGCGGGCATCACGGCCGTGATCGACAAGATGATCAAGCAGCGCAAGGACTCGATCAGCCAGTTCCAGGCCGCCGGCCGCGACGATCTCGTCGCGAAGGAGCAGGCCGAACTGAACGTGCTGGGCGGCTACATGCCCGCGCAGCTGTCGGACGCCGAAGTGGCTGCCGAAGTCCAGGCCGCGATCGCGGCAACGGGTGCAGCCGGTCCGCAGGACATGGGCAAGGTGATGGGCGTGCTGAAGGGCAAGCTCGCCGGCCGTGCCGACATGACGGCCGTTTCCGCGCAGGTCAAGACCGCGCTTTCGAAGTAACTCCCGCCTCCCGGCGCGTCGCATGCGCGTGCGCCGGGGTGTCGTATTGTCTTTTTTTCGTTCGATCCCACGGTGATTCCGCATTCGTTCCTGCAGGATTTGCTGAACCGCGTCGATATCGTCGACGTGGTGGGCCGGTACGTGCAACTCAAGAAGGGCGGCGCCAACTTCATGGGGTTGTGCCCGTTCCATAACGAGAAGAGCCCGTCGTTTACCGTCAGCCCGACCAAGCAGTTCTATCACTGCTTCGGTTGTGGCGCGCACGGCACGGCGATCGGCTTCCTGATGGAACACGCGGGGCTCACGTTCCCGGAAGCGGTGCAGGAGCTCGCGCAATCGGTCGGGCTGACCGTGCCGCACGAACCGTCGATGCGCGGCGGGGGTGGAGGCGGCGGGGGCGGCGATTATCCGGCGCCCGTGTCGAAATCGGTCGCGACCGCGCTGTCCGACGTGATGTCCGCGGCGTGCGACTACTACCGCAAGCAATTGCGCGGTGCGACCGTCGCGATCCAGTATCTGAAAAACCGGGGCCTGACTGGCGAGATCGCCGCACGCTTCGGGCTCGGCTATGCGCCGGACGGCTGGCAGAACCTCGAAACCGCGTTCCCCGACTACCGCGACGAGTCGCTGGTCGAATCGGGGCTCGTGATCGTCAGCGAGAAGACCGACGCGCAAGGCGTCGCGCGACGCTACGACCGGTTCCGCGAACGGATCATGTTCCCGATCCGCAACGTGAAGGGGCAGGTGATCGGGTTCGGGGGGCGCGTGCTCGGCAGCGGCGAGCCGAAGTACCTGAATTCGCCCGAAACGCCGCTGTTCAACAAGGGCAGCGAACTGTACGGGCTGTTCGAGGCACGCCTCGCGATTCGCGAGCGCAAGTACGTGCTGGTCGTCGAGGGCTACATGGACGTCGTCGCGCTCGCGCAGCTCGGGTTCCCGAACGCGGTCGCGACGCTCGGCACGGCGTGCACGCCGATCCACGTGCAGAAGCTGCTGCGCCAGACCGACACGGTCATTTTCAGCTTCGACGGCGACTCGGCCGGCCGGCGTGCGGCACGCCGCGCGCTCGAGGCGTGCCTGCCGCATGCGGCGGACAACCGGACGATCCGATTCCTGTTCCTGCCGTCCGAGCACGATCCGGACAGCTTCGTGCGCGAATTCGGCGCGGACGCATTCTCCGAGCAGGTCGAGCGTGCGATGCCGCTGTCGCAATTTCTGTTGAACGAAGCAATTGCCGGCAAGGCGCTCGACCAGCCGGAGGGCCGCGCGAAGGCGTTGTTCGACGCGAAGCCGCTGTTGCAGGCACTGCCGGCGAATGCGTTGCGCGCGCAGATCATGCACATGTTTGCCGACCGACTCGATATCCCGTTCGAGGAAGTTGCGGGGCTGTCCGACGTCGATACGCGGATCGCGGCGCCGCCTCGCCAGGCGCCCGCGCGCAGCGAGCGGCGGCGCGTGACGGACAGCGAAAAGCGTGCGTTGCGCACGCTGGTGATGCATCCGCGGATCGCGTCGCAGCTCGACGACGAGCAGCTTGCGACCCTGCGCGCGCTGCCGCGCATCGGCGAGCTGTTCGCCGAAGTGGTCGACCATGCGCGAGCGCTGGGCGATGGCGCGGAGTTCCGGCTGCTGTCGGATGTCCTGCGGACGTCCTCGAATGGAGCGACTTACGAGGAAATCTTCCGCGAAATTCTGGACTATGATGAAAACGTCCGCGACTTGCTGTTACAGAATCCGGAAGACGAGACGGTGCCCGAGCGGCAGCGTGAGCAGGAACGGATTGCGGGAGAGGAACTGCAGGCGGCGGTGCTCAAGATGCGCTATGACGCTTGCTGCGACCGGCTCGACAGGCTGGCGCGGCAATCCACCTTCACACCCGAGGAATTAGCCGAATTGACGGAATTGAACCAGCAGCGAACCGACATGAAGCGTCGGCTCGGGCTGTAGGCGGCCGGGGCGCCAAGAGAGGGCTCCCCAGCGTGCTATAATATAAGGTTTCCAGCGGTTTGTTTTCTAAGCAGAGGCGAGAATCGCGATGGCAAAGACGACAGGCGGAAAGAAAGCAACAGGCAAGGGCTCGACGGAGCCGACCACGAAGGTCACAGCGGCCAAGTCTGCTTCTTCCACCAGGACAACGTCTTCAGTCACGTCAGCCCCTGCAGGAAAGAAAACCGCGGCCGGCACCGCTCAGGCTGCGCCGGCGCCGGCAGCCAGAACACGGGCTGCCGCCAGACCCGACTCCGGGCCGGCCAAGCCGGTGGAGAAGCGGGCAAGTGCGAAAAGCGCAAGGGACACGACTGCCGCCGCGGACGAAACGGCAGTACGTACTACTCATGCACCCACGGTTCAACCGGCTGTCGTCCAGCAGCCGCGAGTCGATATAGCCGGTACGGCGAACTCCATGACCAAAAAGCTGAACGAAGTATCCGTCGATGACGACGCAAATCAGAGCGACGAGCAGCCTGCAGCCGCGGCTGCTCCGGGCAAATCCAAGGTGCGCGATCGTCGTGCCAAGGAGAAGGCGCTGCTGAAGGAAGCGTTCGCGACGAGCACGCCCGGCACGGCCGAGGAGCTCGAAGAGCGCCGCGTGAAACTGCGCGCGCTGATCAAGCTCGGCAAGGAGCGCGGCTTCCTCACGTATGCCGAAATCAACGACCACCTGCCGGACAACTTCACCGAGACCGAAGCCCTCGAAGGCATCATCGGCACGTTCAACGACATGGGCGTGGCGGTTTACGAGCAGGCGCCGGACGCGGAAACGCTGCTCTTGAACGACAACGCGCCGGCCGCGTCGTCGGACGATGAAGTCGAGGAAGAAGCGGAAGTCGCGCTGTCGACCGTCGATTCGGAATTCGGCCGCACGACCGATCCGGTCCGGATGTACATGCGCGAGATGGGCACGGTCGAGCTGCTCACGCGCGAAGGCGAAATCGAGATCGCGAAGCGGATCGAGGACGGCCTGCGCCACATGGTGATGGCGATTTCCGCATGCCCGACGACGATCGCCGACATCCTCGCGATGGCCGAACGCGTCGCGAACGAAGAGATCCGCGTCGACGAACTCGTCGACGGCCTGCTCGATCCGAATGCTTCGGACTCCGCCGACACCGACGGCTTCTCCGCGAAGGAAGCGGAAGCCATCGAGAACGAGGACGAGGAAGCCGAAGAGGAAGAGGAAGAAGAGGAAGAGGAGGAGGACGACGGTGCCGCGCAGGCGTCGGCCAACGCCGCCCAGCTCGAAGCCCTCAAGCGTGCGTCGCTCGACAAGTTCTCGCAGATCAGCGAGTGGTTCGACAAGATGCGCCGCGCGTTCGAGAAGGAAGGCTACAAGTCGAAGTCCTACCTGAAGGCGCAGGAAACGATCCAGACCGAGCTGATGACGATCCGCTTCACCGCGCGTACCGTCGAGCGTCTGTGCGACACGTTGCGTGCGCAAGTGGACGAAGTGCGTCAGGTCGAGCGTCAGATCCTGCACATCGTCGTCGACAAATGCGGCATGCCGCGTTCGGAATTCATCGCGCGCTTCCCGGGCAGCGAGACGGATCTCGACTGGGCCGAGAAGGTCACGGCCGAAGGCCATGCGTACAGCGCGGTCCTGACGCGTAACGTTCCGGCGATTCGCGAACAGCAGCAGCGTCTGATCGACCTGCAGGCGCGCGTCGTGCTGCCGCTGAAGGACCTCAAGGAAACCAACCGCCAGATGGCGGCCGGCGAACTGAAGGCGCGCCAGGCGAAGCGTGAAATGACCGAGGCGAACCTGCGTCTCGTGATCTCGATCGCGAAGAAGTACACGAACCGCGGCCTGCAGTTCCTCGACCTGATCCAGGAAGGCAACATCGGCCTGATGAAGGCGGTGGACAAGTTCGAATACCGTCGCGGCTACAAGTTCTCGACCTATGCGACGTGGTGGATTCGCCAGGCCATCACGCGTTCGATTGCGGACCAGGCGCGTACGATCCGTATTCCGGTTCACATGATCGAAACGATCAACAAGATGAACCGCATTTCGCGGCAGATCCTGCAGGAAACCGGTCTCGAGCCGGATCCGGCAACGCTCGCCGAGAAGATGGAGATGCCGGAAGACAAGATCCGCAAGATCATGAAGATCGCGAAGGAGCCGATCTCGATGGAAACGCCGATCGGTGACGACGACGATTCCCATCTCGGCGACTTCATCGAGGACAACAACACGGTCGCGCCGGCGGATGCCGCGCTGCATGCAAGCATGCGCGACGTCGTGAAGGACGTGCTCGACTCGCTGACGCCGCGCGAGGCGAAGGTGCTGCGGATGCGCTTCGGCATCGAGATGAGCACCGATCACACGCTCGAGGAAGTCGGCAAGCAGTTCGACGTCACGCGTGAGCGGATCCGTCAGATCGAGGCCAAGGCGCTGCGCAAGCTGCGTCACCCGAGCCGTTCCGACAAGCTGAAGTCGTTCCTCGAAGGGAACTGATTTCCAGCATCTCACTTGCGAACGCCGCCGGTATCCGCGTGATGCCGGTGGCGTTTGTCCTCTTTAGCGTCTTTGTTGTTACAATGCCGGCCCGGCTTCGTTGCCGGGGCGGCGTGTAGCACGTCTTGCTTCTCATCTGGGCCCCTAGCTCATGCTTGGTTAGAGCAGCGAACTCATAATTCGTTGGTGCCGGGTTCGACTCCCGGGGGGCCCACCAGATTCGCTTCCAGGGTTATTCGGGGAAGACGCGAAACCCGCGATGCCGCAAGGCTTCGCGGGTTTTTCTTTTGCGCGCCGCCTGAATGTGTCGATCGTGTTGAATGCGTGCACGTCGGCGTCGCGTGTCGTATCGCCGCCACCGGGGAAATACGGAAAGCGTGCCGTCCCGATCTCAGTCGAAGTATGCTGTAGCGCGACCGGCGCGCCCGCTATCCATCGAGTGCGCGAACCGCAGCCAGGCTCCGCGCACTATCCGGCAGCCAGAACAAACACAAACCGACTTCGCCCGACAGTGGAGGGCGGCCATCATGATCATGCTGCGTTCGTGGGGTGCGATTCTGTCGTTGCTGATGCTTGCCGCGTGCGCCAGCCTGCCGCCGCAGGCCGGCCGCACGCCGACGCACGCATTCACCGATACCGACAACACGCGCCTCGGCATCGCGTTCCGCCAGCAGGCCGCCACCCATCCGGGGCAGGACGCGTTTCATCTGCTGCGCGATCCGGTCGACGCACTCGATGCGCGCGTGCTGCTCGCCGATCGCGCGGACCGCTCGCTGGACCTGCAGTACTACATCTGGCACGACGACCTGACCGGACACGAGCTCGCGGATGCGATCATCCGTGCGGCCGATCGCGGGGTCCGCGTGCGCGCGCTGCTCGACGATCTCGGCACGAACGCGGACGACCGCAAGCTGCTCGAGATCAGCGCGCATCCGAACATCGAGATCCGGCTGTTCAATCCGGTCGCGACGCGCCACTTCAAGAAGATCGGCACCGTGCTCGAGTTCGCGCGCGTCAACCGGCGCATGCACAACAAGGCGATGATCGCGGACAACCAGGCGGCGATCGTCGGCGGCCGCAATATCGGCGACGAGTACTTCGGCGCGTCGTCGATGCTGGAGTTCGGCGATCTCGACGTGGTCGTGCACGGCCCCGTCGTGAACGACATCTCGACCGAATTCGATACGTTCTGGAATTCGCCGTATGCGTATCCGGTCGATGCGCTGGTCGGGCACGACGCGGCGCCGGGCGGCCTCGACCGGGAGCGCGAACGGCTGCGCGACTACCTGCGGGCCATGGAGGACAATCCATACGTGCTCGAGGCGCGGCAAAGGCTCGACCAGATCGTGCACGGGCAGGGCACCGAGCTGTCGTGGGGGCAGGCGACGGTCCTGTACGACGATCCGGCGAAGATCTCGCGCTCGCCGAAGGACCCCGACGGGCACCTGATGCCGCAGCTGCGCGCACTCGCGCTGCGGCCCGAGCAGGAACTGCTGATCGTGTCGCCGTACTTCGTGCCGGGCAAGGACATGGTCGAACGGCTGCGTGCGCTCACGGCGCGCGGCGTGCGCGTGACGATCCTGACCAACTCGCTCGCATCGACCGACGTGGCGGCCGTGCATGCCGGCTACCGGCACTATCGGCGCGATCTGGTGGAAGCCGGCGTGCGGCTTTACGAGCGGCGGCCGTCCGGCGACAAGAGCATCTCGAAACAGATCATCATCGGTTCGTCGCGTGCGTCGCTGCACGCGAAGACGTATGTGTTCGATCGCAAGAGCATCTTCATCGGCTCGATGAACCTCGATCCGCGCTCGCTGAGGCTCAACACCGAGATCGGCGTCTACTGCGAGAGTCCGGCGATTGCGTCCGAAGTCGCGACGGATCTGGCGTCACGGCTCGATCGAATCGCGTGGCGTGTCGAATCGAGAACCGATCCCGCCGGCAAAGGGCAATTGAAATGGCTTCAGACCGATGCGGACGGGAAGGTGACCGAGCTCGATCACGAACCGGAAGTGTCGGCGGCACGGCGGATGGAAGTCTGGTTTCTCGGGCTGTTTCCGATCGAGTCGCAGCTGTGATCTCGCTCGCCCGCGACAACCGCGGGCGGCGGGTGTGGACGCGCAGCATCGATCCGGGCGCGACGTGCACACGGTTCCGGGCGTGCACCACGCGGCGCGCCCGGAACCGCACTGCTCATCGCGCGATCAGCGCGCGAAATCCGACGTGCTCTGGATGAACGTGTTCAGCTTCGAGATGTTCACGCTGCCGAAGCCCGTGGTCGCGTCCCAGCCGGCCTTCGCCTTGTAGCCGTAAGTGCCGCTGCCGTTGTTGCCGGACGTGACATCGTGCAGCAGCGCCGCGTTGGTCGGGAAGTACTTGTAGATGCTCGATGCCGGGAAGCCCAACGCGTTGTTGTTGGCCGATTGCAGCCGTGCCCAGATGCCGGTGAAGATCGGCGCGGCGAGGCTCGTGCCGCCTTCGTTGTTCAGGTAGCCCGAACCCCACAGCGTGTCGGACGTCTGGCCGTTCACCACGAGGATCGCGCCGGTGCGCAGGTCGGCGTCGAAGCCGACGTCCGGCAGCGCGCGCTTGGTCGACCCGGTGAGGCTCGACGATTGCCACGACGGCGCGGCTTCGTACTTGCTGTAGCCGCCGCCCGTCGACCATACGGTGCCGGGCTGCCAGCCCGGATCGTTCCAGACGATTTCGCTGTTGTACGCGTTGGTCGACGTATTGGTGAACAGCGTCGTGCCGCCCACCGCGATCACGTACGGCGACGTCGCGGGCTCGCTCACCGTGTAGGTCGAGCGCGACGGCGTGCCGCTCGCGCATTCGTACGCGCCATGGTCGCCGGCCGACACGGAGAAGGTCTGCCCTTGCGCAACGGCCTGCTTGAAGATGGTGTCGTCGGTCGCCTGCGAGCCGGTGCTGTACGCGGACGATTCGCATACGCCGAGCGACACGTTGATGACCTTCGCGACGTTGTCGCTGACTGCCTTGTTGTACGCGGCGGTGATCGCCGTGAGCGTCATCGACGGCGCCACGTAGAACACGACCTGCTTCACGCTGCCGCCGGCCGCGCCGACGATCGACTGGCTGTCGAGGTTCCATTCGACGGTGCCGGATGTGTCGGTGTACGAACTGCCTGACGGACCCGTCTGCACGATGCTGCTGCTGATCGCGCCGAGGCCGTTGCTCGCGGCGAACGTGTTCAGGTCGCTGACCGTTTGCGACAGGTCGCCTTCGGAGATGATACCGACCGTGGTCTGCGAGGCCGTCGGCGTACCGTCGCCGCCATAGAGCGACGAGAATTCCGTCGGGTTGTGCGGCACCGCTGACGCACCCGCGGGAATCGTCAGGTTGCTGGTGTTGCCTTGCGGCTTGCTGCCCGCGCCGGTATGCATGAGCTCGACGTTCTGCAGACCCAGCACCGCGCCGACGATGCCGCTGATCGCGTTCGGCACCTGCGCGGCATCGGTGTTCGCATAGACGCTGCGGCCGTTGCGCGTGAAGCGTTTGAGCGTCGTGCGGAACGCCGACTTGATCGTTGCCGCGGTGCCGGAGGCGGACACCAGCAGGCGGTTCGGCGCAACCACGATGTTGACGAAGCCGGCCTTGCGCAGGTGCGCGACGACGGACGCGACCTGCTGGTCGGTCGGCGCGTACTGCGCAGCGAACTGCGCCGGCGTCAGGAACTGCTTGTAGTGCGGCGAGCCGGGCGTATGCAGATCATGCAGGTACTGGTCGAGTTGCGCTTCACTGCGCAGGTTCAGCCCGAGCACGATGTCGACCGATTCGCCGGGCGCCATCTCGGTTGCAGCCGCGGCAGCGGCGGCCGTGCTTGCCGCCGGCGCGCCGGCGGTGCTGCTGCTTTCGCCCTGCTGGACGAGCGGCAGGAATCCCTTGGTGCGTGTTTCGGTCCAGCCGGCGGCAGGTGCGGCATGGACGGCCGTCATGCCGAACGAAGCGGCTGCCGCGGCGGCGAAGGCGAGCTTGACGATGCGAATGTGCTTTTGTTTCTTGTCTGCAACCTGACTCATTTGAATTACCCCTCCGGTTGAACATCGAACGGCACGAACAACAACGGTCGACAGCGGCGCGGATCGTGCGCCGCTGAAATCCGCTGCGCTCGCGCGGATCGCGTGGGCGCAGCGGGGCCTTTCGCCCGATCCGGAAAGGTGTTGCTCCGGGGGCGAAATGCTGGAATGCTCGGTAACGGGGGCGCTGCGCCGCGCTGCGAGGCAGCGGCGCCAGCAGGCCTGACGCAGGCGGGATGGCTAGAGCAACAGTTTCGGTGTCCTGCTCATTCGGTTCGGTCCTTCGGCCCGCTGCCGGACGGCAGCTGCCCAATGAAATGCATCGGGATGTTGCATGCGCCAACGGAAGAAGATGCGGTCAGCGGCGAGAACTTCGGTGCGGCGGAAGCGAACTGCGTCGAGCAGAATCGATTGCGTGGGTTGCAATTCGTCAGATTACTTGCATCGGACGGTATCAAGAACGAAAGTTCGGTGTCAAACTTTTTCTGATTATATGAAACAAAATTAAATCGAATTGGCTGAAATGATTTTGAAAAAATTGGCGGTGTTTTGTAATTTTCAAGGCCGTCACTGGATGCAATGGTGGCTCGGCACGTCGGATAATTGACGATTCCGTTCGCAATGAGCGAATGGTCGTGGAGGAAACATTCGAGTCGCAGGCGCCAACCGCACCGGTTGCTGCGGTCACTCGTCGCGCAGCGCGGCCGCAGGATGGATGCGCGCGCCTCGCCAGCTCGGATACAGCGTCGCCAGCGACGACATGACGAACGAAACGAGCGCCACCTCGATCACGTCGGCCGCGACGAGCTTCGACGGAAGTTCGTTCAGGAAGTAGACGGACGGCGTCAGGAACCGGATGCCGAGCGCGTGTTCGATCAGTGGCAGCAGCCACGGGATGCTCGACGCGATCGCGCCGCCGAGTGCCACGCCCGTCATCGTCCCGACCAGCCCGATCGTCATGCCCTGGATCATGAAGATTTTCATGATCGCGCCCGGCGGCGCGCCGAGCGTGCGCAGGATTGCGATATCGCCGTGCTTCTGCGTGACGGTCATCACGAGCGACGACACGAGGTTGAATGCCGCGACCGCGATGATGAGCATCAGGATCAGGAACAGCATGCGCTTCTGCAACTGCTCGGCGATGAACCAGGTCCGGTTGTGTTGCGTCCAGTCGCGGATGTACAGGTTGCCCGACAGCGCGCGCGACAGCTGCAACGCGACCGCCGGCGCCTGCTCCATGTGTTCGATGCTCTGCCGCCAGTCCGGCATGCTGCCGGTCGGCGAGAAGATCTCGATGTGCGACAGGACCGACAGCATTCGGTCCCGCACTTCGCTGCGGAACCCGTTCATGACCGACAGCACGATGATCAGCGCGGCGACACCGAGCGCGATGCCGGCCATCGACGCGGCGGCGACGAACGAAACGAAGCAGCTGCCGGTCGCGCGTTTGTCGGCAGACGCATAGCGCAGTCCGATCTGCCATTCGTACGGAAATTTCAACGGCGCTCCTGTGGCCGACGCTCGAGCTTCAGTGTGTCGTGCCGTTCGACGACCTGCAGGTTGTCGACGAACCGGAAGAGGTCGTCGACACGGTGCAGCAGACGTTCGTCCGATGCGTCGCCGGCTGCGGATGCGAGGCGCTTGATTTCGTCCAGCCGGGCTTCGAGGTCCGCGAGCGGGACGTGTGCAATGTGCTCCGCGTCGGTGGGCGAGGGTATGGTATTAACGGCGGTCGTATGCCGCAGCCGGATGGTCATGGCATTGAAGTCCTCGATGAATTGCGACATCGCTCTCGGGCAACCGTCGCGGGAAACTCCGCTCACCGCAACATCGCCGGCAGCGATCCGCCCGGCGGTGTACGCGGCCGAGTCGAGCGCGTCGAGCGTTCGGCGAATCAGCCGGCACAGATCGACGGCCGCCGCCAGGAGTCCGGACAACAGCAGCGTTGCAAGCACCGGGTAGGTGAATGCGTCGTGGTGCATGCCGTCGCGCGGCAGTTCTGCCGGATGGCGCAACGCGTCGACGATCGACATGCCGAGGCCGGCAGCCAGCACGACGACGAGCGCGAGCAGCGCGATCGCCAGCCCGATTGGCCGGCCCGGCGTCGGCGGCCCGTTCACTGCGTCCCCCGCAACCGGTAGCCGACCCCGCGCATCACTTCGGGCATGCCGGGCGCGCCGGCCTGTTCGAGTTTCTTGCGCAGCCGGCTGATGTGGCTGTCGACCGTGCGTTCGAGTGCGCTCACGTCGGCCATGCAGGCGTCGAGCAGTTCGCCGCGTGTGAATACACGGCTCGGCGAGCGCGCCATGTGCGCGAGCAGCCGGAATTCCGTGAGCGTCAGCGCGATCTGTACGCCGGTGGATGCCGTGCGCACGCGGGCGAGATAGCTGTCGGTGTCGATCTCCAGATTGCCGACCTGCAGCATGCGTGCGGCCGATGGCGTGCGTGCGCGTCGCAGGATCGCGCGCAGGCGTGCGACCACCTCGGCCGGGTCGAACGGCTTCACGATGAAGTCGTCCGCGCCGGCGCCCAGCGCCTGCAGCCTGTCGATGTCCCGGTCGAACGCGGTGACGACGACGACCGGCGTATTGCAGCGCCGCCGCAGTTCGGCCAGCACGTCCCAGCCGCTCCTGCCCGGCAGCTTGACGTCGAGCAGGATCAGGTCGGGCTCCAGGTGCGGCTGCACGTCGAGCACGGCCTGCCCGTTGCCGACGCGGTAGGTGCGAAAGCCGTCGTGCTTCAGGTACGCGTCGAGGATGTCCGAGATGTCGGGCTCGTCCTCGGCAATCAGGATCAGCGCGCTCATCGTTGCAGCGCCACGTTGGTCGACGGTGGGACGTCGGTGTCCGTCAGCCCGCCGCCGAGTGCCTTGTAGAGCGCGACGGCATTGGCCAGTTCGCTGCGGCGCAGGTCGAGCAAAGCCTGCCGCGCCGAATACAGCTGGCGCTGCGAATCCAGCAATTCCAGCCGCCCCTCGACGCCCGCGCGGTAGCGCAGGTTCGACAGATCGGTGCGGCGCTCGGCTGATGCGACCACGCGCGACTGCGCTTCGATCTGCCGGCCGAAGGTTTCGCGTCCGGCGATGCCGTCGGCGACTTCGCGGAACGCGGTCTGGATCGAGCGCTCGTACTCGGCGACGGCACTCGACTTGCGCACTTCCGCGAGACGCAGCTCCGAACGGAGCCGCTCGCCCTGGAAGATCGGGACGGTGAGCTGCGGCGCGAAGCTCCATACGTTCTGACCGCCGGCGAACAGGCTGCCCATCGCTGGGCTGAGGAAACCGATCGACGACGTCAGCGACAGCCGCGGAAAGAACGCCGCGCGTGCCGCGCCGATGTCGGCATTGGCCGCGACCAGGTTCTGCTCGGCCTGCTGGATGTCCGGCCGGCGGAACAGCAACTCCGACGGCAGGCCGGCCGGCAGTTGCGTCATCACCGGCTGCTGCTCGAGCGGCAGCGGGTCCGGCAGATCCTTCGGCGGCTCGCTGCCGAGCAGCAGGCGCAGCGCATTGCGTGCCTGCTCGACGGCGCGTGTGCGCGCTTCGAGATCGGCGGTCGCGCTCGCGACCTGGCCTTCGGCCTGCGCGATGTCGACGCCGCTCGCCTGATGCGCTTCCTTCAGGCGGCGTGCGAGATCGAGCGACTGCTGCCAGTCGCCGAGCGTGCGCTCGGCAAGCTGGCGCTGTTCCTGCGCGAGACGCTCCGCGAAGTACGCGTCCGCGACCGCGCCGACGAGCGAGATCTGCACCGCGCGGCGGCCGTGATCGGTCGCGAGGTAGCGGGCGAACGCCGCATCCGACAGCGACTTCACGCGGCCGAACAGATCGATCTCGAACGCGCTGATGCCGACGTTCACGCCGTACTGGTTCTGCGTCGACTCGAGCAGCGGCGGATTCGACTGCGGGTCGGCAGCGGTGCGCTGGCGAGTGAAGCTGGCGCCTGCGTCGATCGACGGCAGGCGCGCCGAGCGCTGGATGCCGTACTGCGCTTCGGCGGCCTCGACGTTCAGCGCGGCCAGCCGCAGGTCGCGGTTGTTCTGTAGCGCGACCTCGATCAGACGCTGCAGGCGGCGGTCGCCGAACATCGTGCGCCAGCCGAGATCGGCCGCGTTCGCGTGCAGGTCGGCGGCAGCGGCGGCTGTATAGGCGGTCGGCACCGGCATCGCGGGTTTTACCAGCGCCGGCGTCAGCGAACAGGCCGACAACGCGAGGGCGGCGGAAACCGCAGCGGAAAGAATCAGCAATCGCATGGCATCAACCTTGTTGTTCGTTATGCAGAGCGTCGGGCTTCCGGCGAGTTGCACGCCATGCCCCGATGCGTTCCTGGATGCTCATCACGAACACGAAGAACACCGGGACGAAGAAAATGGCCAGTACCGTGGCGGTCACCATGCCGCCGAACACGCCGGTACCGATCGCGTGCTGCGTTTCGGCGCTGGCGCCGGTCGCGATCATCAGCGGCACGACACCGAGGCCGAAGGCGAGCGAGGTCATCAGGATCGGGCGCAGGCGCAGCTTCGATGCCTGCACGGCTGCTTCGATCAATCCCTTGCCTTCCTCGCGCAGCTGCTTCGCGAACTCGACGATCAGGATCGCGTTCTTCGCGGACAGGCCGATCACGGTGATCATCCCGACCTTGAAGAACACGTCGTTCGGCAAGCCGCGCAGCAGCACCGCGCCGATCGCGCCGAGCAGGCCGAGCGGCACCACCAGCATCACCGATAGCGGGATCGACCAGCTTTCGTACAGCGCGGCCAGCACCAGGAACACGACGATCATCGACAGCACCATCAGCATCGGCGCCTGCGACGCCGACTGGCGTTCCTGCAGCGACTGGCCGGTCCACTCGACCGCGAAGCCGGGCGGCAGCTGCGCGGCGAGACGTTCCATCTCGGCCATCGCCGCGCCGCTCGACTGGCCGGGCGCCGCGTTGCCGGAGATGCGCGCGGACGGGTAGCCCTTGAAGCGCACCATTTGCAGCGGCGTGTCGGTCCACACGGGTCGCACCACTTCGGACAGCGGCACCATGCCGCCGGCCGCGTTGCGCACGTACAGCTTCATCACGTTGTCGATCTGCATGCGCGCCGGCGCATCGGCCTGGATGATCACCTGCTGCATGCGGCCCGCGTTCGGGAAGTCGTTCACGTAGGTCGAACCCATCGCGGTCGACAGCGTGTCGCTGAGCGTCGTGAACGAGACGCCGAGCGCCTGCGCCTTCGCGCGGTCGATCTCGAGTCGAATGCTCGCGCCGGTCGGCAGGCTGTCCGGGTACACGCCGGTCACGATCTTGCTTTGCGCGGCGAGTTCGAGCAGCTTCGCTTCAGCCGCTTTGAGTGCCGCATTGCCTTGATTCGCGCGGTCTTCCAGACGCATCGAGAAGCCCGAGCTGTTGCCGAGTTCGTCGATCGCCGGCGGCAGCAGGCTCATCACCATGCCTTCGGTCACACCGGCCATCGCCTGCTGGGCCAGCATGCCTTCCTCGATGGTCGACGAGCCGCCGCGGTTCTTCCAGTCCTTCATCACGGACCAGTTGATCGCCGCGTTCGAACCTTGCCCGGAGAAGCCGTAGCCGATCACGGAAATGCTCGACTGGATTGCCGGACGCGAAGCAAGATGCTTCTCCAGCGTGTTGACCACGTCATGCGTACGCTCGGCGGTAGCGTCTGCGGGCAGCAGAAAGCTGGTGATGAAGTAGCCTTGGTCCTCGTCCGGCAGGAACGACGACGGCAGGCTGCGGAAGCCGAACACGAGCGCGCCCGAGATCGCGACGAACACCAGCATCACGCGGCCCGTGCGGCCGACCAGGCAGCCGACGCGCGTTTCGTACCACGCCGTCAGGCGCTCGAAGCGGCGGTTGAACCAGCCGAAGAAGCCGCGCTTCTCGTGATGGCCCGGCTCGACCGGCTTGAGCATCGTCGCGCACAGGGCGGGCGTGAGCGTCAGCGCGAGCAGTGCGGAGAACAGGATCGACACGGCCATCGACAGCGTGAACTGCTTGTAGATCACGCCGACCGAGCCGCTTGCCATCGCCATCGGCAGGAACACCGCGGTGAGCACCAGCGTGACGCCGATGATCGCGCCGGTGATTTCCTTCATCGCCTTCGAGGTGGCATCCTTCGGCGACAGTCCTTCCTCGGCCATCAGGCGTTCGACGTTCTCGACGACGACGATCGCATCGTCGACGATGATGCCGATCGCGAGCACCATGCCGAACATCGTCAGCACGTTGATCGAGAAGCCGGTGAGCAGCATCACCGTGAACGTGCCGAGCATCGCGACCGGCGCGACGATGGCCGGGATCAGCGTGTAGCGCACGTTCTGCAGGAACAGGTACATCACGAGGAACACGAGCACCATCGCCTCGAGCAGCGTGTGCAGCACTTTCTCGATCGAGATCTTCACGAACGGCGACGTGTCGAGCGGAATCGAGTAGGTCATGCCAGACGGCATCGACTTGCTCAGTTCGGCCATGCGCGCCCGGATCGCGTCCGCGGTCTTCACCGCGTTGGCGCCCGGCGCGAGCTGCACGCCGGCGAGGGTGGCCGGCCTGTTGTTCTCGCGGCTCACGAACGTGTAGTTCTGCGAGCCGAGTTCGACGCGCGCGACATCGCCGAGCACGACCTTCGAGCCGTCTGCGTTCGCGCGCAGTACGACCTTCGCGAACGCTTCAGGCGTCGTGAGCTGGCCCTGCGCGGTAAGCGGCACGGTCACGCGCTGGCCCGGCAGCGCGGGCAGCGCACCGAGGCTGCCCGGCGCGATCTGCACGTTCTGCTGGCCGATCGCGGTCGTCAGGTCGCTCATCGACAGACCGAAATTGATCAGCTTCTGCGGATCGACCCAGATGCGCATCGCGCGTTCGGAGCCGAACTGCAGCACGCGCCCGACGCCGTCGATTCGCCGCAGCTCCTCGGAAACGCTGCGCGCCATGTAGTCGGCGAGCGCGCCTTCGTCGAAGCGGCCGTTGTCGGAGCGCAGGCCGATCAGCATCAGGAAGCCGGACGACGCGGATTCGACGATCAGCCCGTTCTGGCGCACGGCTGCCGGCAGGCGCGGCTCGACCGACTTGATCTTGTTCTGCACGTCGACCTGCGCCAGCTCCGGATTGGTGCCGGGCTTGAACGTCACGGTGATCTGCGCGGAGCCGGACGTATCGGCCGACGATTCGAAGTACAGCAGGTTCTTGACGCCCGACAGTTCACGCTCGATGAGACTCAGCACGCCGTCGTTCATCGTCTGCGGCGTGGCGCCCGGGTAGCTCGCGGTGATCGTGACGGACGGCGGCGCGACCGACGGGTAGCGCGCGACCGGCAGTTGCGGGATCGCGATCAGCCCGCTCAGGATGATGAAGAGCGCGATCACCCACGCAAACACCGGGCGGCGGATAAAGAATTCAGCCATGACTGGAGGCCCCTCGTGACTCAGTGCGCGGACGCGGTGGCGGCCGCGTCAGGCGACTTCCAGTCGGTCGCGGCGGCCGGCGCGCCGTCGACCAGGCGTTCCATGCCTTCGACGACGATCTTCTGGCCGGCCTGCAGGCCCGACTTGATGCGGTAGCTGCGGTTCGTCAGCTCGCCGACCTCGACCGCCTTCAGGTGCGCGGTACCCTTCGCGTCGAGCACCCACACCTGCGGCTTGCCGCCGGCGCGTACGACTGCCTGTTGCGGCACCATCACCGCGTTGGCGTAGTGCGCGCGCGGAATGCGGGCGCGCACGTACATGCCCGGCAGCAACTGGCGCTTCGGGTTGTCGACCAGCACGCGCAGCAGCACGTCGCCGGTGCCCGGATCGACGTTGACGCCCGAGAACAGCATGCGGCCCTTCACGTCGTAGCGTGTGTCGTCGTCGCGCAGCACGTCGACCGGCAGGCCGTTGCTGTCCGACGCTTGCGGCTGCGCCGCGAGCGCACCGCGCAACGCGTCGAGCGACGCGGCCGGCTGGCGCACGTCCACGTAGACCTGGTCGATCTGCTGGATGCGCGCCATCGGCTGGCTGTCGCTGCTCGACACCAGTGCGCCTTCGGTCACGAGCGCCTGGTCGATGCGGCCGGCGATCGGCGCTTCCACGGTCGCAAATTTCAGGTCGAGCTGGCGGCGCGCGAGCGTCGCGCGGGCCTGCGCGACGTCGGCGGCGGCCTGGTCGCGTTGCGAAACGGCGTCGTCGTACACCTGGCGGCTGATCGCGTCGGCTTCGACGAGCGGCTTGAAGCGTGCCGTCTGCACCTTTGCGCGTTCGAGCGCGGCCTGTGCGCGCTGCAGCGATGCGGCGGCCGTGTCCATGTCGGCCTTGAACGGCGCCGGATTGATCTGGAACAACGGCTGGCCGGTGCGCACCTCGGTGCCTTGCTCGAACAGCCGGTGTTGCACGATGCCGCTGACCTGCGGCCGGATTTCAGCGATCCGCACGGCCGCGACGCGGCCCGGCAGGTCCTCGGTCACGTCGAGGCGGGCGGCGGCCAGCGTCAGCGCTGCGACCGGGGTAGCCGGGGTGGCGGCCTGCTGCTGGGCAGGCCCGCAGCCCGACAGCAGCGCCGCCATCAGCGCACCGGCGGCGCCGTAACGGCATCGTTGTTGATTCTTCATTGCGACTCCAGGAAGCGCAGGCAGCCCACTGCCTGCTTTGACGGACTGGAGTGTGAGGCGCGTAGTTGGCGTCTTTTATGCGGAAGGATGGAGATTCGATGGAGACGACGAAAGGGCCTGAAAGTCAGGTCGAATCGCCGGGGGGGCGGGGCAGGACAGCGCGGGATGGTTTTGTCTGACGAACCGATGCGGATGGCGTCGCGATCGGCCCGTCGTTCGACAGCGTGCGCGGCGGCACGCGCGGCGGTGTCGGGGCGGGGTATCAGCCCTTTTTTCTGAATGACGGAGGGGCGCGAGCGCGCCGTCGACGGCCGGCCGCGCGTCAACCCGCGTTCGTCTGCCACCCGAGCCCGAGGCTCTTTTGCAGCGACACGTAATCCTTGATCAGTTCGGCCTGCCCGGCGATCACGTTTTGCTGCGCGGCGAGCGCTTCGCGCTGCGTATCGAGCAGATCGATCATCGACGCGACGCCCGCGCGATAGCGCTGGTCCATCAGCGTGGCCGAATGCGTGGCCGACGTCTGCACCTTGGCGAGCGCGACAACGTGTTCGCGCTGGTGCCCGTAGCGCTGCAACGCCGTGTTCGCGTCCTGCAACGCGCCGAGCACGGCCTTCTGGTAGTTCGCTTCCGCTTCGTCGCGCGACGCTTCGGCGGCACGCACCGCGCCGCGCGTGCGGCCGAAATCGAGAATGTTCCATTGCAGGTACGGTGCGCCGACCCACGTGAAGTTCTGCTTGCGGAACAGGTGGCCCGGATTCGTCGCGCTGAACCCGAGATCGCCGAGCAGCGTCACCTTCGGGAAATAGTCGGCGACATGCTCGCCGATCTGCGCGTTGCTGGACGCGAGCCGGCGCTCGGCCGCGCGGATGTCGGGGCGCTGCTTCAGCAGCGCGCCCGGATCGCCGATCGGCACGCTGCCGGGTAGCGTCGGCAGCGGCGTGCCCGGTGCCGACAGCGCGGCGTCGAGCGCACCCGGAGCGCGCCCGGTCAGGATGGCCAGCCGGTCGAGCGATTCCGTCACCTGCGCATCGAGCGGGATCAGCGACGCGCGCGTGTTCTCGACCTGCGTCGTCAGGCGCTCGATGTCCGCATCGGCTGCGACGCCGCGCGCGCGGCGCTGTTGCGCGAGGTCGAGCATCTGCTGTTGCAGGTCGGCCGTGCGTTGCGACAGCGCGAACCGCTGCTGCTGGTCGCGCAGGTCGACGTATGCGGTTGCGACTTCGGCCGCGATCGATACCTGTGTGTCGGCGAGATCGGCGTCGACCGCTTCCGCCTGCGCGGACGCGGCTTCGACCGCACGGCGCGTGCCGCCGAACAGGTCGATTTCCCAGGTCGCGTCGAAGCCGGCCGAATAGAGCTGCAGCGGCCCCGAGCCGCCCAGCGATGGCGACGATCCGCCCGACTGGTTCGAGCTGCTCGACGGCAGCAGCGAGCCGAGCGCACTGACGTCCGGTTCGCGCATGCGGATCGCGGCGACGGTGGCCGACGATTTCGGCAGCTGCGCCGCACGTTGTTGCGAGAGCTGCGCGCGCGAGGCGCGCAACCGTGCCTGCGCGGCATGCAGATCGGGGTTGTGCGCGAGCGCGGCGGCGATCAGCTCGTCGAGCTGGCGATCGTTCAGTGCCTGCCACCACGCGCTCGGCGCGGGGGCGGCGGTGTCGACGCCGGATGCCGGTGCACGCACGAAGGTCGGCGCGTCGGGCGCCGCGGGCGCGCCGCGGTAGTCGGGGCCGACGGTGCAGCCGGCGAGCAGGCAGGCGGCTGCGCACAGTGTGAGCGCAGCGCGGTGGGGCAGGGAAAAGGGCTTCATCGCGTAAGACGGTTCAATGGCCGGATGACATCGGCTGCGGGCCGCGCGGCGTCTTCAGCAGCAGCGCGAGCGGCACGCACGCGAGCAGCGCGAGGCCCAGCAGGTAGAAGGTTTCGGAATAGGTCATCACGATGGCCTGGAGCTGGATCTGCTGCGCGAGCTGGCCGAGCGCGCGCAGATTCGAATACGCGAGGTCGCCCGTATGTGCAAACCAGTTCGCGGTATAGGCCGACAGCCGTTCCTGCCCGATCAGCGAATTGGCGGTCACCGATTCGCGCAGCGCGGCCGCATGGAAGGTCGTGCGCCGGTCGATCACGGTGCCGATGATCGCGAGCCCGATCGAGCCGCCGAGGTTGCGCGCCATGTTGTAGAGCCCGGCCGCGTCGCCCGAGTCTTCGCGCGCGACGGCCGCCATCGACGCCTGGTTAAGCGGCATCATCGCGAGCATCTGCGCGACGCCGCGGATCAGTTGCGACCACACGAAATCGTGGCCGACGCTCTGAGCGGTCAGGCTGATGTCGAGCATGCAGCTCAGGCAGAACAGCAGCAGCCCGGAGATGACGAGGATGCGGAAGTCGACCTTGCCGAGCAGGCGCGGCAGGATCGGCATCACGAGAAACGCGGGCAGGCCCGACAGCAGCATGATCGCGCCGGCCTGTTCCGCGTTGTAGCCCGCGACGATCGCGAGGAACTGCGGCAGCAGGTACGACACGCCGTACAGCCCGGCGCCCACCGCGGACACGATCACGATCACGCTCGCGTAGCGCGGATTGCGCATCAGCGACAGGCGCATGATCGGCCGCTTCGCGAAGCGCTGCGACAGCGCGATCAGGATCATCCCGGCGAGCGACACGCAGCTCAGCGTGACGATCAGCTGCGACTCGAACCAGCGTTCGCGCTGTCCTTCCTCGAGCACGACGGTCAGCGAGCTCAGCCCGATCGCGAGGCCCGCGATCCCGAGCCAGTCCGCGTTGAAGAAGGTGTTCCATTGCGGCCGGTCCGACGGCAGCCCGAACACCAGCAGCGCCATCAGCAGCAGGCACACCGGCAGGTTCAGGAAGAAGCACCAGCTCCAGCTCACGTTCTCCGCGAGCCAGCCGCCCAGCACCGGGCCGAACAGCGGGCCGAGCAGCACGATCAGTCCGAACAGCGTCATCCCGACCGGCAGCTGCGACAGCGGCAGCCGCGTGCGGATGATGGTTTGCGCGGTCGGGATCAGCGCGCCGCCCGTGAAGCCCTGTCCGATGCGCCCGGCGATCATCATCGCGAGCGAATTCGACCAGCCGCACATCATCGAGAACGCGATGAACAGCGCGGCGTTCGTCAGCAGGAAATTGCGCAGCCCGAACACGCGCGTGAGCCACGCGGCGAGCGGGATCATCACGATTTCCGACATCAGGTAGCCGGTCGAGATCCAGGTGCCCTCGGTGCCGGTCGCGCCGATTTCGCCCTGGATCTGCGGTAGCGCGGAGTTCGTGATCGAGATGTCGAGCGTCGCCATCAGCGCACCGAGTGCGCCGGCGGCGACCGCGATCCAGTCGGTCACGCTCGCGCGGCCTTCGTGCGGCGGCGCGGGCGGGGTGGCGGCGGTATCAGCCATGGCGCTTCTCGTTGCCGGCCGAACGCGTGTCGACGTCGACGGTCACGGACAGCCCCGGCAACAGCATGCGTTGCGCGCGCACATTCGCGGCGAGGCGGATGCGCACCGGCACGCGCTGCACGATCTTCGTGAAGTTGCCGGTCGCGTTCTCGGGCGGCAGCAGCGCGAATTGCGCGCCGGTGCCGGGCGCGAAGCTGTCGACCGTGCCGGTGAGCCTGTCGTCCGGCAGCGCGTCGACGTGCAGCTCGACGGGCTGGCCGATGCGCATCCGTCCGATCTGCGTTTCCTTGAAGTTCGCGACGAGGTAGATCGCGTCCACCGGCACGACGGTCAGCAGGCGCGTGCCGGGCTGCACGTACTGGCCGACGCGCACCGTGCGGTCGCCGACCCGGCCGTCGAGCGTGCTGCGCACGATCGTGTTGTCGAGGTCGAGTTGAGCCTGCGCAGCGCTGGCCTGCGCGGCTTCGAGCTGCGCGCGTGCCTGTTGAAGCTGCGCGGTGAACGACGCGATCTGGGTGCGGGCGGCAGTGATCGACGCATTGTTCGCGGCGAGCGTGCCGGCTGCCTGGTCGCGCGTGCTCTTCAGGTCGGCGACGCGCTCGTGCGTCTCGGCGCCGGTCGCCGCGAGCGGTGCGTAGCGCGCATATTCGTCGTTCGCGTGCCGCGCGTTGATCTGCGACACCTTCGCCTGCGCTTCGGCCTGCTCGAGGTTCGCGCGCTGCTGGCTGATGTCGGCTTGCGCGCGAGCGATGTCGGCGCGGCGCGCGTCGACGGTGGCATTCGATTGCGCGAACGCCACCTGGTACTGGCGGACGTCGAGCCGCACGAGCGGATCGCCGGCCTTGACGGCCTGGTTGTCGCGCACGTACACGTCGGTCACGTAGCCCGCGACCTTCGGCGCGGCGCTCATGTTGTCGGCCTGCAGGTACGCGTCGTTGGTGCTTTCGATGAAGCGGTCGACTGTCCACCAGCGGCCGAGCCATGCGGCGGCGCCGATCGCCGCGACCACGACGACGGCGATCACGATGTGCCGCTTCGCGCTGCTGTTGCGGGGCGATATTGCGGCTTCCTGACGATTTGCTTTCGAAGGCGGGTCTTGCAGCGTCGACATGCGGGCATCCGATTTATTCCGAACGGAATAATTATTCCAGTTGCTAAAATTGTGTCAAGTAGAATGTCGATCGATCGAATGACGAGGAACGCATGAACGAAGCGAAGAAGCTGCGTCGCACATCGACGGGCGGCTACGCGCGCGGCGACGAGACGCGCCAGCGGATCATCGAGGCGGCGATCGAGCTGTTCGGCGAACGCGGGTTCGCGGGCGCATCGACGCGCGACATTGCCGCGAAGGCCGGGGTGAACGCGCCGGCGCTGCAGTACTACTTCGAGAACAAGGAAGGCGTTTACCGCGCGAGCGTGGAGACGATCGCGGAACTGGGCTGGGAAGTATTCCGCCCGGCGGTCGAGCATGCGCGGGCGATGCTCGCCGCGGATGCGGACGTCGACCTGCTGATCGATGCGTTCATCGGCATCATGCGTGCGCTCGCCGACCGGATGTTCACGGTGCCGAAGACGATGAACCAGCGGATGTTCTTCGCACGCGAGCAGGGCGGGCAGGAACCCGAGAGCGCGAGCGAAATCCTCATGACGCGCATGCGCAAGCCGCTCAACGACGTGAACGCCGAACTGATCGGACGGATCTCCGGCCGGCCGGCCGACGATCCCGTCACGCGGCTGCGCGCGCTGAGCCTGTTCGGGCAGTTGACGGTGTTCCACATCGCGCAGCGCTCGGCGCTGCAGTTGCTCGAATGGGACGAATTCGACGATGAAGGCGCCGCGCTGGTGATCGCGACGGTTGCCGAGCAGACGCGGGTGCTGCTCGAGCAATGGCATGCGGAGCGCGGCACGGACGCCGGCGCCGGGGCTGCCGTGCCGAAGACCGCATCGAAGCGTGTTCAGCACGCGAAGAAACCCGCGGCGCGCTGAACGCGCGTATCAGCCGGCCGGTGGTTCGGGCGGGGCGTGAAGCGCGGCTGCCGGCCGACCGGCGCACGCTCCGTCAGTCCGGCGTGCGTGCCGGTGCAGCGGAAGGCGGCGGCTCTGCAGCCGTGCCGGCGGCATTGCCGTCGTCATCGGGAGCGACGGGGTGTGCACCTTTGTCATACGCGACGAGGCTGCGCTGCGGATTCGCGATCCGGATCCCGCGCTCGCGGAACATCACCGCGATCCGCCGGTTGAATTCGCGCTGCACGCCCCAGCGCGACGAGTCCTTGCATTGCATCTGTCCGGCCAGCGCGACCGCCGCGCCGTCGACCTGGTCGATCCCCCAGTAGCTGAAGTCCGACAGGATGCCATCCTTATAGTTCGGGTCGTCGCGCAATGCGGCGCCGATTTCCTTCAACGTCGCGATCGCGAGATCGATGTCCTGGCCGTACGCGATGCTGACCTTGACGGCCGCATTGCCGAGCCCTCGGTTCGTGTTGTTGACGGTCGTTACCGAGCTGAACGGGATCGTGTACAGCGACCCGTCGCCCGCGCGCAGGCGCACCGTGCGGATCGACAGGTATTCGACGGTGCCGGATACGCCGGCGAGCGTGACCCAGTCGCCCACCTGCATCGCGTTTTCCATCAGCAGGAAGATTCCGGTGATGAAGTCCTGCACGAGCTTCTGCGAGCCGAAGCCGAGCGCGACGCCGAAGATGCTGGCGCCGGCGAGCAGCGGGCCGACGTTTACGCCGATTTCGCTGAGGCCCGTCAGCACGACGACGAGCGCGATCATGATGAACAGCAGCGAGCGCAGCATCGGCAGCAGCGTGCGCAGCCGTGCCGCGCGCACCAGGTTGCCTTCGCGGGTCCACTGCTGCAGGCGTCGCTCGATCGCGATGTTCGCGGCTTCCCACACGATCAGCGCGACCACCGCCGCGATCGCGATCGTGATCAGCGCCGACGCGAGCCGATGACCGATCGTGCCGGTCCCGAATGCGTGGAAGATCGGCACGCCCCAGATCTGCAGCAGCAGTGCGACGGTCACGACGGCGATCACCGCGGACACGATCTGGCGCAGCAGCGGATAGTAGCGGTAGGCGTGGAGATGGACGAGCGTGTGATCGTCGTCGCGGCGCTGGAACAGCCGCGCGAGCGCGCCGAACACGACGATCGACACCATCCGCATGCCGATCATCACGGCGAGCGACCGGCCGCCTAGCGTGATCAGCACGCGATAGCCGTTGTGGACGTCGAGTGCCCACACGAACCACAACGCCATCACGACGAACACCGCCACGGGCGCCCATGCGTCGGCGAGCGCATTGCCGATCATCGCGAAGGTCGGCCGGTCTGCGCCGGCCGCACGGATGCGCGCGGCGACCGGCTCGCGGCAGCGCAGGATCAGCGCCGAGACCATCAAGTGCCCGACGAGCGCGACGGCCTTCAGCAGCGCGACGTGGCCGGCGTCGCTGAGGCCCAGGCTAGCGGCGATCTCGACCGCGGCCGTGCAGGCGCCGACGACGATCACGATCCGCGAAATCGAGCGCTGCGCGAACGCGGCCCACGCGTCGCCGATGTGCAGCAACCGCAATTGCCGCGCATCGGGCTGGAAGAACAGCCGGCTGACGATCGTCACGAGGCGGCTGATCACGTAGATGTCGATCAGCGATTCGAGCGCGGCTTCGATCGGCGTATCGGCTTCGGCGAGGACCGACATCGTCAGGCTCGCGACGCCGACGAACACGAGCAGCGGCACCGACCGCAGCGCCAGGCCGACCAGCGCGCGCGGCATCCGGCGCAGCAGCGTGGTGTGGCGCCGCGCGTGGCCGCGGCCTGGCGACGACGGCTGGCGGGCGTCGGGCTCGTCGGCCGGGCCGTCGGGTTCCGGCGCCGGCGCGGTGTCGTCGTCGGGCGCCGGCGGCTCGGCGTCCGCCTGACGCGACGATTCGGTCCGGCGGGCGGTCAGGGCGGTCAGCGCGCGCCGCAGCAGGCGCCGCGCGAACCATTCGACGACGAGCGCGGGTACGAGCACGGCGACGATGACCCAGATCGAGTGCGCGAGGTCCGCGCGCTCGTCGGCGCGCACCATTCGGTCGTGCCACCAGGTACCGACCGAGCCGACATCGAGCAGCGAGCGCAGCGATTCGTTCAGTGCGCCGCCGATCTGGCCTGCCCAGCGCGACCCTTGCCGCACGAGCATCGACGCGAGTCCGTTCGACGTGAGCGCGGCCGGGGCAGCAGCCGACGCGGCACTGGCCGGGGTCGCCGCGCTGGCGGGGAGTGCGGGCGTGCTCAGCACGCCGACTGCCGCGATCGCACGCAAGGTCGTCTCCACCTGTTCGCGCTCGCGCGGATTCTGCAGCACGGAAAGGGCTTGCTGCGCCTGTTGCGGCGTCAGTGCGGGCACGGCGCCGGATGCGGCCGATGCGGCGGCCGGGGCAGGGGCGGCCGCGTGGGCGGTCGATACGACGGCGGCGAACAGCCAGCCGAGCAGGAAATGTCGCATGGGGAGGCGTGCGGGCGCGCGTCGAAGCGTGGCCCGCCGGTCTGGACGATGGACGGAAGTTAACATGATCGCGACCGGAGCCGAATAGTTCCGTCGACGAATATTCGAATCGTGCATGCGGCCAGTGGTGCGGGCGTTTGCGGCTGCCGGGCGGTGCGCATGACCGGGCGAGCGTCGGGGCGGGTGGTCGGCAGCCTGCGATTGGCCCGGTCGTCCCGGCAGGCTACGTCCCGTAGCGACGCGTCGAGGCTTGGCGGCAGCGCGGCCGGGAATGGAACGTGCTCGGCGCCGGCCATTGCGATGGAAGCCTCAGGCGGCGTCGCGTACTACGAATTCGGATTCCTGAGGAATCATGCCTGCTCGTCGTGAAAGACCGGCAGCACGTGTTCCGCGATTTCCTCGATGATCTCGCGCACCGGCCGGTCGGAGCCGGGATTCAGCGTCACGTGATGCGTGCCGGCCGCCTGCATGTCGTGCAGGATGTCGATCAGCGCGTGCCGTCCGGTGGCGTAGCCGAGCGACAGCGCGGTGGCCGGTGCATCGCGATTCGCGTCGAGATCGAGTCGCATCGACACGCCGAACGCGCGAAATGCCGGTTGCGGGAGTCGCTCGACGGCCGCCCGCCACATCGAATGACGGGCGCGCTGCGTGTCCGGATCGCGGTGGTATGTCATCCAGCCGATCGCGTTCCGTGCGATCCAGTCGACGCTCTGTCCGCCGGAGCCGACCGCGAGCATCGGCACGGCGGCGGTGTCGCGCGGCAGCAGCGTGAAGTCGGGCGCGTCGGGCGGCGTCTCGTCGGGCAGCACGCGCGACGGCACGCCGAGCGCGGCCGCGACGACCTCCCAGTGCTGGCGATAGCGGTCGCGCCGCGTTTCCGCGTCGACGCCGAACGCGGCATATTCGGGCGGCCGGTCGCCCGAGCCGAGCCCGAGGATGAAGCGGCCGCCGCACAGCGTCGCGACCGACAGCGCGCCTTTCGCGATATGCAGCGGATGACGCAGCGGCAGCACGATCGCGCCGCTGGCGAGCACGATCCGGCGGGTGCGCGACGCGAGCGCGCCGAGCAGGACCCACGGATCGAGATGGCCGACCGGGTCGGGATAGTCGGCGCTGTTCAGCGGCACGTCGCGAATCCACAGTGCACGAAACCCGAGCGCATCGGCGAGCGCCGCGAGTTCGAGCTGCTCGTTGAAATCGGCAACGTCAGGCCGATCGACAGCCGGCCGGCCGAGAAGACGCGATGCGCGACATCGGGGCGGTCGGAGGCGGGCAGGGTCATGTCGATTCCTCGAAGGCGGGGCGAAGCGGATACGCGCCAGTTCGTGCAAGTGCCGGCGAAGGGCCGGTGCGCTTGCCACGCACGGGATACCGTGCCCGAATGCTAGCGTGTTTGCGCGAAGCTTGCGGCGCGCGGGCTGCTGATCGGGCAGGGCCGCGCGCATGGTCGCGATGCGTGTTCGATCACACATACGCAGTCCCGGTTTGGTATTTGCAAGCAAGCCGTCGGTCGTCTGAAGGCGAAAACGCAGCGCTGCGACACACGTACCATTCCTGCAACATCGCCGACCGGCCGGTCGTCGTCGATCGGGTGCGCCGTTTCCCGTCGTTTCACTTTCGAAACATTCACGTCTTTCCTTCACTGCGCGATTCGGGTCAGGGCCATTTCACCGCCCCGCGGGGCCTTGCGCCGCGACGCATGGTGCGCTCCTTGCATATCTGTACGGGCCGTGAGCGCGATCGCCGGCGCAGTAGGGCCCGGCGATCGCTTCAGTGGGTCGGACGCATCGAAGACGGGGACAAGAGAATGAAAACAGACCGAATCGCAACATGTCATGTTGCAAACCTGAATCGCCGACCTGCCCGGATATTCGCTTCGCCGTTGATTGCGGCGACCTGACCGCGCGGCTTTCCGTTCCATCCGAACAAATCGGGTTCGTTCCGGGCGACGTGCACGCGCGACGCACGAGGCCGACAGGTGCCGTTTGGCCGTCGAGGATGAACCGCAGGTGTACGCAGATGGACGAGCATGACTTCCGGATCTTGATGCCGCCGCGCGAAACGCAAGCGCCGTACGCGACGCCTGCGTCTGCGCGCCGCATCGGCAGGCCCGGGCAGGAGCGGACGGGCATGCCGGCAGTGCGGCAATGCGCGCGTCATCAGGGAACCGATCACGTAGTTCAGGGGATAGCTCCGCCGGCTGCATTGCGGCGGATGCGACGACATTGTGCTGTCAGTTGATCCACTACCCCGATGGATCAATTGTTGAAGCGCCCATCGCCACTTGGTCGATGGGCGTCTTTTTTTGTGCGCCGGTCTTGATGCGCGCGGCGCCGGCCGGATCGCGCGGCGTTCGGTATCATGTGCTGGCGCGCTGGCCAGCCCGTGCGGGCGCACGGCCTGCCGGCACGCCCGATCACGCCGCCAACATGAACGATACCGCTTTGCACGACCCCTCATCCGCCGACATCGATCCGGCCGCGCTCGACGCGCTGCACACGTTCGTCGAGCGCCATCCGCGGCTGCTCGTGCTGACCGGCGCGGGCATCAGCACCGATTCCGGCATTCCCGGCTATCGCGACCGCAACGGTCAGTGGATGCGTTCGCCGCCGATCCAGCTCCACGAATTCCTCGGTTCCGACGCGGCGCGCCGGCGCTACTGGGCGCGCAGCATGATCGGCTGGCCCGTCGTCGGCCGCGCGCAGCCGAACCGCTCGCACGTCGCGCTCGCGCGGCTCGGCGGCACCGGCCGGATCGAGCGCCTCGTCACGCAGAACGTCGACGGGTTGCACCAGCGCGCGGGCAGCGACGACGTGATCGAGCTGCACGGCGGCATTAGCGGCGTCACGTGCCTCGACTGCGGCGCGCACCATGCGCGCGCGACGATCCAGACCGTGCTCGAAGCGGACAACCCCGAACTGCTCGGCGCGCAGGCGGAGCCGGCCGCCGACGGCGACGCGCATCTCGAATGGGGCGCGCTCGACACATTCCGCATTCCGGCCTGCCCGGCATGCGGCGGGCTGCTGAAGCCGGCCGTCGTGTTCTTCGGCGAGAACGTGCCGCGCGAACGCGTGGCGCTGGCGTCGCAGGCGCTCGACGCGGCCGATGCGCTGCTCGTCGTCGGCTCGTCGCTGATGGTGTATTCCGGCTACCGATTCTGCGTCTGGGCGCAGGCGCAGCACAAACCGGTCGCCGCGCTGAACCTCGGCCACACGCGCGCCGATCCGATGCTGACGCTGAAGGTCGAGGCGCGTTGCGCGCCCGCGCTCGATGCGCTGAATGCGCGGCTGGGCGTCGCCGGCATCGCAACGGAGCAGGCATCGTGACCGGGCCGACGTCGTCATCCGATCCGTCGGCGCGGCTGTCGGCGCCGGCGGCCGAGCGCAATCGCGAGCCGATCCTCGACGTGCTGCGTCGCGTGCTGCCCGCGAGCGGCAGCGTGCTCGAGATCGCGAGCGGCACGGGGCAGCATGCGGTCCATTTCGCGCAGGCGCTGCCGGGGCTGCGCTGGCAGCCGAGCGACCCCGACGCGCAGGCGCGCCGTTCGATCGCCGCGTGGGTTGCGCATGCCGGCCTCGCGAACCTGGCCGAGCCGCTGGCGTTCGACGTGCGCGATGCCGCGTGGCCATGGCCGGCCTCGGCACTCGACGCGATCGTCTGCATCAACATGATTCACATCTCGCCGTGGGCCTGCACCGACGCGCTGTTCGCCGGCGCGTCGCGTGTGCTGCGCCCGGGCGGCATCCTGTTCCTGTACGGCCCGTATCGCCGCGCAGGCCGGCATACGGCGCCGTCGAACGAAGCGTTCGACCAGCAGTTGCGCAGCCGCGACCCGTCGTGGGGCGTGCGCGACCTCGAGGCCGTCGTCGCGCTGGGCCTCGACCGCGGGCTCGACTGCATCGAGGTCGTCGAGATGCCGGCCAACAACCTGAGCGTCGTGTTCCGGCGCCTGCCGCACGCGGAGCAATGACACGCAAGCGCGCATCGCGGCCGGGTTTCCACTATCCTTTCGCCTGTGCGCGCGGCCCGGCTCGGGTCGCGCCCCGTTTTTTCCGGAGAATTGAATAATGGGCAAACAAGCAATCGGTGTGATCGGGCTCGCGGTGATGGGCCGCAATCTCGCACTCAATATCGAGAGCCGCGGTTACGCGGTGTCGGTGTACAACCGCAGCCGCGAGAAAACCGACGAACTGATCGCCGAATTCCCCGGCCGCAATCTGGTGCCGACCCATACGCTCGAGGAATTCGTCGCGTCGCTCGAAACGCCGCGCCGGATCCTGATGATGGTGAAGGCCGGCGAAGCGACCGATGCGACGATCGCATCGCTCAAGCCGCTGCTCGAGAAGGGCGACGTGCTGATCGACGGCGGCAATACGCACTTCACCGACACGATCCGCCGCAACCAGGAACTCGCGCAATCGGGCCTGCACTTCATCGGCACCGGCGTGTCGGGCGGCGAGGAGGGTGCGCTGCGCGGCCCGTCGATCATGCCCGGCGGCCAGCGCGACGCGTACGATCTGGTCGAGCCGATCCTCAAGCAGATCGCCGCGAAGGCGCCGTCGGACGACGAGCCGTGTGTCGCGTACATGGGGCCGGACGGTGCGGGCCACTACGTGAAGATGGTCCACAACGGGATCGAATACGGCGACATGCAACTGATCGCCGAGAGCTACGCGGTGCTGAAGGACGTCGCGGGCCTGAGCAACGACGAACTCGGCGCGGTGTACACCGAGTGGAACCAGGGCGAACTCGACAGCTACCTGATGGAGATCACGTCGAAGATCTTCGGCAAGAAGGATGACGAGACCGGCAAGCACCTCGTCGACGTGATCCTCGATCGCGCCGCGCAGAAGGGCACGGGCAAGTGGACGAGCCAGAACGCGCTGGATCTGGGCGTGCCGCTGCCGCTCATCACCGAGTCGGTGTTCGCGCGCGTGCTGTCGTCGCTGAAGACCGAGCGCGTCGCGGCCAGCAAGATCCTGTCGGGTCCGGCCGCCGCACCGTTCGACGGCGACCGCGCCGCGTTCATCGAAGCCGTGCGTCGCGCGCTGTACCTGAGCAAGGTGATCTCGTACGCACAGGGCTTCGCACAGTTGCGCACGGCATCCGAAGAGTACGGCTGGAATCTCGATCTCGGGACGATCGCGAAGATCTTCCGCGCGGGCTGCATCATCCGCGCGCGCTTCCTGCAGAAGATCACGGACGCGTACGCGAAGGATGCAGCGCTCGCGAACCTGCTGCTGGATCCGTACTTCAAGGACATCGCCGCGAATTACCAGGCATCGCTGCGCGACGTCGTGGTGGCCGCGGTGAAGGCAGGCGTGCCGGTGCCGGCGTTCGCGTCGGCGGTCGCATACTTCGACAGCTACCGTTCCGAGCGGCTGCCGGCGAACCTGGTGCAGGCGCAGCGAGACTTCTTCGGCGCGCACACGTTCGAACGTACCGACAAGCCGGGTAGCTTCCACGCGAACTGGTCGTAACCGGCCCGAGGGCGGCATTGTTGCGAAATTCTATTCTTTGAGTAGGGTTTTAGGTTCCCGGATCCCGGAATTGTTGGCTCCGAGGAAACAGTGTTTTCGTTCTTTCATGGTTTTCCCTAAGTGTTCTCGGGACTAAACTTTGTTCAATCGCTGCAGACATGGTGTGTGCGGCGGAGCAAAAAAATCCCGGAGGTAAATCATGAAATCGCTGATCGCAACGTTCGCTGCAGCTGCCGTCCTCGCCGTTCCCGCCGTGTCGTTCGCCCAACAGAACGCGCCCGTTACCCGTGCGCAGGTGAAGGCCGAACTGGCCGCGCTGCAACAGGCCGGCTACAAGCTGGGCAGCGACCGTACGGACTATCCGGCGGGCATCCAGGCGGCCGAAGCCCGTGTGAACCCGCAACAGAACGTCGCCGCTGCCGATACGACCGGCTACGGCGCACAACCGGCCGCTCAGCAAGAGTCGGGCGCGCCGGCAGCCGCCAAGACCGGCTGGCAGGTCAAGCGCGTGTCGGATGGCGCACCGATCTACAAGGGTCGTTAATCGTCGTCGATCGACGGGCCGCATGAGCGGCCTGATCCGACCCCGCGCAGCACACGCAGCCTGTCGTTCCGCATCACGGAACGACGGGCTGTTTTCATTGGTGGCTCCGCTTGCGTCAGTGCAGCGGCCGGTGGCCGCGGCCGATGTCCCTGAACAGCGCTTCGCGCGGCTCCAGCGCCTGCAGCCACGTTTCGTCGTAGCCGCTCAGCGTGTCGAGCGCGTCGCGCAGCCGCTCGATCGCGAGCACCGGCAGCTCGACGCTGTGGCGGGTCGCGCCGCTCAGGTGCGCGATGCTCGCGAGCTGGACGAGCGCGTCGGCGGCTTCGGCGACGTCCGTCGCGAACAGCAGGTGCCGGTTGAGCAATTCGACGAGGCCGCTGGAACCGGCGAAATCCTCGGCGTTGATTTGCACGGACAGAAACGTCGCGTTGTTCATGATCATCTCCTCGTGGTCGCCGGATCTTGTGGGGCATCTCCGAGTATAGGAGGCGACCGGGCGGGGCGGCGGTCGCCGGCGCGAGATGGATGGCGTCGCGAAGGCCGGGGCGGCACGGCCCCTCGGCAGGGCGCCGAACGGCCCGCGCGGCGCGGCTTGCAAGCGGTCGCCACGCGCGCGGCAGGCCGCAAGATCGTCACCGGGTCGGGCGCCTGTCGCGGTCCTGACCGCGACAAATGGTATCTTTGACGATCGGGACGATGTGAAAAAAGGGCCGGTGAGCCCGTTCGCGTCGACGTTCCGCTGTGGAAACTGACGGCCGCGAGAGCGGTCGGATACTGGTTGGTCCGGCCGTTCGGCCGGACATCGTGCGTCGCACGCCGGAGGGCGGTGGGCGGCGCAACGACGCAAATCCGGAGGACCCTTGAGAAAAAATATCCCGATCCACGCTTTCCTGGCGCGCTGGCTGCCGCAGGCGGCGTTCGCCGCCGCGGCCGCCGCGCTGGCGGGCTGTACGATGACGCCGTGGACCGACAGCTGGCAACCGGTGCGTCAGTCGACGCCGGCGTTGGTCGCCACGCCGGGCGTGATCGCCGGCTACTACCGCGTGAATCCCGGCGACACGCTCGCGGGTGTCGCCGCCGCCTACGGGCAGCGCGTGCAGGACGTGGCCAGCTGGAACCACATGTCGCCCAACGACGGCCTGTCGCCCGGCCAGGTGCTGCGCGTCGCGCCGCCGCCGGCCGCGACGTCGCTCGGGCAGCCGTCCGCCGCGGTCGCGCAACCCGGCTCGCTCGCATGGCCGGCCACGGGCATCGTCGCGACGCCGTTTGCAACCGGCAAGACGCGCGGCATCGTGATCGCTGCCTCGGGGCCCGACCATTCGGTGCGGGCCGCGGCCAACGGGCGGGTGGTCTACGCCGGGTCGGGCGTCAAGGCGTACGGTCCGCTCGTGATCCTGAAGCACGACAACGGGCTGATCACGGCCTACGGCCACAACGGCAAGCTGCTCGTCAACGAAGGCGACGCGGTGCGCGCGGGCCAGCCGGTCGCCGAGATGGGCACCGACGCGAGCGGTCGTGCGACGTTCGAGTTCGAAGTCCGGCAGAACGGCAAGGTCGTCGATCCGATGAACTTCCTGCCGCGCAACGGCGGCTGACGGGCCGCGTCACGACGTGTGCGCCGCGCGGCGCACACGCTCCCGCCTTCATCCTTCCCTGACCTCCGCGCTGGCAGACTGCCGCGCATGATTGCCGAGCCAGCGAATACCGAGTGCGAGCCCTGCCGCGCCGAGCGCGATCAGCGAGCACTGGATGGCGACCGGCAGGTAGCCGTGCGGCCGCGGATCGACGAACGGATACGGATACCAGTTCTCCAGTGCGCCGCGCACGAGCGTATAGCCGAGATAGACGAACGGAAAGCCGAGCCACGCGAACACGCTGCGCCGCGGGATCGGCGAGCGCGGCTCCACATACAGCCAGTCGCACAGCATCACGAGCGGCACGATCCGGTGCAGTACCCAGTTGTTGAATGCCGGCGTGACGTGGCGCAGCGCATCGAGCCGCGCGAGCAGCAGCTCGTAGACGATCGCGGTGATCAGCACGTACAGCACGGCGGCACCGCGCATCGATTCGTAGCGGGCCGAGCCGGTACGCGTGACGCGCCACAGCCCCGCGGCGAGCATGGCCGCCGCGTAGAGGCTGCTCAGTTGAGTGAAGTAGCTGAGGTAGTTGCCGAGGTGAAAGCTGGGCAGCTGCCAGTAGCCGGCGACGCTGTGCAGCGTGGTGGACACGGCGAGCAACGCGGCGATCAGCCGGTAGGCCGCAACGAAGAACGCTTTGCTCATGATGCCCGCGCAACGTCGCATCAAAGCTCCATCGTGCCACAGCGGTCCATGTGTGCGATGCGGATTTTCCATATGACGGCATCGCGGGCGCGGGTGGCGTCGATTCTTCGGATATTTGATGCCGTCGGGCAACAGCGGTCGCGCGTGCGGCTACAATCGGGGCAGCCGCCGGGGACAGGCCAGCCGCGGCGTGCGCCTGCCCCGCATACAACACGAGAAACACGAGACGAAGCATGAGAAACATCCTTGCGAAACAGACGCGCTACAGCTCGCCGGCAATCTTCTTCCACTGGGCCATCTTCCTGCTGGTGGCGCTGGCCTACCTGGCCATCGAGATTCGCGGGCCGAAAGGCAGCGATAGTCGCGTGTTCTGGATGAACGTGCACCTGCTGGCGGGCACGTTCGTGCTGGTGCTGTCGGTGTTGCGCGTGTTGTGGCGGATGCTCGGTCGCGTGCCGGCACCCATTCCGCAGGCGACGCTGCTGAAGTGGCTGTCGAAGCTCGCACATTTTGCGCTGTACGTATTCATCCTCGCGCAGCCGCTGCTCGGCATCATGATGGTCAACATGGGCGGCAAGCCCGTGTCGCTCGACTGGATCGGCGTGTCGTTCACGCTGTTCGGCCCCGACAAGGCGCTGCGGCCGACGATCAAGGAAGCGCACGAGCTGATCGGCAACGCGTTCTACTTCGTGATCGGCCTGCATGCGCTGGCCGCGCTCTACCACCATTTCATCCGCCGCGACGACGTGCTGCGGCGCATGGCGCCGTGATCGCCGGGCGCTGAAGCCGCGCAGCAGCCCCGGGGGCGCATGGTTGTGTTGACAACCATGCGCCCCCGGTTCGCTTACCGCCGTGCGCAGCTGGTCATCGCAGCGAAGATTCGGTAATATTCCGGCTGCTTTTACATTCTGCTTACGCATCGCCGCGCATGCTGCACCGACATCGTCACCTGACCGCCTGGCTGGGCGTGCTCGCGATCTGGTTCGCGATCGCGGCGCCGCTGGTGTCGCAGTGGCGCATCGCGCAGGCGGCTGTCCCCGACTCGATCGTCTGCAGTGCAGATCATGACGCGCACCGAGCGTCCGATGCGGGCCGCGCGCACGATCACGCGCTGCATCTCGATGCCTGCGGCTATTGCGGCTTCTTCGCGCACAGTCCTGCGATCGGCGCCCTGGCCGCCGCGTCGTTCGCCCTCATCCCCGTCGTTGCCGTTTCCGCCACCGCGCCGCATGCCGTCGCGGTGCACGCCGGCCGCTACCCGCGCGCGTACCCGCGCGCACCGCCCGAGCGCGCCTGACGCGCTGCTTCCGTTATTTCCATCGCCGATATCCGTGTGGCCCGTCGAGGCCGCGTGGAGGGCGTCACTCGGGCTTTCGATCATGACCATTTTCTCCTTGCGCGCGCCGAGGGCGGCGCGATATTCCCGTGCGCGGCGCGTGCCGCGGATGCTGACACTCACCGTTCCCGCGCTGGCCGTCAGTGCAATGACCGTGGCGGCAGCCGCGGCCGAAACCGCGCGTGCTGCAGGCGCCCCGGCCGACGACATGACCGCGCTGCTGCCGCCCGTCGAGGTCGTCGCGTCGCCGCTGACGACGCCGCTCGTCGTCGTCACGAATCCGAAGGCGCCGCGCCAGCCGCTGCCGGCGAGCGACGGCGCGGACTACCTGAAGACGATTCCCGGCTTCACGTCGATCCGCAGCGGCGGGACGAACGGCGACCCCGTGCTGCGCGGGATGTTCGGCTCGCGGTTGAACATCCTGGCGAACGGAATGCCGACGCTCGGCGCATGCCCGAACCGGATGGACGCGCCGACGTCGTACATCGCGCCGGAAAGCTATGACAAGGTCACCGTCGTGAAGGGCCCGCAGACCGTGCTGTACGGACCCGGCGCATCGGCCGGCACCGTGCTGTTCGAGCGCGTGACGCCGCGCTTCGAGCGTCCGGGCATGCGTTTCGACGGCAGCCTGGTCGGTGGATCGTTCGGCCGCAATGACCAGAACATCGACCTGACGGCCGGCACGCCCGACGTCTACGGCCGCGTGACCGCGAACCACGCGCATTCGCAGGACTACAAGGACGGCAACGGCAACACGGTGCCGTCGCAGTGGGACAAGTGGAACGCCGACGCGGCGCTCGGCTGGACCCCCGACGACCACACGCGCGTCGAGCTGACTGCTGGCACTGGCGACGGTTATGCGCGCTACGCGGGCCGCGGGATGGACGGTGCGCACTTCCGCCGCGAGACCGTCGGGCTGTCGTTCGACAAGCGGCACCTCGGTGACGTGCTGGACCGGATCGAGGCGCGCGTGTACTACAACGAGGCCGATCACGTGATGGACAACTACACGTTGCGGCAGCCCGACCCGACCAGCAGCATGCCGATGCGGATGGCGGCCGACGTGCGGCGCCGCACCGTCGGTGCGCGCGCGGCCGCGACGTTCCGTTTCGGCGACGACTTCAAGCTAGTGACCGGTGTCGACGCGCAATCGAACCGGCTCGATTGGCGCTCGTCGATGGGGCAGCAGAACTACCGCGACCAGCCGTGGGACGCGCAGGCGACGATGTGGAACTCGGGCGCGTTCGGCGAGCTGACGTGGTATGCGAGCGACGTGTCGCGCGTGATCGGCGGCGCGCGCGTCGACTATGCGAGCGCTCGCGACAAGCGCGCGATGAAGAGCGGGATGATGATGAGCAAGCCGAACCCGACCTTCGACGACGATCGCTCGCGCGTGTTGCCGAGCGGCTTCGTGCGCTACGAGCGCGATCTCGCGTCGCTGCCCGTCACGTGGTACGCGGGGATCGGTCATGCGGAACGTTATCCCGACTACTGGGAACTGTTCTCCGCGACGCGCGGGCCGGCCGGTTCGGTCAACGCGTTCTCGGCGGTGCAGCCGGAGAAGACCACGCAGATCGACATCGGCGCGCAGTACAAGAGCGACCGGTTCGATGCATGGGTGTCGGCGTACGCGGGGTATGTGCAGGACTTCATCCTGTTCAACTACGCGGCCGGCATGATGGGCCCGACCACGCAGGCGACCAACGTCAACGCGCAGATCATGGGCGGCGAAGCGGGCGTGTCGTGGCGGCCGGTTGCGCCGCTGCGCGTCGACACGTCGCTCGCGTATGCGTGGGGGCGCAACGTGGCAAGCGGTGATCCGCTGCCGCAGATGCCGCCGCTCGAGGCACGCATCGGGCTCGAATACGCGCGCGGCGCATGGTCGGCCGGCGGCCTGTGGCGGATCGTTGCGCCGCAGCATCGTTATGCACTGAACGAGGGCAACGTGGTCGGCAAGGACTTCGGCCCGAGCGCCGGATTCGGCGTGCTGTCGCTGCATACGCAATACAACGTCAGCAAGACCGTGCAGATCTCGATCGGCGTCGACAACGTGCTGAACAAGGCCTACACCGAGCACCTGAACCTCGCCGGCAACGCGGGCTTCGGTTATCCGGCGAACGCACCGGTGATGGAACCGGGCCGGACCGCATGGGTACGCGTGAGCGCGAAGCTGTAGCGCACGGCGCGTGTGCATTGCAGCATGCGCGCGTGTGAAGGCGGCCCCGCCCGAACGGGCGGGTTGCGTCAACCGATTAGAGAACCGTATCTAGTCAGGGCGCAAACGTTCGCGACTCGTGATTCACTCCCGCATTCGACGCACACGGTGCGCGCGATGCAGCGTGCGTGTCGATCCGGTGTCATTCGCACCGGCAGCACAATAATCAGGAGAACATGCATGGCCAGATCGATGCGTTCCAGGGTAATGGCGGGGGCAGTGGCATGTGCGATGAGCGTCGCACCGTTCGCGGGGACGACCGCGCTGATGACGCTCGCGACGACACACTCGGCGATGGCGGCGACCGCGCCCGCCGACAACTACGCGGCGACGCGTTATCCGATCATCCTCGTGCACGGGCTCACGGGCACCGACAAGTATGCCGGCGTGCTCGAGTACTGGTACGGAATCCAGGAGGATCTGCAGCAGCATGGCGCGACCGTCTACGTCGCGAACCTGTCGGGCTTCCAGAGCGACGACGGCCCGAACGGGCGCGGCGAACAGCTGCTCGCCTACGTGAAGACGGTACTCGCCGCGACGGGGGCGACCAAGGTCAATCTCGTCGGCCACAGCCAGGGCGGGCTGACGTCGCGTTATGTCGCGGCCGTCGCGCCCGATCTCGTCGCGTCGGTGACGACGATCGGCACGCCGCATCGCGGCTCCGAGTTCGCGGACTTCGTGCAGAGCGTGCTCGCGTACGATCCGACCGGGCTGTCGTCGACGGTGATCTCGGCGTTCGTCAATGTGTTCGGGATCCTGACGAGCAGCAGTCACAACACGAACCAGGACGCGCTCGCATCGCTGAAGACGCTGACGACCGCGCAGGCGGCGACCTACAACCAGAACTATCCGAGCGCGGGCCTGGGTGTACCGGGCAGCTGCCAGACCGGCGCACCGACGGAAACGGTCGGCGGCAACACGCATCTGCTGTATTCGTGGGCCGGCACGGCGATCCAGCCGACGCTTTCGCTGTTCGGCGTGACGGGTGCGCAGGACATGAGCACCATTCCGCTCGTCGATCCCGCAAACGCCCTCGATCCGTCGACGCTCGCGCTGTTCGGCACCGGCACGGTGATGATCAACCGCGGGTCGGGCCAGAACGACGGGCTCGTGTCGAAGTGCAGCGCGCTGTACGGCAAGGTGCTGAGCACGAGCTACAAGTGGAACCACATCGACGAGATCAACCAGCTGCTCGGCGTGCGCGGCGCGTACGCGGAAGATCCGGTCGCGGTGATCCGCACGCATGCGAACCGGCTGCAGCTCGCGGGCGTGTAATCGATGACGGCTCGTGAAGGGCGCGCGCCGCTGGCGCGGCGCGCAGCGGTCTACGGTGTCGTGGGGCTGGCGGCGATCGCCGGCGTCGCGATGTGGAGCGGGGCGGGATGGCATCGCGGGTCGGGTGCCGCCGGTGACGCAACGGACATGGCAGCGGCGGGCGGCGTGCCGGCCGCCGCACCGCAGGCCGCCGTGCCGGCGAGTGCGGGCCTGCCGCCGTCGCTGGCCGGTTCCAGCGCGCCGCGGCTGCCGCTCGATGCCGGCGGCCATCTCGCGAAGTCGCGCGCGGTACGCGATTTCTTCGACTATTGCCTGACCGCGCAGAGCGACCTGAGCGCGGCCGCGCTCGATGCGTTCGTCGTGCGCGAGATCGCCGCGCAGCTCGACGGTACGGCTGCGCAGGTCGAGGCGCTCGACGTGTGGCACCGCTATCGCGCGTATCTCGACGCGCTCGCGAAACTGCGCGATGCCGGCGCGGTCGACAAGTCCGACCTGGGCGCGTTGCAGCTCGCACTCGATCAGCGCGCGTCCATCGCGTACCGCACGCTCGGCGACTGGAGCCAGCCGTTCTTCGGTGCGGAGCAGTGGCGGCAGCGCTACGACCTCGCACGGCTGAAGATCACTCAGGATCGCTCATTGACCGATGCACAGAAGGCCGAGCGGCTCGCGGCGCTGGAGCAGCAGATGCCGGCCGACGAACGGGCGGCGCAGCAGCGGATCGACCGGCAGCGTGCCGCGATCGACCAGATCGCGCAATTGCAGAAGAGCGGGGCGACACCCGATGCGATGCGCGCGCAGCTGACGCAGACGCTCGGCCGCGACGCCGCGGCGCGCGTCGCGCAGATGCAGCAGGATGACGCATCGTGGCAGAGCCGCTATGCGGACTACGCGGCACAGCGTGCGCAGATCGAATCGGCCGGGTTGTCGCCGCAGGACCGCGATACGCAGATCGCCGCGCTGCGGCAACGCGTGTTCACGAAGCCCGGCGAAGCCGTGCGCGCGGCATCGCTCGATCGCGCGGCCGGCAGCGCGCAATGACGCGGGCGTCGCCGCGTGCGGCCGGTCTCGTGCGGCCCTATGCGGCGCGCGTGATGTCGCGCGGCAGATGCTGCTCGATGGTATCGGCAAGCGTGTCGAACGCGGGTCCGATGCCTTCGTGCGCGACGCATGCATAGCCGAGCAGCAGGCCCTGCCGCGCGGTGTCGAGGCTGCTGTAGTAGCTGGTAAGCGGACGGACGATCACGCCCGCGTCGAACGCGCTTTGCGTGACCGCGCGATCGTCGCACGTGTCGGGCAGCCCGAGCACCAGATGCAGGCCGGCCTCGTCACCCATCACGGGCAGCGCATCGCCGAAGCGCGCACGGATCGCATCGATCAGCAATTGCCGGCGCTCGCCGTACAGCGTGCGCATCCGCCTGACGTGCGAAGTCAGGTGTCCGTCCATGATGAATTCGGCGAGTACGGCCTGCTGCATCAGCTGGCCCTCGCGGTACAGCTCCGACAGCCCGGTGCGGAACGTGTCGACCAGATGCTCGGGCACGACCATGTAGCCCATCCGCAGGCCCGGGAACAGCATCTTGCCGAGGCTGCCGACGTAGATCACGCGGCCGCCGTCGTCGAGCCCCTGCAGCGACGCGAGCGGGCGGCTGCCGTAGCGGAACTCGCTGTCGTAGTCGTCCTCGATGATCCAGCAGCGGTGCTGACGCGCGTACTCGAGCAGCATCCGGCGGCGCGCGAGGCTCATCACCATCCCGAGCGGATACTGATGCGATGGCGTGACGAGCACGAGCCGCGGCGGATGCTGCATGTCGCTCGCGCGCGGATCGAGCCCTTCCTGGTCGACCGGCACCGGCGCGAGCGTGAGGCCGGTTGCCTGCAGCACGCTGCGCACGCCCCAGTAGCACGGCTCCTCGACCCACGCGCGGTCGCCGATGTCGGACAGCAGCCGCACCGCGAGGTCGATCGACTGGTGGATACCGGTCGTGATGATCACCTGGTCCGGCGTGCATTTGACCGAGCGCGCGACGCGCAGGTAGTCGGCGAGCGCGCGGCGCAGCGGCCGGTAGCCGCCGCCCGGCGCGTAGGTCAGCAGTTCGGGATTCGCTTCCTTCCACAAGCGCGCCTGCAGGCGGCTCCATGTGCGGCTCGGGAATTCCGACACGTCCGGGACGCCCGGCATGAACGCACCCCACTGGCGTCGCGACACGCCCGCGTGCTCGATCAACTGCCGGCCGCGCATCGACAGGCCGCCTTGCGCGTCCGGCAGCGGCGTCGCACCGGCGCCGGACGACGGCACCGCCGCCGCGCCCGGCGCGTGGATCGCGGCGGCGTCCGGTCGCGTATCGGCCACGTAGGTGCCGCTGCCGGTCGTCGTCAGCACGTAGCCTTCGGCCGTCAGCTGGTCGTACACGTGCAGCACGGTATTGCGTGCAATCGACAGGTCGGCCGCGAGCGTGCGCGAACTCGGCAGTTTTGTGCCTGGCCCCAATTCCCCGGTGAGGATGGCTTGCTGCATCTGTTGCAGCAGTTGCCGGTACATCGGCTCGGACGAGCTGCGGTCGAGACGGGCGGAGAGCCAGTCGGCGAGGATCACGGTATCCAAAGTGGTCCTACTAGGAATATTGAAATGGTTCCCTAGTATAGAACCGTGCGCACCGTATAGTGGGTCCATCTCACAAGAAAGCGCCGGGCCGCCCCACGTTTTCTTGACCCCCTCGGGGGGCCTGGCGCGCAGCGACAGGTTTGGGGGCATTCATAAACGTTTGTCGCGCAGCAAGGGGACAGCCACGATGAAGTCCGATGATGTGATCGTCAGCTTTCGCGGCGTGCGGAAGACCTACGACGGCGAGACGCTGGTCGTCAAATCGCTCGACCTCGACATCCACCGAGGGGAATTCCTGACGCTGCTCGGGCCGTCGGGCTCGGGCAAGACCACCTGCCTGATGATGCTGGCGGGTTTCGAATTCCCGACGGGCGGCGAGATCCGCCTCGACGGCGAGTTGCTGAACACCGTGCCGCCGCACAAGCGCAACATCGGCATGGTGTTCCAGAACTACGCGCTGTTTCCGCACCTGACGGTCGAGCAGAACGTCGCGTATCCGCTGACGGTGCGCAAGCTGTCGGTGGCCGAGCGCACGGAGCGCGTCGCGCACGCGCTGAAGATGGTGCAGATGGAACGCTTCGCGAAGCGCTATCCGGCGCAGTTGTCGGGCGGCCAGCAGCAGCGCATCGCGCTCGCGCGCGCACTCGTGTTCGAGCCGAAGCTGGTGCTGATGGACGAACCGCTCGGCGCGCTCGACAAGCAGCTGCGCGAGCACATGCAGTACGAACTGAAGGCACTGCACGAGAAGCTCGGCGTGACCTTCGTCTACGTCACGCACGACCAGGGCGAGGCGTTGACGATGTCCGATCGCGTCGCCGTGTTCGACAAGGGCATCGTGCAGCAGCTCGATACCGTCGACCGCCTGTACGAATCGCCGTGCAACGAATTCGTCGCGAACTTCATTGGCGACAGCAACCGGCTGCGCGGCACCATCGCGCGCGTCGACGGCGAATTCTGCGAATTCCGGCTCGACGACGGCACGCAGCTCGTCGGCCGCCGCATCGGCGACGCGGCCGAAGGCGCGCCAGCCGTCGCCTGCATCCGCCCCGAACGCATGAGCCTCGCGAACGGGCATGCAAACGGCACCGCGAACCGCGTGACCGGCGAGGCGCGCAGCCTCATCTATTTCGGCGATCACGTGCGCATGCGCTGCGCGCTGCCGGGCCAGGATGAATGCTTCGTGAAGGTGCCGCTCGGCACGGGCGCGCTCGACGCGTTCTCGCCCGGCGCGCCGGTATCGCTCGCATTCGCGCCCGAGCACCTGCGCGTGTTCACCTGATTGACCCGGGGTTTTCCCGATTTTCCGCAGCACGTCGTCAACAACAACTGACTACTTCCACCACGAGAGCAGAGGAACCATCATGAACGGAGCAAGCTCTACCGCGCGTCGCACCGCGCTCGCACTGGCGCTCGCCGTCGTCGGCGCATCGGCCACGGCGGCCGAACTCACGGTCGTCAACTTCGGCGGCGCGAACGGCGACGCGCAGAAGGCCGCGTTCAACCAGCCGTTCGAGAAGGCGACCGGCAACAAGGTCACGGCCGTCGAGTACAACGGCGAGCAGGCGAAAGTGAAGGCGATGGTCGAGGCGAAGCACGTCAACTGGGACGTGGTGGAAGTCGAATCGGGCGACCTGAACCGCGGTTGCGACGAAGGGCTGTACGAGAAGCTCGACTGGTCGAAGATCGCGAAGAAGTCCGACCTGATTCCGGAATCGCCGCAGGTGTGCGGCGTCGGCTTCTTCGTGTGGTCGACCGCGCTGTCGTACAACGCGGACAAGCTGAAGACCGCGCCGACCGGCTGGGCCGATTTCTGGGACGTGAAGAAATTCCCCGGCAAGCGCGGGATGCGCAAGGGCGCGCGCTACAACCTCGAGTTCGCGCTGATGGCCGACGGCGTCGCGACCAAGGACGTGTACAAGGTGCTCGGCACGAAGGCCGGCCAGGACCGCGCGTTCAAGAAGCTCGACGAGCTGAAGCCGTACATCCAGTGGTGGGAAGCGGGCGCGCAGCCGCCGCAGTTCCTGGTGGCCGGCGACGTCGTGATGTCGACCGCGTACAACGGCCGCATCGACGCCGCGCAGAAGGAAGGCAAGAACCTGAAGGTCGTGTGGAACGGCAGCATCTACGACCTCGACTACTGGGCGATTCCGAAGGGCTCGCCGAACAAGGCGCTCGCCGAGCAGTACATCGCGTACACGCTGACGCCGAAGCCGCAGCAGGGCTATGCGCAGCACATCGCGTACGGCCCCGCGAACGTCGCGGCGATCAAGTCGCTCGACGCGAAGACGCTCGCGAACCTGCCGAACTCGCCGGCCAACGGCAAGAACGCGGTACTGGAGGACATCGGCTTCTGGACCGACCACAGCGACGAGCTCGAGCAGCGCTTCGCCGCGTGGGCGACGAAGTAACAGCCGTTCAGGTGTCCTGATGCAACCGGCCGCGCGGCGCGCTTGACGCGTCGCGCGGCATTCCGCCGGATCGAGCCCGGCCGGAGAGAACCGTTGAACACGATGACGATCGCTCCTTCCTCGCCGTCGACAGCCGCGCTCAAGCGCGAGCTGAAGGCCGCCGAGGCCCGCAAGCGCACGATGGCGCTGCTGCTGATCGCGCCGCTCGCGATCTTCCTGCTGCTCATCTTCGTCGTGCCGATCGGCACGCTGCTCACGCGCGCGGTGCAGAACCCCGAGATCGCGACCGCGTTGCCGAACACGATCGCCGCGCTGTCGGGCTGGGACCGCAAGGCACCGCCAGCCGATGCCGCCTATGTCGCGCTCGCGGCCGACATGACGAAGGTGGCCGACAGCGAGGCGATGGGTGCGCTGGCACGGCGCCTGAACACCGAGATTCCCGGCTATCGCTCGCTCGTCGCGAAGACGGCGCGCGCGATGCCGCTGAAGGGCGACAACGACGCGGTGCTGACGCCCGCGCAGACGCGCGAGAAAATCATCGACCTCGATTCGCGCTGGGGCGACGCCGCGTACTGGCAGGCGATCGCGAAGAACGGCAGCCAGCTGTCGCCGTTCTACCTGCTCGCTGCGCTCGACCACAAGCAGGACGGCTTCGGCCAGATCGTGCAGGCCGATCCCGACCAGTCGATCTATCTAGCGATCTTCGGCCGCACGTTCGTGATCGGCGTCGCGGTCACGCTGTTCGCGCTGCTGCTCGGCTATCCGCTCGCGTACTGGATTTCGACGCTGTCGGAGCGCCGCGCGAACCTCGTGATGATCCTCGTGCTGATTCCGTTCTGGACCTCGGTACTGGTGCGCGTCGCTGCGTGGATCGTGCTGCTGCAGAGCGAAGGGCTCATCAACACGGCGCTGATCGGCAGCGGGCTGATCTCGCATCCGCTGACGCTGCTGTTCAACCGCGTCGGCGTGTACATCTCGATGACGCACATCCTGCTGCCGTTCATGATCCTGCCGCTCTACAGCGTGATGAAGTCGATCCCGCCGACCTACCAGCGCGCGGCCGTGTCGCTCGGCAGCCATCCGTTCGCCGCGTTCTGGCGCGTGTACGTGCCGCAGACCTATCCGGGCGTCGGTGCGGGTGCGCTGCTCGTGTTCATCCTCGCGATCGGCTACTACATCACGCCTGCGCTGCTCGGCGGCCCGAACGACCAGATGGTCAGCTACTACGTCGCGTACTTCACGAACGTGACGATCAACTGGGGCATGGCGTGCGCGCTCGGCGGGCTGCTGCTCGCGGCGACGCTGGTGCTGTATGCGGTGTACGGGCGCTTCACGCGCACCAACGTGAGCCTCGGCTGAGCGCCGGGCACAGGAAAACAGGAAGGGGATGCCGACCATGAAACTCGCCAGGCCGCTGTTCGCGCCGCACATGTCGTTCGTCGAGCGCGCGTGGTATGTCGCGCTGCGCGTGCTCGTCGTGCTGACGCTGCTGTACCTGATCCTGCCGGTGCTCGCGATCGTGCCGCTGTCGTTTTCGTCGAGCACGTTCCTCGTCTATCCGATCCCGGGTTTCTCGATGCGTTGGTACGAGAACCTGATCGCGTCGGACGAGTGGCGGATGGCCGCGAAGAACAGCTTCATCGTCGCGCCGTCGGCGACCATCGTCGCGACCGTGCTCGGCACGCTCGCCGCGATCGGCCTCACGAAGGCGGACTTTCGCGGCAAGGGGCTCCTGATGGCGGTGCTGCTGTCGCCGATGATCGTGCCGGTCGTCGTGGTCGGCGTCGGCATGTACCTGTTCTTCGCGCCGCTCGGGCTCGCGAATACCTACACGGGGCTGATCGCCGCGCACGCGGCGCTCGGCGTGCCGTTCGTCGTGACGACGGTGGCCGCGACGCTGCAGGGCTTCAACCAGAACCTGGTGCGCGCGAGCCTGTCGCTCGGCGCGAATCCCGTCACGACGTTCTTCCGCGTGACGCTGCCGGTGATCGCACCGGGCGTGATGTCGGGCGCGCTGTTCGCGTTCGCGACGTCGTTCGACGAGGTCGTCGTCACGCTGTTCCTCGCGGGCGCCGACCAGACGACGCTGCCGCGCCAGATGTTCACCGGCATCCGCGAGAACATCAGCCCGACGATCGCCGCGCTCGCGACGATCCTGATCATTTTCTCGACGAGCCTGCTGCTCGCGCTCGAATGGCTGCGCGGCCGCAACGCGCGGCGCGCGGTGTCGTGACGGCGGGGCGGGCGCCGTTCGGCCCGCTGCCCGACCATTGATCGTTGCGTATTCAACGATGGCGCGTACTCGACGCGGCACGCCGAAGCTTTCGTTTCGCTGACTGACGACGCGCTCGCCTGCACGTTCGATGCGGCTCTGCAACAATACGGCTCGCGGTGCCGCGCGTTCCGTTGCTGTTGCACGGAGCCGCCGTTGCCGCGCCGCTCAATCCGCGACGCCGCGCGTCGCCCGTCAGCCGAGCCTCATCTTGTCCGAATTCGCTTCCCCCGCCGGCACCCGGGAGCCGGCCGTCAACTGGCGCGCGATGTCCGCCGTGCTGCTGGCCGTCGCGCTCGCGACGCTCGACACCGCGATCGCGAACACCGCGCTGCCCGCAATCGCCGCCGACCTGCATGCATCGCCCGCCGCGTCGGTGTGGATCATCAACGCTTACCAGCTCGCGATGGTCGCCACGCTGCTGCCGTTCGCGTCGCTTGGCGACATCGTCGGCCACAAGCGCGTGTATATCGCGGGCCTCGCGGTGTTCACGCTCGCCTCGCTGGCCTGTTCGCTCGCCGCGACGCTGCCGCAGCTGACGGCGGCGCGCATCGTGCAGGGCTTCGGCGCGAGCGCGATCATGAGCGTGAACGTCGCGCTGATCCGCAACCTGTTTCCCGCGCACCGGCTCGGGCGCGGCGTCGGCTTCAACGCGCTCGTCGTCGGTGTGTCGTTCGCGATCGGGCCGACGATCGCATCGCTGATCCTGTCCGTTGCTGCGTGGCCGTGGCTGTTCGCGGTGAACGTGCCGCTTGGCGTGATCGCGCTCGCGGTGGCGATTCCGTCGCTGCCGCAGACGGCGCGCGGCAAGCATGCGTTCGATCCGATTGCCGCGCTGTTCAACGTGATCACGTTCGCGTCGCTGATCTTCGCGCTCGGTGAATTCGCGCAGCGCGGGCCGCTGTCCATCGTGCTCGCGGCCGCCGCCGTCGCGCTCGCGTTCGGCTGGCTGCTGATCCGCCGCCAGGCCGGGCACCCGGCGCCGATGCTGCCGGTCGACCTGTTCCGCCGGCCCGTGTTTACGCTGTCCGCGCTGACGGCCGTGTGCGCGTTCGCCGCACAGGGCCTGGCGTTCGTGTCGCTGCCGTTCTACTTCGAGACCGTCCTGCATCGCAGCGCGGTCGAGACGGGGTTCCTGATGACGCCGTGGTCGGCGATCGTCGCGCTGGCCGCGCCGATCGCGGGCCGGCTGTCCGATCGTTATCCGCCCGGGTTGCTCGGCGCGATCGGGCTCGCGTTGCTGAGCGCGGGGATGGTGTCGCTCGCGGCATTGCCGACGGCGCCGAACGTAGTCGACATCGGCTGGCGGATGATGTTGTGCGGCGCGGGCTTCGGTTTCTTCCAGTCGCCGAACCTGAAGGCGCTGATGTCGAGCGCGCCGCCCGAACGCAGCGGCGGCGCAAGCGGGATCATCGCGACCGCGCGGCTGATCGGGCAGGCGACCGGCGCGGCGCTCGTCGCGCTGTCGTTCGGGATCGCGGGGCGTCACGGCCCGACGCTCGCGCTGATGCTCGGCGCCGGCTTTGCCGGTGCCGCGAGCGTGGCGAGCGGGCTGCGACTCTTCGCGCCATCGCATCGGGCCGGGGCGTCGGCCGCGGCGGCACCGGTGAAGGAGCGCGCGACGGAGTAGGGTTCCGTGCGAGCCCGCGGCCCGCGAGTGTGTCGGCGCGGCGCGCGGCGAACGACTGCCACGCGCCGTCCTTCACGTTACGCTCAGAAGCCGCCGGTCTGGATCAGCTTGTTGAGGTTCGCGATGTTCAGGCTGCCGAAGCCCGTCGTCAGATCCCGGCCGGTGCCCGCGTTGTAGCCATACCCTTGATAGCCGTTGTTCCCCGACACGACGTCATAGCGCACGAGTGACGGGTTCGACGGGATATCCGCATAGAACTTGCCGGCCGGGAAGCCGAGGGTCGTGCCGTTCGCCGCGAGCAGGCGCGCCCAGAAGCCGGTGAAGATCGGTGCAGCGAGGCTCGTGCCGCCGATCTGCTGCAACTGGCCGTAGTTGTAGATGTACGCGCCCGTGCTTTGCGCGGCGTCGAACGACACGTCGGGCAACTGACGATTGCTGCCCGATTGCCACGCCGGCGCCGGCAGGACCGTGCTGACACCGCCGCCCGTCGCCCACAGCTTGCCGTTGGCGTCGAGGCCTTCGTTCCATACCGTTTCGTTCGAGAACGCGCCCGCCGACGTGGTGTACAGCGTCGTGCCGCCGATCGCGAGCACGTGCGGCGACGCGGCCGGCCACGACACCGTGTAGTTCGCGCCGTCCGGATAGCCGCGGTTGTTGCACTCGTATACGCCTTCGTCGCCCGACGACACCGAGAACGTCTGGCCTTGCGCGGCGGCCGTCGTGAAGATCTGCTCCTCGGCGTCGATCGTGCCGTCCGCGTTCGCGTCGGTCTCGCACCAGCCGAGCGACACGTTGATCACCTTCGCGGTGTTGTCCGACACCGCGCGGTTGAACGCCTGTGTGAGTCCCGTGTTGCCGGCGGCGTTGAGGTCCGCCATGTAGAACACGAGCTTGCCGACCTGGCCGCCGGCCGAGCCGACGATCGACTGGCTGTCGAGATCCCATTCGCCCTGGCCGTCCTGGTCGTCGCTGTAGCTGCCGGTCGTGCCGGTGCCGTTGGTCTTGACGGTCTGCGTCGAGACCGCGCCGTAGCCGTTGCTCGACGTGAACTGCTTCAGATCCTGCAGCGTCTGCGACACGCCGCCGATCGTGATGATGCCGACGCTCACGCCGGCCGCGGTCGGCACGCCGGTCGCGTTGTAGAGGCCCGGAAATTCCTTCGGATAGTGGCCGGTGGCCGTGCCGGCCGCGAGTGCCTGCGCCTTCGCGACGTTGCCGATGCGCAGCATCGGCCGTGCGCGCGCGACGTTCTGCAGCCCGAGCACCGAGCCGACGACGTCGCCGAGCGCGCGCGGCACCTGCGCGGTGGAGGCGTTCGCGAAGCCCGAGCGGCCAGCGTACTGGAAGCGCACGAGCGACGTGTTGAACGCGCTCTTCACCGTGCCGGCCGTGCCGCGTGCGGACACCAGCAGCCGGTTCGGCGCGACCTCGATGTTCACGAAGCCGCTCTTGCGCAGATAGTCGACGACCGACTTCACTTGCGCGTCGGTCGGCGCGTAGCTGGCGAGGAACTGCTCGTGCGTGAGGTACTGGCGGTAATGCGCATTGCCGGGCCGGTTCACGTCGTGCGCGAGTTGCTTGAGCTGCGCGGCGTTGCGCAGCTTCAGGCTGACGACGACGTCGGCCGTCTCGCCGGCCGCGAGTTCGAGCGACGGCGCCGCGCTGCGCGCCATCAACTGCGGGCCGGTCAGAAAGGCCTTCGTGTGGGTGTCGACCCAGTCCGTCGTCGCATGCGCCGCGCCGGCGGCGACCATGAGCGGCCACGCGCACGCGAGGCGGCGGGGCGACGGAAGGGGAAAGGAAAACCAGGCGTTCCTTTTCATCGGGAGTCCTTTTTAGGAGAGACGACGTTGCTGGAACCCTCGGCCCTTGTGGGGCCGCGAGCGGTGACGAGCGTAGGGCGTCGGTGCCGTTCAGGTAGCTGCCAGTTTCCATAGCTGTCAGTTCTGACATCGGCATGCTCGCGCGCATGTGCTGCGTCGTTCGTGCATGCAGCAGCGCGCCCCGGCACAGGGAACCGGTTCGCCGCGCGACCGTGCGACGGTCGACGACGTTTGCACGCACGACTCATTCGTTGCGGTATCGGAATGCGCGCGATTGCGGAGCGAATCGCCGCGCGAGCGCGTCGCGGGCGATCGGGCGTGGACGCGTCGCGCGTCGCACTATGTGGTCAGGCGCCGCCACGGCGTCGGCGTGACGACGCCCGGACGCGCGGATACACAAAAACAGGGCCAGTCGATCGGGAGCGTTTCCCGAACTGTGGAACAGCGCGTTGCCGAGTCTTGCAACGTGCTTTCGGTTCGCGGATCGGGTGAGTGGATTAGAGGGAATGCTCGAATTCGGGCAGCGACTCGGACTCGAAGCGCTCCCGATGTCCGTTGCAGGCAGTTTCGCCGCCGGGCGGCCCGTCACGACGAACGCCGCATGCGGCAGCATCGGACGACGACATGCGCGAAATTCCTCCTTGACGTGCGCCGGTCCGCCGCTATCCTTCGATTCATAACCATGGGGTTATGGATTCAACCATGCAAAACGCTCACGACATGCTGTTCAGGACGCTTGCCGATCCGACGCGCCGCGCGCTCTTCGAGCGGCTGTGCGAAGAGGGTGAGCTGACGGTTGCCGCGCTGACGGCGCATGCAGGCGTGTCGCAGCCGGCGGTATCGAAGCATCTGGGTGTACTGAAGCAGGCCGGGCTCGTGAGCGACCGTCACGAAGGCCGGCAGACGCACTACAGCGCGCAGCCGCAGGCGCTGACGCCATTGATCGACTGGACCAGCCAGATGGCCGGCTTCTGGCAGAACCGGTTCGATGCCCTCGAAGATCTGCTAAAGAGGATGGATCAGTAATGAACCAAGCTACCACCGAAACGCGTACCGTCGTCGTCGAACGGGAACTGTCGCATCCGCCGGAGAAGATCTGGCGCGCGCTCACGCAACCGCACCTGATCGAGGCGTGGCTGATGAAGAGCGATTTCGAACCCGTCGCGGGCCGCGCGTTCAGCTTTCGCGCGGACTGGGGTTCGGTCGACTGCACGGTGCTGACGATCGAGCCACAGCGCGCGCTGTCCTATACGTGGGCAGCCTGCGGCCTCGAAAGCGTCGTCACGTGGACGCTCACGCCGACGCCGCGCGGCACGCTGCTGCGGATGGAGCAGGCCGGCTTCCGCACCGATCAGGAGCAGGCGTACCGCGGTGCGCAGCACGGGTGGGCGCGGTTCTTCGAGTCGCTCGAACGGGTGCTGGCGCGTCCCGACGAAGACCAGGAGGCCCGGGCATGAGCGCATCGGACCTGGAACCGTCGGCCCGCATCGACGCGCTGATCGCGGGGATCGCCGACTGGCGCGGCAAGACATTCGCGGAGCTGCGCGAGACGATCCTCGCTGCTGAAGACGGCATCGTCGAGGAATGGAAATGGATGGGCAGCCCCGTGTGGTCGTGCGACGGGATGATCGCGGTCGCGAACGCGCACAAGGGCAAGGTGAAGTTGACCTTCATGCACGGCGCGAAGCTGCCCGATCCCGACCAGTTGTTCAACGACGGTCTCGATGGCAATGCGCGGCGTGCGATCGATTTCTTCGAAGGCGACCGGATCGACAAGCGGGCGTTGAAGCGCCTCGTGCGTGCGGCGATCGAATACAACCGCACGCATCTGAAGAAGAACGCGCGATCAGGTTCCGGCGCGGGCGCGAAGGCGCGCAGTAGCAAGGCGGCGTGACGCGCGAGCCGGATGCCGGCGGGTGACGTCCCGCGAAAGCGGGGCGCCGCCGTGCGATCGGCGCTACGACGCCCGCGAGGCCCGCGATGAACCAAAAAAAAGCCCGACACGAGGTCGGGCATTCAAATCGGCCGCAACCGCCGTGAGGCGGCTGCGGCACCTGCAAAAGCAGGACGCTTACGCTGCGAGCAGCGAGCGCAGCACGAACGGCAGGATACCGCCGTGCTTGTAGTAGTCGACTTCGATCGGCGTATCGATGCGCAGCAGCACCGGCGCGCGGGTCGTTTCGCCGTTCTTGCGGTTGATCACGAGCGTGACGTCCTGCTGCGGCTTGAAGTCGTCGCCGAGGCCTTCGATGTCGTAGGTCTCTTCGCCGGTGATGCCGAGCGACTGAATGCTGTCCGCGCCCTTGAACTGCAGCGGCAGCACGCCCATGCCGACCAGGTTCGAGCGATGGATCCGCTCGAAGCTGCGTGCGATCACGGCCTTCACGCCGAGCAGCTGCGTGCCCTTCGCGGCCCAGTCGCGCGACGAGCCCGTGCCGTACTCTTCGCCCGCGAACACGACGGTCGGCGTGTCGGCTGCGACGTACTGCATGGCCGCGTCGTAAATCGACTGCTGTTCGCCGCTCGGCTGGTGAATCGTCAGGCCGCCTTCGACGCGCGTGCCGTCAGCCTTCGCCGGGATCATCAGGTTCTTGATCCGGACGTTCGCGAACGTGCCGCGCATCATCACGTCGTGGTTGCCGCGGCGCGAGCCGTAGCTGTTGAAGTCGGCCTTCTGCACGCCGTTTTCCTTCAGCCACTTGCCGGCCGGCGAGTCTTCCTTGATCGAGCCTGCCGGGCTGATGTGGTCGGTCGTGACCGAGTCACCGAAGATGCCCAGCGCGCGCGCGCCCTTGACGGTCGGGATCGACGCAGCCGGTTCCATCGAGAAGTCGTTGCCGAAGAACGGCGGCTCCGCGATGTAGGTCGACTTCGGCCAGTCGTAGACCTGGCCCGTTTCGCCCTCGATCTTGCTCCAGAGGTCGCCCTTCTTGGTCAGCTTCGCGTAGTTTTCCTCGAACTTCTTCGGGTCCAGCGCGAACTTGAGCAGGGCGTGGATTTCCTCGCTCGTCGGCCAGATGTCGCCGAGGTAGATGTCGCGGCCGCCCTTGCCCTGGCCGACCGGCTCGGTCATCAGGTCGCGCGTGATGTTGCCGGCGATCGCGTATGCGACGACGAGCGGCGGCGACGCGAGGAAGTTCGCGCGGATGTTCGGGTGGATACGCGCTTCGAAGTTACGGTTGCCCGACAGCACGGCTGCCGCGACGATGTCGTTCTTCGTGATCGCTTCGTTCAGTTCCGGCGTCAGGTCGCCTGCGTTGCCGATACAGGTCGTGCAGCCGTACGCCGCGACTTCGAAGCCGAGCTTCGACAGGTAGGGCAGCAGGCCCGTCTTCGTCAGGTACTCGGTGACGATACGCGATCCCGGCGCGAGCGAGGTCTTGATCTTCGGATCGACCGTGAGGCCGGCCTCGACCGCCTTCTTCGCGAGCAGGCCGGCGGCCAGCAGCACGCTCGGGTTCGACGTGTTCGTGCACGACGTGATCGCGGCGATCAGCACGTCGCCGTTCTTCACGTCGACGTCGTTGCTCGTCGTGTACTGCGTGCCCAGGTCTTCAGCCTTCTTCGCGAAGCCGTTTTCCGCGACCGGCTTCGAGAACAGGTCGGTGAACGTCGACTTGACGTTGCCGATCTCGATGCGGTCCTGCGGGCGCTTCGGGCCGGCCAGCGACGGGGCGACCGTTGCCAGGTCGAGCGTCACCGTCTTCGTGTAGTCGATGTCGCCGGCCTTCGGAATGCCGAACAGCTTCTGTGCCTTGAAGTAGTTCTCGAATGCGGCGATCTCCGCCTTCGTGCGGCCCGTGCCTTCGAAGTAGTCGATGGTCTTTTCGTCGACCGGGAAGAAGCCCATCGTCGCGCCGTATTCCGGCGCCATGTTGCCGATCGTCGCGCGGTCCGGCAGCGACAGCGACTTCGTGCCTGCGCCGAAGAACTCGACGAACTTGCCGACGACCTTTTCCTTGCGCAGCATTTCGGTGATCGTCAGCACCAGGTCGGTGGCCGTCACGCCTTCGCGCAGCTTGCCCTTCAGCTCGACGCCGACGACGTCCGGCGTCAGGAAGTACACCGGCTGGCCGAGCATGCCGGCTTCAGCCTCGATGCCGCCCACGCCCCAGCCGACCACGCCGATGCCGTTGATCATCGTCGTGTGGCTGTCCGTGCCGACGAGGGTGTCCGGGTAGTACACGGTGTCGCCGCCGTCCGCCTTCTTGTGGACGCCACGCGCGAGATACTCGAGGTTCACCTGGTGGACGATGCCCACGCCCGGCGGCACGACCTTGAACGTGTCGAATGCCTGCATGCCCCACTTCATGAACTGATAGCGCTCGTTGTTGCGCTGGAATTCCAGCTTCATGTTCAGGTCGAGCGCGTCCTTCTGGCGGAAGTAGTCGATCTGGACCGAGTGGTCGACGACGAGATCGACCGGGACCAGCGGCTCGATTTTCTTCGGGTTCTTGCCCGAACGCTCGGCGACGCCGCGCATGGCCGCGATGTCGGCGAGCAGCGGCACACCCGTGAAGTCCTGCAGCACGACGCGCGACACCACGAACGGAATCTCGTCGACGCGCTTCGCGGTCGGCTTCCAGTTCGCGAGCTGCTCGATGTGTTCTTCGGTGATCTTCTTGCCGTCGTAGTTGCGCAGCACGGACTCGAGCACGATACGGATCGACACCGGCAGGCGCTCGATCTTCGTCTTCAGTTCCTTGCCGAGCTGCGGCAGCGAGTAGAACTTGCCTTTGCCGGAACCGCTGTCGAATTCCTTGAGGGTCTTGTGGAGATTGTGGGCCATGGTGATTTTCCTGGGTTTAAGGCTAGGAAACAAAGAGTCCTGTAGATGACGGCTATATCACATACAAGTCGACGTACTCATCGACCGGCATCGCTTCGAGCTTTGCCTGGTCCAGCGACACGTCGAGAATCGCTTGTTGCTGCTTTGCCGGGAAGCGGCGGGCAAGGTTGGTCCGGAACTTCCCGACCAGGAGCGGGATGCCGTCCGCACGGCGTCGCTGATGGCCGATCGGGTATTCGACCGCTACTTCGGCAAGCTTCGATCCGTCCGCGAATTCGATCGTCAGCGCATTCGCGATCGATCGTTTGGCCGGGTCATGGTAATCCTTCGTGAACTGCGGATCCTCGACGCACACGGTTTTCGCGCGCAGCGCGTCGATGCGGGGATCGGCGGCGACCGAATCTTCATAGTCGGCCGCGGTCAGCCGGCCGAACAGCAGCGGCACGGCGACCATGTACTGGATGCAGTGGTCGCGGTCGGCCGGATTGGCGAGCGGGCCCTGCTTGTCGATGATGCGGATCGCGGCCGCATGCGTGCGGATCGTGATCCGGCTGATCTCGTCGGTGGTGCGGCCTGCCGCGGCGAGCTGCGCGTGCAGCTGCAGTGCGGCCTCGGCGGCCGTCTGCGCATGGAATTCGGCGGGGAACGAAATCTTGAACAGCACGTTCTCCATCACGTACGTGCCGTACGGGCGCTGGAAGCGGAACGGCTGCCCGTCGAACAGCACGTCGTAGAAACCCCAGGTTTTCGCGGTGAGTGCCGACGGGTAGCCCATCTCGCCGGTTTTCGCGATCAGCGCGAGGCGCACCGCGCGGGACGTCGCGTCGCCGGCCGCCCACGACTTGCGCGAACCGGTGTTCGGCGCGTGGCGGTAGGTGCGCAGCGCCTGGCCGTCGACGAACGCGTTGGACACCGCGTTGATCAGCTCGTCGCGTGTGAGCCCCAGCAGGCGGCCGACGACGGCCGTCGAGGCGACCTTCACGAGCAGCACGTGGTCGAGCCCGACCGCGTTGAACGAATTTTCGAGTGCGAGACAGCCCTGGATCTCGTGGGCCTGGATCATCGCGACGAGCACGTCGCGCATGGCAAGCGGCTTCCTGCCCGCCGCGACGGCCGTGCGGGACAGCCAGTCGGCCGTCGCCAGGATCCCGCCGAGGTTGTCGGACGGATGACCCCATTCGGCGGCGAGCCAGGTGTCGTTGAAGTCCAGCCAGCGGATCATCGCGCCAATGTCGAAAGCGGCCTGGACGGGATCGAGCTGGAAGGACGTGCCGGGCACCTTCGCGCCGTTCGGCACGCTCGTGCCGGGCACGACGGGGCCGAGCAGCTTGGTGCAGGCAGGGTAGGACAGCGCCTCGAGTCCACATCCGAGCGTGTCGATCAGGCAATGACGCGCCGTCTCCAGCGCGAGCGCGCTGTCGATGCCGGGGTTCAGCACGTAGTCGACGATATCGACGAGCACCGTATCCGGAGCGGGGCGGACGTTGGAGACCGGGGCGGACATCGAGGGGCCTGGGAGAACGCGCTTAGTTCGTTACCGGCTTCAGCTCGTTCGATTGCGTCGGCGCTGCGCCGCCTTGCGCCATTTCCGGCGTCACGCACTCGTCGGCGAGACGTTCGCCGCCGTTCGCATCGCTGAACAGCATCGCCTTGCTCGGGATGACGACCAGCTTGAAGCCGTTGGCCGGATCGTAGAACGTGTCGGCGCCCGTCGTCGTGGCCTGACGCGGCAGCTTGTAGTTCTTCTTCGCCCAGTGAACCGTGACCAGCTGGTCGCGCTTCATGTCGCCGGCGAGGTCGAACGACAGGCCGTCCTTGCACGCCCACTTGACTGCGCCGTCCGGCACCGGATCGACCTTGGCCGCGGCACGTGCCTGGGCCTTCTTGCTGCGCGGAATGATGCGCTTGGCCGGCGCCGGGCGCTTGGCCGTCTTCTTCGCAGTCGTCGCCGTATCCTGGGCAAACGCGCTCGGTGCCGACACCAGCATCGTGGCGGACAACGCGCCGATGGCGGTAGCGATCAGGAGTTTCTTCATGGAGTCAGAACCTTTCGAAAATCAGTTGACAAGGGCCGGCAGCCGAAGCTGCCGGCCGGTTTGAAACTGCACGCGCCCCGGAAGCGCGCAGCGGCCGCTATTTTCACCTATTTGGACGCGCATATTTCAGGTTTTCAGGCTCCGTTACGTTTTTTGTCGTTTCGCAAACCTATCGCGGGTTTGCGCTCCCGGAATTCGATGAAATGCGTGTGTCGGCGCGCGCTCACTGCGCGTCTCCGGCGGCCGGGCCGAACAGCGGCGCGGCCTCGGCCGGCACCGGCTGGCCGGTCGCCCGCGCGCGGCGCAGCACCGACCAGTAATAGCGGTAGCTCGCGCGGTCGTGCAGCGTATCGCCGTGGCGCGTCGGGCCCCAGTCGGCGGCCTGCGCGGCCAGCAGGATCTCGGCGGCCAGCGCAACCTCGTCGGTGCGCGGCGCGAATGCGTCGACGATCGGGCGGATCTGCGCGGGGTGGATGCTCCACATCCGCGTGAACGCGAACTCGTCGCGCGCGCGGCGCGCGTCGCCGGCGACGACGCCCATGTCGCGCACCTCGGTCGTCACGTTGTGCGACGGCGTCTTGCCGTGCGCGTGGCACGCCGCGGCGATTTCCAGCTTCGCGCGGCGCACCAGCGGGTGGTCGAACTGGCCCGGCGAGCGCATCGCGGCATCGGGAATTGCGCCGTGATGCGCGGATACGAAGTCCATCAGCCCGAAGCTCAGCGTCCCGACCAGCGGCAGCGCGGCGAGGGCAGCTGCCTGCGCGAGCGCGCCGTGCGTCTCGACCAGCACGTCGACCGGGATCGGCTGCGCGAGGCCGAGCTCGCGGCGGGTGCCTTCGATGAACGCGACCATCTCGGCCGCGTCGGCGGCGCTCGCGATCTTCGGCAGCGTCAGGTAGGCCGGCGCGCGCGCGGCGCGCAGCACGATGCGCACGTCGTCGCGCCAGTGGGGATGGGAAAAGTCGTGGATGCGGACGCCGACCCGCCCGAAGCGGTTCTCGGCGCCGCCGAGGAACTCGGCGACGAGCTGCGCGTGCGCCGCTTCCTGGCCGACGGCCGCGCCGTCCTCGCAGTCGAGCGTGATGTCGAATACGGGGCCGAGTTCGGCCTGGAGCGCGAGCGACTTGCGGATCAGCTTCTCGCTGCCCGCGTAGTGATCGCAGCAGGGCAGGATCGCGGGCGGGGACGCCCCGTCGTACAGCACTTGTGCAGGAGTGAGCGCGGACATCTCTTCTACGTCAAGGAGGCGGATCAACGTGGAGAAAATCGGATTCGGGCGCGTTCTGGGCCGGCGCGGGGCGCCTGTGGCGGCAAAACGTGCGCGGATCGGATCGGGCGGTGGCGCCGGCTGCATGCCGGCCCCGCCGCCTGTGCCTTGACCGTGCCGCCCGGGGGGCGGCACGGTCACGCGATTTGCTGCTTAGTTCTTCAGCAGGTGGGCGACGCCATCGCGCTCTTCGAGCAGCTCGGCCAGCGTGCCGTCCATCTTCTCGCGCGAGAACGCGTCGATTTCCAGGCCTTCGATGCGCTTGTACTCGCCGTTTTCGCACACGACCGGCACGCCGTAGATGATGTCTTCGGGGATGCCGTACGAGCCGTCCGACGGGATGCCCATCGTGACCCACTTGCCGTTCGTGCCGAGGACCCAGTCACGCACGTGGTCGATCGCCGCGTTGGCTGCCGACGCTGCCGACGACAGGCCGCGCGCTTCGATGATCGCCGCGCCGCGCTTGCCGACGGTCGGGATGAACGTGTCGCGGTTCCACACGTCGTCGTTGATCAGCTTCAGCAGCGATTCGCCTTCGACGGTCGCGAAACGGAAGTCGGGGTACATCGTCGGCGAGTGGTTGCCCCACACGGCGAGCTTCTCGATCGATGCGACCGGCTTGCCCGACTTGGCCGCGAGCTGCGACAGCGCGCGGTTGTGGTCGAGGCGCAGCATGGCCGTGAAGTTCTTCTTCGGCAGGTCCGGCGCCGACTTCATCGCGATGTACGCGTTCGTGTTCGCCGGGTTGCCGACGACCAGCACCTTGACGTCGCGGCTCGCGACTTCGTTCAGCGCAGCGCCCTGGACCGTGAAGATCTCGGCGTTCGCCGACAGCAGGTCCTTGCGCTCCATGCCCTTCGAGCGCGGACGTGCACCGACCAGCAGCGCGACGTCTGCATCCTTGAATGCAACCTTCGGATCGTCGGTGATCACGACGCCCGCGAGCAGCGGGAACGCGCAATCGTCGAGTTCCATCACGACGCCTTTGACGGCGGCTTGGGCTTGCGGGAGGTCGAGCAGTTGCAGGATGACCGGCTGGTCCTTGCCGAGCAGGTCGCCGTTCGCGATGCGGAACAGCAGGGAGTAAGCGATTTGACCTGCGGCGCCGGTGACGGCAACGCGCTTTGCGGGCTTAGCCATTGAAAATCTCCAGGACGGGTGAAGCGGTGGACGCTAGGCAAAACGCCATTCTATGCGCGTTACGCGTAGCGTTGCATTGAAGCAGGGCGGAGGACTCGCGAAAGGCAGACGCGGTGAACCTGGAGACGGCCGTGGCACGTAGCCGGGGACGCGTATTTGCACCCGCGAACCCTTGCTCGACCCGGAGTGTAGGAGCCGGCGGGCCCAAAGTCAAACGGTATCATATGTCTTATATAAGACAGATGTTTTGCGGAATTTGAGTGGACGGAAAAGCGCGGTTTGTGATGAAATGCGCGCCATGACATCGAACCAGGCGAACAACGCGAATCAGAACGGCGCAGGCGGCCCAGGGCAGCCGGGCGCGGGTGATTCCGTGCCGACGCCTGTCGCTTCGCCGTCGCCGACCTTTAGTCCGTTATACCAGCAGATCAAGTCATTGATCACGCAAAGTCTCGAATCCGGTGAATGGAAGCCGGGCGAGATCATTCCGAGCGAAGTGGAGCTCGCGGCCCGTTACAAGGTCAGCCAGGGCACCGTTCGCAAGGCGATCGACGAGCTGGCCGCTGAAAACCTCGTGGTCCGGCGGCAGGGCAAGGGTACTTTTGTTGCAACGCACAACGAAGATCGCGCGCAGTTCCGCTTCCTGCGGCTTCTGGCCGACGACGGTGCCGAGCACCCGCACGTGAGCCGCCTGCTCGAATGCCGGCGCCTGCGCGCGCCGGCCGAGATCGCGCGGCAGCTCGACCTGAAGCCGGCCGATCCGGTCGTGCAGGTGCGTCGCCTGCTGGAGTTCGAGAAGGAGGTGACGGTGCTCGACGAGATCTGGCTGCCGGGCGCGATGTTCCGCGGCCTTACGTTCGAGCGGCTGAGCGAGTACAAGGGGCCGCTCTACGCGATGTTCGAGACGGAGTTCGGCACGCGGATGATCCGCGCGACGGAAAAGATTCGCGCGGTGGCGGCGGAGCCGGCGGTGGCCGACCTGCTGCACGTGCCGGCAGGATTTCCATTGCTGTCGGTCGAGCGCGTGTCCTATACATACGGAGACCGGCCTGTGGAAGTGCGGCGCGGCTGGTATGTCACAACCGGGTATTACTATCAGAATGACTTGAGCTGACGACGTATCGGCACAAGCAGCGTGCATGCGCGTTTTCCACACTCGCGTAGCACGTTTCGGGCCGCCTTTATTCTCGTTCGCGTAACGATCCAGAGCAGACTTTCGCTGCAGCGCGATATAAAAAGGCGCTAAAATTGCGGATTAGTGTGACAACATAGTAGGGGTCTAGCATGACTGATGCAGTAAGAAAGCCGAGGCCGGAATACCGGAACATCGGATTCGGCGATATCACGATGAAATATCGCATGCCGCTGGCAGCGATATTGTCGATTCTCCATCGAGTCAGCGGCGCGCTGCTGTTCTTGTTCCTGCCGTTCCTGCTGTTCCTCTTCGACCAGAGCCTCACGTCCGAGCTCAGCTTCGAAGTCTTCAAGGCTTTCCTCTCCAACATCATCGTCAAGCTGATCGTCCTCGCACTGTCGTGGGCCTTCTTCCACCATTTCTGCGCCGGCATTCGCCACCTGCTGATGGACGTCAACCACGACGCCGTCACGAAGGAAGGCGGCAAGCGGACGGCAGTCGTCGTCTTTGTCGTCTCGATCGCCCTGACGATCGCCATGGCACTCAAACTGTTCGGAGCATTCTAAGAAAATGGCAGCCAATAACCGAATCGGCTCGAAGCGCCTCGTCGTCGGCGCTCACTACGGCCTGCGCGACTGGCTTGCGCAGCGCATCACCGCCACGATCATGGCGGTCTACACGGTCATTCTGCTCGTCCTGTTCTTCGGCGCGCACGATTTCTCGTACGAAGGCTGGGCATCGATCTTCGCCGCGCAATGGATGAAGCTCGCGACCTTCGTGATGCTGCTTTCCCTCTTCTACCACGCATGGGTCGGCGTGCGCGACATCTGGATGGACTACGTGAAGCCCGTCGGTGTGCGCCTGCTGCTGCAATCGCTGACCATCGTCTGGCTGCTCGCATGTGCGGGCTACGCCGCGCAGATTCTCTGGAGAGTGTAAAGAATGGCTGCAATCAAAACTTCCCTGCCGCGCCGCAAGTTCGACGTGGTGATCGTCGGCGCGGGTGGCTCGGGCTTGCGCGCAGCGCTGCAACTGTCGCGCGCGGGCCTGTCGGTCGGCGTGCTGTCGAAGGTGTTCCCGACCCGTTCGCACACGGTGGCCGCACAGGGCGGCATCGGCGCGTCGCTCGGCAACATGAGCGAAGACAACTGGCACTTCCACTTCTACGACACGATCAAGGGTTCCGACTGGCTCGGCGACCAGGATGCGATCGAGTTCATGTGCCGTGAAGCGCCGAACGTCGTGTACGAACTCGAACACTTCGGCATGCCGTTCGACCGTAACGCGGACGGCACGATCTACCAGCGTCCGTTCGGCGGCCACACCGCGAACTACGGCGAGAAGCCGGTCCAGCGCGCTTGCGCGGCCGCCGACCGTACCGGTCACGCGCTGCTGCACACGCTGTACCAGCAGAACGTCGAAGCGAAGACGCAGTTCTTCGTCGAATGGATGGCACTCGACCTGATCCGCGACGCGGAAGGCGACGTGCTCGGCGTGACGGCCCTCGAGATGGAGACGGGTGACGTCTACATCATGGAAGGCAAGACCACGCTGTTCGCGACCGGCGGCGCGGGCCGGATCTTCGCGGCATCGACCAACGCGTTCATCAACACCGGCGACGGCCTCGGCATGGCTGCGCGCTCGGGCATCGCGCTGCAGGACATGGAGTTCTGGCAGTTCCACCCGACCGGCGTGGCCGGCGCGGGCGTGCTGATCACCGAAGGCGTGCGCGGCGAAGGCGGTATCCTGCGCAACGCGAACGGCGAGCGCTTCATGGAACGCTATGCACCGACGCTGAAGGATCTGGCGCCGCGTGACTTCGTGTCGCGTTCGATGGACCAGGAAATCAAGGAAGGCCGCGGTGTCGGTCCGAACAAGGACCACGTGCTGCTCGACCTGTCGCACATCGGCGCCGAGACGATCATGAAGCGTCTGCCGTCGATCCGCGAAATCGCGCTGAAGTTCGCGAACGTCGACGCGATCAAGGAACCGATCCCGGTCGTCCCGACGATCCACTACCAGATGGGCGGCATCCCGACCAACATCCACGGTCAGGTCGTCGGCACGTCGCGCGGTCACAAGGATCCGGTCAACGGCTTCTACGCAGTGGGCGAGTGCTCGTGCGTGTCCGTGCACGGCGCGAACCGCCTCGGCACGAACTCGCTGCTGGACCTCGTGGTGTTCGGCCGTGCGGCCGGCAACCACATCGTCGAGCACGTGAAGAACCAGAAGGAACACAAGCCGCTGCCGGCCGACGCAGGCGAATTCTCGCTGGCGCGCCTGGCGAAGCTCGAGAAGTCGAGCTCGGGCGAGTACACGCAGGACGTCGCGAACGACATCCGTTCGACGATGCAGAAGCACGCAGGCGTGTTCCGCACGTCGAAACTGCTGAAGGAAGGCGTCGACGAGATGGCCGGCCTGAAGGCCCGCGTGGAAAACATCCACCTGAAGGACAAGTCGAAGGTGTTCAACACCGCGCGCGTCGAAGCGCTCGAGCTGGAGAACCTGATCGAAGTCGCCCGCGCGACGATGGTGTCGGCGGAAGCGCGCAAGGAAAGCCGCGGCGCACACGCGCACAGCGACTACGAACACCGCGACGACGACAACTGGCTGCGCCACACGCTGTGGTACAGCGAAGGCGATCGCCTCGACTACAAGCCGGTTCAAATGAAGCCGCTGACGGTCGAATCCGTGCCGCCGAAGCCGCGCACGTTCTAAGCCGAGTCAAAGGAATCCGAAATGGCAAAACGCATTTTTGAAGTCTACCGCTACGATCCGGACAAGGACGCGGCACCGCGCATGCAGACGTACGAACTCGAGATCAAGCATGAGCGCATGCTGCTCGACGCACTGGTCAAGCTGAAGGCACTGGACGAGACGCTGTCGTTCCGCCGTTCGTGCCGTGAAGGCGTGTGCGGTTCGGACGCGATGAACATCAACGGCAAGAACGGTCTCGCGTGCCTGACGAACCTGAACGACCTGCCGCAGAAGATCGTGCTGCGTCCGCTGCCGGGCCTGCCCGTCGTGCGCGACCTGATCGTCGACATGACGCACTTCTTCAACCAGTATCACTCGATCAAGCCGTACCTGATCAACGACGCGCCGCCGCCGGAGAAGGAACGCCTCCAGTCGCCGGAAGAACGCGACGAGCTCGACGGCGTGTACGAGTGCATTCTGTGCGCAAGCTGCTCGACGTCGTGCCCGAGCTTCTGGTGGAACCCGGACAAGTTCGTCGGCCCGGCCGGCCTGCTGCAGGCTTACCGCTTCATCGCGGATAGCCGCGACACCGCCACCGGCGAGCGTCTCGACAACCTGGAAGACCCGTACCGTCTGTTCCGTTGCCACACGATCATGAACTGCGTCGACGTTTGCCCGAAGGGCCTGAACCCGACGAAGGCGATCGGCAAGATCAAGGAACTGATGGTTCGCCGCGCGGTTTAAAGTTTGATGAGCGACGAATCGCATCAATCCGACCCGCACCGTCGCGCGCGCCTCCGCTGGCGCGCGCGGCGGGGTCTGCTGGAAAACGACATCATTTTCGAGCGTTTCTTCAGCAGATACGAGCATGACCTCACCGATGCAGACGTAGGCGCGTTGTCGCGCCTGCTCGATCTGAGCGACAACGACCTGATGGACTTGCTCCTCGCGCGCAAGGAACCAGAGGGCGACCTAAACAGCCCGGATATCCACCGGCTGTTGGAGATGCTGCGCAACGTGTAACGCCAAGGTGTAACGCGCTGTGCCCGTTATCGAATCCCGTTTCTTTATTTCGATTGAGGATGTGCCATGACTCCGTCTGATGTTAAAGCCACGCTATCGTTCAGCGACAACTCGCCGAGCGTCGAACTGCCGATCTACAAGGGCACGATGGGCCCGGACGTAATCGACATCCGCAAGCTGTACGGCCAGACCGGCAAGTTCACGTATGACCCGGGCTTCATGTCGACGGCAGCTTGTAATTCGGCGATCACGTACATCGACGGCGACAAGGGCGAACTGCTGTACCGCGGCTACCCGATCGACAACCTCGCGCAAAACGCCGACTTCCTCGAAAGCTGCTACCTGCTGCTGAAGGGTGAACTGCCGAACGCAGCGCAGAAGAAGGAATTCGTCGACACCGTCACGAAGCACACGATGGTGCACGAGCAGATGCACTTCTTCTTCCGTGGCTTCCGCCGCGATGCGCACCCGATGGCGATCCTGGTCGCTGCAGTCGGCGCGCTGTCCGCGTTCTACCACGACTCGCTCGACATCAACGACCCGCGTCACCGCGAAGTGTCGGCGATCCGCATGATCGCAAAGCTGCCGACGCTCGTCGCGATGGCGTACAAGTACAGCATCGGCCAGCCGTTCGTGTATCCGAAGAACTCGCTGTCGTACAGCGCGAACTTCATGCACATGATGTTCTCGAACCCGTGCGAAGAGTACAAGGTCAACGACGTGCTCGTCCGCGCACTCGACCGTATCCTGATCCTGCACGCTGATCACGAGCAGAACGCATCGACGTCGACGGTCCGCCTGGCTGGCTCGTCGGGCGCGAACCCGTTCGCCTGTATCGCAGCAGGTATCGCATGTCTGTGGGGCCCGGCGCACGGTGGTGCGAACGAAGCCGCGCTGAACATGCTCGAGCAGATCGGTTCGCCGGACAACATCCCCGAATTCATCAAGCAGGTGAAGGACAAGAATTCGGGCGTGAAGCTGATGGGCTTCGGTCACCGCGTGTACAAGAACTACGACCCGCGTGCGAAGCTGATGCGCGAAACGTGCTACGAAGTGCTGAACGAACTGGGCCTGCACGACGACCCGCTGTTCAAGCTCGCGATGCAGCTCGAGAAGATCGCGCTGGAAGACGAATACTTCGTGTCGCGCAAGCTGTACCCGAACGTCGACTTCTACTCGGGTATCGTCCAGCGCGCGCTGGGCATCCCGACGTCGATGTTCACGTGTATCTTCGCGATGGCACGTACGGTCGGCTGGATCGCACAGTGGAACGAAATGATCGCCGATCCCGAGCAGAAGATCGGTCGTCCGCGTCAGCTGTTCATCGGCGACACGCCGCGCGAAGCCAAGCCGATCAACGCACGTTAAGTCGTGCGCGGCGCGAACGGCCGTCAGGCCGCTCGCGTCCGGCAATCGCAACGCCTCGACACCCCGACGGGTCATCCCGCCGGGGTGTTTTCATTGGCGCGTCCGAAACGGCCGGGCGCGCCGCTGCCGCTGGCCGTCTGCCGAATCCGCTGCGGCCCGCCTGCAATTCGACGCGATCGGCTGCGGGCGCCCGCGAAATCGACGCGAATTGCGCAATTTGGCTTCCGATAATGGTCCGGACACAACGCAGCTGCCCCGTGCGCCGCACGGGGGGCAGCGTGACCATGGAGGAGTCGATGCAATTCACGCAAGCGATCGTTCGCCGTCCCGCGCCGTCCTGTGGCGCGGGTCTCACCACCGCCACGCTCGGCGCGCCCGACTACGACAAGACGCTCACGCAGTTCCACGCGTACTGCGACGCGCTGCGCGGGCTCGGCGTCGAGTTGACCGAGCTGCCGCCGCTGGAGGCGTTCCCCGATTCGCACTTCGTCGAGGACGTCGCGGTCGTCACGCCTGAGTTTGCGGTGATCACGCGCCCCGGCGCGCCCGCGCGGCGCGGCGAGACGGTGCACATCGAAGCGGCGCTCGGCGCGCATCGCGACCTGCTGCCGATGCAGGACGGCCGTCTCGACGGCGGCGACGTGATGCAGGTCGGCAAGCGCTTCTACATCGGCCTGACGGGCCGCACGGACGCCGAAGGCATCGCCGCGTTCGAGTCGCTGGTGTCGCGCTACGGCTACGCGGTCGTCGCGGTGCCGGTCGGCGCCGGCCTGCACCTGAAGTCGGTCGTCAACGCGCTCGGCGACGACACGCTGCTCGTGACCGAGGCGCTGGCCGCGCATCCGGCGTTCGCCGACTATCGCCGGATCGCGATCTCGGCCGCCGATGAATATGCGGGCAACACGCTGCGTGTGAACGGTACGCTGATCACGCCGGCCGGCTATCCGCGCGTGCACGACGCGATTCAGTCGCTCGGGCTGCCGCTGCACGTGATCGACACGAGTGAATTCCGCAAGATGGACGGCGGCCTGACGTGCCTGTCGCTGCGGTTCTAGCCGATTGGCGCGCGACCGCTTCGGCCGGATAATGTGGCCCCGCGCGGAACGGGAGGAAACCCGCCGCGCACCTGCCATGACCCGACCGGAGCGAACGCGGATGACCGACAAGAAGATGCAGCTCGACAAGATCGATCTCCGGATCCTCGACATCCTGCGCACCGACGGACGGATTTCGTACCGGAAGCTGTCGGAGCTCGTGAACCTCACGCCGCGCCCGTGCCAGGCGCGCGTGGAACGGCTCGAGGCGCTCGGCGTGATCGAAGGCTACCGCGCCGTCATCAAGGCGCCGCGCGCGACCAAGCCGATCGTCGTGATCGCGCAGATCGTGCTGGCGGATCACGGGCGTTCGCAGGCACCGTTCGAGGACGAGATGCGGAACAACCCGGCGGTGCTCGATTGCTGGCTGGTCAGCGGCACGTTCGATTTTCTCGTGCGGCTCGCGTGCGAGGATCTCGACGAATACCGGCGGATCGCGAACGTGTGGCTCGAAAGCCCGCGGTTCCGGATCGAGAAGATCGTGACGACGGCCGAGTTGCAGGCGATCAAGCGCAGCGTCGTCTGACGCGGCAGTGCGCGTCCGGGCCGGCGGCATCGGACGCGCGGCCGGTCGGGCAGGGGCCGTTTCGATGCGAATAACCGGGTCGATCGATTGGTATTCCGAATCAATCTGGTCGACCCGATTCCAATCAGGGTGAACACTATGGATGCTTTGCAAGCGGCAGCGCAGACGGCCGCGCCGTCCGGGACGGTGCTCAAGCGCCGGCTGCAGAGCCGCCACATCGCGATGATCGCGATCGGCGGCTCGATCGGCACGGGGTTGTTCGTCGCCTCGGGCGCGTCGGTCGCGCAGGCGGGGCCGGGCGGCGCGATCGCCGCGTATATTGCGATCGGGCTGATGGTCTACTTCGTCGTCACCGGGCTCGGCGAGATGGCCGCACTGATGCCGGTGTCGGGTTCGTTCGCGGTTTACGGCGAGAAGTACGTCGACGAAGGCTTCGGCGTCGCGCTCGGCTGGACCTACTGGTACAGCTGGGCCGTGACGATCGCGATCGAGCTGGTGGCCGGACAGATCGTGATGCGCTACTGGTTTCCCGCGGTACCGGGCGTGTGGTGGGGCGCCGGGTTCCTGGTGCTGATCTTCCTGCTGAACACGCTGTCGGTGCGCGGCTTCGGCGAATCCGAATACTGGTTCTCGCTGATCAAGGTCGTCACCGTGATCGCGTTCATCGCGGCGGGCTTGCTGATCGCGGCCGGCCTGCTCGGCAACGGGCATCCGGTCGGCTGGCGCAACTTCAGGACCGGCGACGCACCGTTCGTCGGCGGCGTGCACGCGATGATGAGCGTCGCGCTGATCGCGGGATTCTCGTTTCTCGGCACCGAGCTGGTCGGGATCACGGCCGGTGAGTCGGAAAACCCGCGCAAGACGATCCCGCGCGCGGTGAAGCAGATCTTCTGGCGGATCATGCTGTTCTACGTGCTCGCGATCTTCGTGATCGGCCTGCTGGTGCCGTACACCGATCCGAACCTGCTGAAGAGCGACGTGACCGACATCGGCGTGAGCCCGTTCACGCTCGTGTTCAGCCATGCGGGCTTCCCGCTCGCCGCCGGCGCGATGAATCTGGTGATCCTGACGGCCGTGCTGTCGGCCGGCAATTCCGGCACGTATGCGGCCACGCGGATGCTGTACAACCTCGCGGCCGAAGGGCGTGCGCCTGCGATGTTCGCGACGCTGTCGCCGGGCGGCGTGCCGCGCAACGCGCTGTACGCGACGATGGCGGTGGGCGGGCTGTGCTTCCTGACTTCGCTGACCAACAACCAGCGCATCTACCTGTGGCTGCTCAATACGGTTGGCATCACGGGCTTCATCGCATGGCTCGGCATCGCGGTCTGCCACTACCGGTTCCGCAAGGGCTTTCTGAAGCAGGGCTACCGGCTCGACCAATTGCCGTATCGCGCGAAGTGGTTTCCGTTCGGGCCGCTGTTCGCGATTGCGATCTGCATCGTGATCTCGCTCGGGCAGGATTACCAGGCGTTTTTCGCGGCCCGTATCGACTGGATGGAAGTGCTGTCGATCTACGTGTGGATTCCGCTGTTCGTCGCGATCTGGTGGGCGTATCGCCGCGCGCGCAAGAGCCGGCTCGTGCGGTACGACGAGATGGATATCGGTCCGTGGCTGACGCGGTCGGTCGAGGCCGTCGACGCCGCGGCGACGCGGCACGGGCAGCCGCGCTGAGAAGCGGGCGGTGCACGCGTGGCGCTCGACGGTCGTGTTCCGGCGCGAGGCGGATGGCCTGCTCGTATGGCGTCACCTGCACGAGACGCCGGTCGGCGCTTGAATCAACGCTACTTGTCCAGCTCCGGATAGTGCCGGAAGATCCCCATGTCGTTGAACGGAATGCGGCGCTCCGATTCGAGGTAGCGCCGGACGGGCGGGTGCTGGGCGACGCGGTCGTGCAGGCCGACGAGCCCGGCGACCTTGCGCTCCGCGCGCTTCATCGCCTTCGGAAACGCGTAGCGCAGGCCTTCGATCAGCTGGAACATCGACAGGTCCGCATAGCTGAGCGCGCTGCCGGCGATAAACCCGCCTTTGTGCGGATTCTGCTCGAGCACGCGATCGAAATAGCCGAGGAACTTCGGCAGCCGGTTTTCGAGGAAGTCGGCCGCGCGCTCGGCGGCTTCCGCCTTCTGGTCCTCGTAATACAGGCCGCTGCCGATCGGATGGTGCGTGTCGTGGATTTCGGTGACGAAATCGGCGACGGTCAGCTGGATTTGATGCACCCACAGTCGCCCGGCTTCGTCGTCGGGTGCGAGCCCGAGCCGCGCGCCGAGAAACAGCAGGATGTTCGCGGTCTGCCCGACGACGACGTCGCCGGCCTTCAAAAACGGCGGCGCCAACGGCACGCATTCGGCCTTCGTGCTGTCCATCATCCGCATCATCGCCGGCACGCCCATGCCCCGCCCCGATTCGCGCGCGACGTCGACATAGTCGGCCTCGGCCGCCTCGAGCGCGAGCCGCACGTATTCGCCGCGGCCCTGGATCTCGGGCCAGTAATAGAGTTCGTATCGCATGCTGCGCTCCTGTCCGGTCGATGCGTCGGTGTGGTCCGCATCGTGATGGCGGGGAGGGCGGCCGTGCACCGCCCGTGGCGAATAGACAGTCTAGGAGATCGTGCCGGAAATGCCGCGCTCGTCGCCTTCGGGGCCGTAGAAGAACACCCAGGTCGCGAAGTCGTCGGAGAAGCTGACGAAGCGGTGCGCCGCGAACGCGTGTTCTTTCACAACGACCACCTCCAGACGCCGAAGGGCGCGACCGTGTTCATCGCCGTTCCCTTCGTGCCCCCGTTTGCCGGGTAATGCCGATACAGGTATTGACACTACCAGCCAAACCACTGTTTTTAATGGGTTTTTTCTCGTCCGGCCTGCGCCGCGATGCGTTCTGCGTGGCATAATCGATCGCATCCGCAAGGCTTGTAGTCACAACGACCCCGCATACCCATGGCACAGACTCTCTACGACAAACTGTGGAATACCCACGTCGTCCACACCGAGGACGACGGCACGACCCTGCTCTATATCGACCGTCAGCTGCTGCACGAAGTCACGAGCCCGCAGGCGTTCGAGGGGCTGAACGTCGCGCACCGCCCGGTGTGGCGCATCAGCGCGAACCTGGCCGTGTCGGACCACAACGTCCCGACCACGGATCGCAGCCACGGCATCGCCGATCCGGTCTCGAAGCTGCAGGTCGACACGCTCGACGCGAACTGCGACGCGTTCGGCATCACGCAGTTCAAGATGAACGACGTGCGCCAGGGCATCGTCCACATCATCGGGCCGGAGCAGGGCGCGACGCTGCCGGGCATGACGATCGTGTGCGGCGATTCGCACACGTCGACGCACGGCGCGTTCGGCGCGCTCGCGCACGGCATCGGCACGTCGGAAGTCGAGCACGTGCTCGCGACGCAAACCTTGCTGCAGAAAAAGAGCAAGAACATGCTCGTGAAGGTCGAGGGTGCACTGCCGCGCGGCTGTACCGCGAAGGACATCGTGCTCGCGATCATCGGCAAGATCGGCACGGCAGGCGGCACGGGCTACGCGATCGAATTCGGCGGCTCGACGATCCGCGCGCTGACGATGGAAGGCCGGATGACCGTCTGCAACATGGCGATCGAAGCCGGTGCGCGTGCGGGCATGGTCGCCGTCGACGATACGACGATCGACTACCTGAAGGGCCGTCCGTTCGTGCCGAGCGGCGCGGAATGGAACCAGGCCGTCGAGTACTGGCGCGAGTTCAAGTCCGACGAAGGCGCGCAGTTCGACCGCGTCGTCGAGCTGAACGCGGCCGAGATCGTCCCGCAGGTCACGTGGGGCACGTCGCCGGAAATGGTCACGTCGATCGACGGTCGCGTGCCCGATCCCGAGCGCGAGAAGGATCCGGTCAAGCGTGACGCGATGGAACGCGCGCTGGCCTACATGGCGCTCGAACCGAACACGCCGATCGAGTCGATCAAGGTCGACAAGATCTTCATCGGTTCGTGCACGAACGCACGCATCGAGGACATCCGCGCGGCCGCGTATGTCGTGAAGAAGCTGAACCGTCGCATCGCGTCGAACGTGCGGCTCGCGATGGTCGTGCCGGGTTCGGGCCTCGTGAAGGCGCAGGCCGAGCGTGAAGGCCTCGACAAGGTGTTCACGGATGCGGGCTTCGAATGGCGCGAGCCGGGCTGCTCGATGTGCCTCGCGATGAACGCCGACCGGCTCGATCCGGGCGAGCGCTGTGCATCGACGTCGAACCGTAACTTCGAGGGCCGGCAGGGCGCGGGCGGTCGCACGCACCTGGTGAGCCCCGCGATGGCGGCGGCGGCGGCGATCGAAGGCCATTTCGTCGACATTCGCCAGCTGGGGTAACGCGTGACGGCATCGAAGCTCATCGCGCGGCTGGTGGCCGCGCTGGCGCTCGCAGGGCTGGGCTTCGGCCTGGCGGGCTGCAATACCGTCCGAGGCTTCGGCGAGGACGTCAATGCCGCCGGCAACGCGCTCCAGCGCGCCGCGGACTGACGCCCGCCGAGAATTTGTCGATGTGCGCCGGCTGAATGCCGGCCCTTCAACCGGATAGACGGATCATGGAAAAATTCAATGTGCATACCGGCGTCGTGGCGCCGCTCGATCGCGAGAACGTCGACACCGACGCGATCATCCCGAAGCAGTTCCTGAAGTCGATCAAGCGCACGGGCTTCGGTCCGAACGCGTTCGACGAATGGCGTTACCTCGACCATGGCGAGCCGGGCCAGGACAACTCGAAGCGCCCGCTGAACCCGGACTTCGTGCTGAACCAGCCGCGCTACCAGGGCGCATCGGTGCTGCTGGCACGCAAGAACTTCGGCTGCGGCAGCTCGCGCGAGCACGCACCGTGGGCGCTGCAGCAGTACGGCTTCCGCGCGATCATCGCGCCGAGCTTCGCCGACATCTTCTTCAACAACTGCTACAAGAACGGGCTGCTGCCGATCGTGCTGACCGAGCAGCAGGTCGATCACCTGTTCAACGACACGTATGCGTTCAACGGCTATCAGCTGACGATCGACCTCGACGCGCAGGTCGTGCGCGCGGGCGATGGCCGCGAATACGCGTTCGACATCACCGCGTTCCGCAAGTACTGCCTGCTGAACGGTTTCGACGACATCGGCCTGACGCTGCGTCACGCCGACAAGATCCGCCAGTTCGAAGCCGAGCGGCTCGCGAAGCAGCCGTGGCTCAACAACAAGCTGGTCGGCTGAGATTGCCTTCGGGCGGGCACGCATGACGCGTGCTCGCCGACCTGCCACCAACACCTACCCAGTCAGGAATAACGCATGAAGATTGCAGTGCTGCCCGGCGACGGCATCGGCCCGGAAATCGTCAACGAAGCGGTCAAGGTGCTGAACGCCCTCGACGAGAAGTTCGAACTCGAGCAGGCGCCGGTCGGCGGCGCGGGCTACGAGGCGAGCGGTCATCCGCTGCCGGACGCGACGCTTGCGCTCGCGAAGGAAGCAGACGCGATCCTGTTCGGCGCGGTCGGCGACTGGAAGTACGACTCGCTCGAGCGCGCGCTGCGCCCCGAGCAGGCGATCCTCGGGCTGCGCAAGCATCTCGAGCTGTTCGCGAACTTCCGTCCGGCGATCTGCTATCCGCAGCTCGTCGATGCGTCGCCGCTGAAGCCGGAGCTCGTCGCGGGCCTCGACATCCTGATCGTGCGCGAACTGAACGGCGACATCTACTTCGGCCAGCCGCGCGGCGTGCGCGCCGCGCCGGACGGCCCGTTCGCCGGCGCGCGCGAAGGCTTCGACACGATGCGCTACTCGGAACCGGAAGTGCGTCGCATCGCGCACGTCGCGTTCCAGGCCGCGCAAAAGCGCGCGAAGAAGCTGCTGTCGGTTGACAAGTCGAACGTGCTCGAAACGTCGCAGTTCTGGCGCGACATCATGATCGACGTGTCGAAGGAATACGCGGACGTCGAGCTGTCGCACATGTATGTCGACAACGCGGCGATGCAGCTCGCGAAGGCGCCGAAGCAGTTCGACGTGATCGTGACCGGCAACATGTTCGGCGACATCCTGTCGGATGAAGCGTCGATGCTGACGGGTTCGATCGGCATGCTGCCGTCGGCGTCGCTCGACAAGAACAACAAGGGTCTGTACGAGCCGTCGCACGGTTCGGCGCCGGACATCGCGGGCAAGGGCATCGCGAACCCGCTGGCGACGATCCTGTCGGCCGCGATGCTGCTGCGCTATTCGCTGAATCGCGCGGAGCAGGCCGATCGCATCGAGCGCGCGGTGAAAACGGTGCTCGAGCAAGGCTATCGCACGGGCGACATCGCGACGCCGGGCTGCAAGCAGGTCGGCACGGCGGCGATGGGCGACGCAGTCGTCGCCGCGCTGTAACGCGCACGGCAAGGCAGTACGGCAGTAAATGTAGAAAAGGGCGCGAGCAGGCCGCGAAATCGGCCGGTTCGCGCGCGGTTGGCCGTTGTGCGGGCAACCGGCTTTGTGTAGACTCGAACGATGGCGCTGATTTCCCTGATCTCCCCGGTCTTGAAACTCCACGGCAACACTGCCCGTGCGGGTACGCGCGCCATCGTCATCACGAAAACCATTACCACGAAAACGATCATTAAACGCTGATCGTCCGTCGTGCCCGCCTGTTTCCCCGCGCGGTCACGCCGGGGGCGGAAATGGCGGGGAAGCTCCATTCAAAGGGTTAGTCATGAACGTAGGTCTCGTAGGTTGGCGCGGCATGGTCGGCAGCGTGCTGATGCAGCGCATGCAGGAAGAAGGTGATTTCGACCTGATCGAGCCGGTGTTTTTCAGCACCAGCAACACGGGCGGCAAGGCGCCGTCGTTCGCGAAAAACGAGACTACGCTCAAGGACGCGACCAACGTCGACGAGCTGAAGAAGTGCGACGTGATCATCACGTGCCAGGGCGGCGACTACACGAACGAAGTGTTCCCGAAGTTGCGTGCGGCCGGCTGGAACGGCTACTGGATCGACGCGGCCTCGTCGCTGCGGATGAAGGACGACGCGGTCATCATCCTCGATCCGGTCAACCTCGACGTGATCAAGGACGCGCTCGTCAAGGGCACGAAGAACTTCGTCGGCGGCAACTGCACGGTCAGCCTGATGCTGATGGCGCTCGGCGGCCTGTTCCGCGAGAACCTCGTCGACTGGATGACGGCGATGACCTACCAGGCCGCATCGGGCGCGGGCGCGCAGAACATGCGCGAACTGCTGTCGCAGATGGGCGCGCTGCACGGCGCGGTGCAGGAACAACTCGCCGATCCGGCTTCCGCGATCCTCGACATCGACCGCCGCGTGCTCGCCACGATGAATAGCGATGCGATGCCGACGAGCCACTTCGGCGTGCCGCTCGCCGGCTCGCTGATTCCGTGGATCGACAAGGATCTCGGCAACGGGATGTCGAAGGAAGAGTGGAAGGGCGGCGCGGAAACCAACAAGATCCTCGGCAAGCCGGCAATGGGCGAGCCGGGTTCGATCCCGGTCGACGGCCTGTGCGTGCGGATCGGCGCGATGCGCTGCCACTCGCAGGCGCTGACGATCAAGCTGAAGAAGGACGTGCCGCTCGACGAGATCAACGGCATCCTCGCGTCGGCAAACGACTGGGTGAAGGTCGTGCCGAACGAGCGTGAAGCATCGATGCGCGACCTGTCGCCGGCGAAGATCACCGGCACGCTGACCGTGCCGGTTGGCCGTCTGCGCAAGCTCGCGATGGGCGGCGAATACCTGTCGGCGTTCACGGTCGGCGACCAGCTGCTGTGGGGTGCGGCCGAGCCGCTGCGCCGCATGCTGCGCATCCTGCTCGACAAGTAAGCATCGGGCCGCACCGCGCGCTGTCGGCGCGCGCAGCGATACGCCTGCTTGCCCCTCGCGGGGCGGCAGGCGTTTTTTATTGGTCGCCCGGGTGGGGATGGCCGGGCGACGGGGTGGTTGTCGCGAACCAGTGCTGGGCGGGCGAGAAGGCTCCGGCTACTTGCGCGGCCCTGGCCTGCTGCCCGGATCGAATCCTGTGACACGCGCAGAGGATGCGATGCGCAGCACACGAGCGCCGATTCATTCCCGGCGGCGTGTTCTGGTCGCGATTTTCATCAATCGATGCCCCGTTTTTGATAATACTGCCGCGTGCGATTCATGATGCCGATCGGCGCGACAGTCGCGCGGTCCGCCTGCCGGCAGCCCGGCACGGTCGCCGGTTGCGTCGCTGCACGGGCATGGCCGGCCACGATCGCCGGCGACGAATTCGGCCCGAACCCGATCGTGTGAAGTAAACTACGCGGTTACGACGCGCAGAGGCGCCGAAAGCGTCGCGTTCTGCGCGACGCTTTTGCATTTCTGCGGCGACTTTATTGACGCTTCCCTACGCGAATCCGAGCCGCGCCCGCGCGCGGCGATAGAGCCTACGATGTCCCGAATTTCCTTGTTTCCGCGTCTGTCCCGTCTGTCGCGCGCCGTGCGTGGTGCGCTGGCGATCCTGGCGCTCGGCGCGGCCGCATCGGCCTGGGCGGCCGGTGCCGGAGAACTGCCGGCATCCGCCACAGGCGGCCCCGCTCCGCTTGCCGTTACGGTCCAGCCGGGCCAGTCGTTGAACGATCTCGCGAAAGCAGCCACGCAGTCGCACGACCCGGGTGTGCTCGCGCGCGCTGGCCGCGCACTGTTCGACGCCAATCCGCAGGCGTTCATGAAGCGCGACCCGAACCGCCTGAAGCCCGGCGTGACGCTGACGGTGCCCGCGCTCGACGCGACGGGCGCGGCACTCGTGCCGGCCGGAGCGTCCGCAGCATCCGGTACATCGGCCGCTGCCGCGGCGGTCGCCGCGCCGGGCGCGTCCGTGGCCGCGCAGCATGGTGCGTCCGCGCCGCATGCGGGGTCGGCCGTGCAAACCGGGCCGGCTGCATCGGTCACGCATCCGGCAGCCGTGAGCGGCGCGAGCGCAGCGGCGGCGGCAGGTGCGTCCGCTTCGACCGGTGCGTCGGGCGCGCATGGCGCGTCGTCGGTCGCGACCGTTCAGCCGGTGGCACCGGGTGCCGGCGACGGCGGGCCGCACGAATGGAGTGGCGCGATCCAGTCCGCCCCGTCGTCCGCGAGCGAGGCTGCTGCGCAGCCCGCACCGGGCGGTCTGGTGCAGGGCGGGCACGCACCGTCCGCTGCGGCATCCGTCGTGGGCGCGTCGCAGCCGCGGCCGTCGAGCCTGCAGCAATTACTGGCACTGCAGAACCGCGTGCTGATGGAACTGCAGAAGCACGGGATCGGCAAGCCTGCCGCGACCGGCAACATGACACCCGCACCGGCAGCGACACCCGCCGCCCCGCGCCCGGCCGCGCCCGACGCAGTTGCATCTGCCGCCGCGTCGTCGGCCGCGAGCGAAGCGGCGTCCGGCGTGGTCGCCAGCGCGGTGCAGCCGGCATCGGCGCCTGTGCAGTCGGCCGTGCCCGTCACGGCGACGCCGCCCGCGCGCGGTTCCGATCAGATCGACTGGCGCCCGGCCGCAGCGGCCGGCGCGGCCGTGGTGGTTCTCGCGGCCGGGTTCGCGTGGCGCAAGCGCCGGAAAGCGCGGCCTGCCGATGCGGTTGCGTCTGAGTCTGCTGATGCGGCGGCGGCCGATGCCGGCGCATCGTCGTCGTCCGTCGAGCCGTTGCCGCCGATCCTGCCCGAGACGCCGGTTGCCCGAGACGCGGCCGCCGACGTGAGTCTCGTCGCGGCCATCGCGGCAGCGGCAGAGACGGTCGATACGCGCGATGCCGATGCGTCGTCGTCGCCGGAAGCGGTGAAGCCGCACGACGATCAAGCGGAAGCGCCGTCCGCGCACGCCGCGTTGGAGCGCGACTCGGCGCCGGTGCCGCACGACTTGGCGCCCGTCGCGGCAACGGCCGCCGGCGAGCCGGTCGAAGCGCCTGCTGCAACCGATGCCCAGCACGCGGTGCTGATGCAGAACGCGATCAGCGCGCTCAACAGCCTCGACATGCCGCTGCCGCCGCGTATCGCGGACGAGTCTGCCGCGCAGGAAGGGCAGGCCGAAAGCGGGAAAATTGCAACTAACGGTCAATCCGCGCCACGCCGGCCCGTCGGCGCGAGCTATCTGCCCCCGGAACACCCGGCCGACCATGACGACGAGTTCGACTGGGACCCGGACGCGGCAACGCCGGCGTCGCACGAGGGCGGTTCGTCTGCGCTGTCGTCGCTGCCGCCGCTCGGCGGTGCGCAGTTCGGCGCGTTGAAGCTGGATTTCGATCTCGACCTGCCTGCCACGCCGGATGCCGTGTTGCCCGCGCTGACGCCGGCCGAGCTCGTGCGCATTGCGCGCAACAAGCTGGATCTCGCGTCCGAGTATGTCGAGCTGGGCGACCTGTCCGGCGCGCGCACGCTGCTGCAGGAAGTGGTCGACGCGAACGACGCCGCGACGCGCGACGATGCGCGTGCGCTGCTCGCGAAACTGGCGGAACAGGCGTGATGCGAATCGCGCTGGGGGTTCAGTACGACGGCGCCGCGTTCTGCGGCTGGCAGGCGCAGCCGCACGGCAAGACCGTGCAGGACGCGCTCGAGCACGCGCTCGGCGAATTCGCGTGCGTGCCGCTGCACACCACGGTTGCGGGACGGACCGACACGGGCGTGCACGGGCTCGGGCAGGTCGTGCACTTCGACACCGACCTCGACCGCGAGGATTTCTCGTGGGTGCGCGGCACCAACGCGTTCTTGCCGTCGACCGTGTCCGTCCAGTGGGCCAAGCCGATGCCGGACACGTTCCATGCGCGTTTCGCGGCGTTCGAGCGCACCTATTACTACGCGCTGTATGTGCACCCCGTGCGCTCGCCGATGCTGGCCGGCCGGGCGGGCTGGATCCACACGCCGCTCGACGACGACGCGATGCGTGCCGCCGCCGCGCACCTGATCGGCGAGCACGACTTCTCGTCGTTCCGGTCGTCGGAATGCCAGTCGAAGACGCCGGTCAAACACCTGTACCAGATCGACGTGCGGCGCGCGGGCCACTTTATTCATTTCCGCTTCCGCGCGAATGCGTTCCTGCACCATATGGTGCGCAACCTGATGGGCTGCCTCGTCGCGGTCGGGCGCGGCCGCTATCCGGCGGACTGGATCGTCGACGTGCTGGCCGGGCGCGATCGCAAGCTCGCCGCGCCCACGTTCATGGCCGACGGGCTGTATCTTGCCCATGTCGGCTACCCGGCGGAATTCGCCGTCCCGCCCGCGCAGCTCGGCAGCGTGCCGTGGAGCAGCGTCTGGGCCGACCTGGACCCACAACCATGACGGATCACGCCGTGTCTCCTTCGACTCCCGCCGCGGCCGGCCTCGCGCCGCGCACGCGCATCAAGCTGTGCGGCCTGTCGCGCCCCGAGGACGTGCTGCACGCGGCGGCACTCGGCGCCGATGCGATCGGCCTCGTGTTCTACTCGAAGAGCCCGCGCGCGGTCTCGATCGCGCAGGCGGCCGAGCTCGCGCGCCTCGCGCCGCCGTTCGTATCGGTGGTCGGACTGTTTGTGAACGCGACCGAAGCCGAGCTCGAAGCGGTCGTGCGCGACGTGCCGCTCACGGTGCTGCAATTCCATGGTGACGAGACGCCCGAGCAGTGCGAGGCGCTCGGCCGCGCGGCGCGCCTGCCGTGGTTGCGCGCGGTGCGCGTCGGCCCCTCGACGCAGCCGGCCGATTTGGTAGAATCAGCTCTTCATTATTCGAAAGCACGCGGCCTCCTGTACGACACTCTGGTGCCGGACTACGGCGGTAGCGGCAAGGTCTTCGATTGGTCTCTTATTCCCGCAGAGCTCGCGCATCGGGCCGTTTTGAGTGGTGGCTTGAACGCGCAAAACGTCGGTGATGCGATCCGCCAGTTGCGCCCGTTTGCTGTCGATGTCTCGAGCGGCATCGAAGTGGAGGGTGCGAAGGGCGTGAAGGATCACGCCCGGATGGCGGCGTTCGTACGCGCGGTGCGCGCAGCGGACGCCGAGTGATGCAAGAAGGTGCGGCCCCGACAGCGGGGCGCGCCGACCGATCGAGAGTGACACCATGTACAACCTTCCTGATGATCGCGGCCACTTCGGCCCGTATGGCGGCGTATTCGTCGCCGAGACGCTGATTCACGCGCTGGACGAACTGCGCACGGCGTATGAAAAATTCCGGAACGACCCCGATTTCGTCGCGGAATACGAGCGCGAACTGAAGTACTTCGTCGGCCGTCCGTCGCCGATCTATCACGCGCAGCGCTGGAGCGAGATGCTCGGCGGCGCGCAGATCTACCTGAAGCGCGAGGACCTGAACCACACCGGCGCGCACAAGATCAACAACGTGATCGGCCAGGCGCTGCTCGCGAAGCGGATGGGCAAGAAGCGCGTGATCGCCGAGACCGGCGCCGGCCAGCACGGCGTCGCGACGGCGACGATCTGCGCCCGCTTCGGGATGGAGTGCATCGTCTACATGGGCGCCGAGGACGTGCGCCGCCAGGCCGCGAACGTCTACCGGATGAAGTTGCTCGGCGCGACGGTCGTGCCGGTCGAATCGGGTTCGCGCACGCTGAAGGATGCGCTGAACGAAGCGATGCGCGACTGGGTCACGAACATCGAGAGCACGTTCTACATCATCGGCACGGTCGCGGGTCCGCATCCGTACCCGGCGATGGTGCGTGACTTCCAGCGCGTGATCGGCGACGAGTGCAAGGTGCAGATGCCTGAACTCGCCGGCCGTCAGCCGGACGCGGTGATTGCGTGCGTCGGCGGCGGCTCGAACGCGATGGGCATCTTCTATCCGTACATCGACGATGCGTCGGTGCAGCTGATCGGCGTCGAAGCGGCCGGCGACGGCCTCGACACCGGCCGTCACGCGGCATCGCTGATCGCCGGCAGCCCCGGCGTGCTGCACGGCAACCGCACCTACCTGCTGCAGGACGACAACGGCCAGATCATCGAGACGCATTCGGTGTCGGCAGGCCTCGACTATCCGGGCGTCGGCCCCGAACACGCATGGCTGAAGGACAGCGGCCGCGCGCAATACGTGCCGATCACCGACGAGGAAGCGCTGAAGGCGTTCCACGACTGCTGCCGGATCGAGGGGATCATCCCCGCGCTCGAGTCGAGCCACGCGATCGCGTATGGCGTGAAGCTCGCGCCGACGTTGCCGAAGGACAAGATCCTGCTCGTCAACCTGTCGGGCCGCGGCGACAAGGACATGCACACGGTCGCCGAGCGATCGGGCCTCACGCTCTGACCCCGACCGATGCGTGACCTGATCGAACAGCCGGGCGGCGGCGCCGCGAGCGAAGCGGGGGCGGGGCAGCCTGCCGTCGCCGTGCCGCGCGCACTGCCGCCCGGGATCGAACTGCACAACCGCGATTTCATGACCGAAGCCGCGCGCCTGCCGGATGCGTCGATCGACCTGATCGTCGCCGATCCGCCGTACGGGCTCGGCAAGGACTACGGCAACGACTCGGACAAGCGTTCGGGCGACGATTTCCTCGCGTGGACGCGCGAGTGGCTCGAGCTCGCGGTTCCGAAGCTGAAGCCGAGCGGGTCGATGTACATCTTCTGCACATGGCAGTACGCGCCGGAAATCTTCAGTTTCCTGAAGACGAAGCTCACGATGGTCAACGAGATCATCTGGGACCGGCGCGTGCCGAGCATGGGCGGCACGACGCGCCGTTTCACGTCGGTGCACGACAACATCGGCTTTTTCGCGGTTTCCAGGGCGTATTACTTCGATCTCGATCCAGTCCGCATCCCGTACGACGCCGATACGAAGAAGGCCCGCTCGCGCAAGCTGTTCGAAGGCAGCAAGTGGCTGGAGATGGGCTACAACCCGAAGGACGTCTGGTCGGTCTCGCGCCTGCATCGGCAGCACGCGGAGCGCGTCGATCATCCGACCCAGAAGCCGCTGGAAATCATTGAGCGGATGGTGCTCGCGAGCTGCCCGCCGGGCGGTCGCGTGCTCGATCCGTTCATGGGCAGCGGCACGACCGCGGTGGCCTGCGCACGGCAGGGGCGCGACTTCGTCGGCTACGAGATCAACGAAAGTTATTGCGCGATCGCGCACGAGCGCGTGAACGCGCTCGCCACGCCGGCGTGCGCGTGAGTCGCGCCGCCGCAGTGCCGATCGCATCAAGGAAAATTGCCATGTCCTCCCGTATCCAGCAGACCTTCGCCGCACTCGCCGAACAAGGCCGTAAGGGCCTGATCCCGTTCATCACGGCCGGCGATCCCGATCCCGCGAAGACCGTCGAGTTCATGCACGCGCTCGCCGAAGGCGGCGCCGACGTGATCGAGCTCGGCGTGCCGTTCTCGGACCCGATGGCCGACGGCCCGGTGATCCAGCGCTCGTCGGAACGCGCGCTCGCGCGCGGCGTCACGCTGAAGAGCGTGCTCGCCGACGTGAAGCGCTTCCGCGAGACCGACCCGAAAACCCCCGTCGTGCTGATGGGCTATGCGAACCCGATCGAGCGCATGGGCGTCGACACGTTCGCGACCGAAGCGCAGGCGGCCGGTGTCGACGGCGTGCTCGTCGTCGACTATCCGCCCGAGGAAGCGGGCGTGTTCGCCGAGAAAATGCGCGCCGCGCAGATCGATCCGATCTTCCTGCTCGCGCCGACGTCGACCGACGAACGCATCGCCGACGTGGGCAAGATCGCGAGCGGCTACGTGTATTACGTGTCGCTCAAGGGCGTGACCGGCGCCGGAAATCTGGATGTTTCGAGCATTGCGGGTAAAATCCCGGCCATCAAGTCGCGCGTGCCGGTTCCGGTGGGCGTCGGCTTCGGCATCCGCGACGCAGAAACGGCGCGCGCAGTGGCCGAAGTGTCGGACGCCGTCGTGATCGGCAGCCGCCTGGTGCAGCTGCTCGAGAGCGCCGCGCCGGAGGGTGCCGCCGCCGCGCTGAAGACTTTCATCGCCGAGCTGCGCGCCGCCCTGGACGGCGCCGGCAACACGGCGCGATAAACACAACACAGGAAGCGGGAACGGGCCGGTCGGCCCGCCCCGCCACGGAACAGGAAACCATACGATGAGCTGGCTCGACAAACTGTTGCCGCCGAAGATCAAGCAGACCGACCCGAAAAGCCGCAAGGGCATTCCGGAAGGCCTGTGGGTCAAGTGCCCGTCCTGCGAGGCCGTGCTGTACCGCAACGACGTGGACGCGAACCTGCACGTGTGCCCGAAGTGCGATCACCACATGCGCATCGGTGCACGCGAGCGTCTCGACGGGTTGCTCGATCCCGAAGGCCGCTATGAAATCGGCCAGGAAATCGTGCCCGTCGACTCGCTGAAGTTCAAGGACAGCCGCAAGTACCCCGATCGTTTGAAGGAAGCGATGGACGAGACGGGCGAGACCGACGCGATGGTCGTGATGGGCGGGGCGATCCACACGCTGCCCGTCGTCGCGGCCTGCTTCGAGTTCTCGTTCATGGGCGGCTCGATGGGTTCGGTCGTCGGCGAGCGCTTCGCGCGCGGCGCGCAGAATGCGCTGGAGCAGCACGTGCCGTTCATCTGCTTCACGGCGTCGGGCGGCGCACGGATGCAGGAAAGCCTGCTGTCGCTGATGCAGATGGCGAAGACCACCGCGATGCTGACCAAGCTGGCCGAAGCCAAGCTGCCGTTCATCTCGGTGCTGACCGACCCGACGATGGGCGGTGTGTCGGCGAGCTTCGCGTTCCTTGGCGACGTCGTGATCGCCGAGCCGAAGGCGCTGATCGGCTTCGCCGGCCCGCGCGTGATCGAGCAGACGGTTCGCGAGAAGCTGCCGGAAGGTTTCCAGCGCGCCGAATTCCTGGTGAAGACGGGCGCGGTCGACATGATCGTCGACCGCCGCAAGATGCGCGACGAGATCGCGCAGCTGCTCGCGCTGCTGCAGCGACAGCCGGCCGACGCGCTGGCCTGATTGGCGCGACGTTGTGAACTGCGCGCGTCGCCCGGCTGAACCGCCGGGCGGCGCGTTTCGTTTTTTGGCGTAGTGGCGGTACCGATTCAGATTTGATCCGATGAGCACTTTTCCCACTCTCGACGCGTGGCTTTCGCATCTCGAACGCGCGCACCCGGTCGGCATCGACATGGGCCTCACCCGTATCGGGCAGGTCAAGGCGGCGCTGCAGCTCGAATTCGCGTGCCCCGTGATCACGGTCGGCGGCACGAACGGCAAAGGCTCGACCTGCGCGTTCCTCGAGGCGATCCTGGTTCATGCGGGTTACAAGGTCGGCTGCCACACGTCGCCGCACCTGCTCGAATTCAGCGAGCGCGCGCGCGTGAACGGGCAGCAGGTCAGCGATGCCGAGCTGCTGCCGCACTTCGAAGCCGTCGAAGCCGCGCGCACGTCGCTGCCCGAGCCGGTCTCGCTCACGTACTTCGAATTCACGACGCTCGCGATCCTGCACCTGTTCGCGTCGCGCGGGCTCGACGCGGTGATCCTCGAAGTCGGCCTCGGCGGCCGGCTCGACGCGGTCAACATCATCGATACCGATTGCGCGATCGTCACGAGCATCGACATCGATCACACCGAATACCTTGGCGATACGCGCGAGAAGATCGCGTTCGAGAAGGCGGGGATCTTCCGCGCGGGCAAGCCGGCGATCTGCGGCGATCCCGCGGTGCCGAACACGCTGGTCGACCATGCCGCCGCGATCGGTGCCGACCTGTGGCTGGTCGGCCGCGATTTCCGCTATGAAGCGCAGCCGGGCGCGGAGCGCCAGCAATGGAGCTACCTCGGCCGCGACAAGCGCTATCCGGCGCTCGCCTATCCGGCACTGCGCGGCGCGAATCAGCTGATCAATGCATCGGCCGCGCTGGCCGCGCTCGAGGCGCTGCGCCCGGTGCTGCCGGTGTCCGCGCAGGACATCCGGCTCGGGCTCGCGAACGTCGAGCTGCCCGGCCGCTTCCAGGTGCTGCCCGGCAAGCCGGCGATCGTGCTGGACGTCGCACATAACCCGCATGCGGCGGCCGTGCTCGAGCAGAACCTCGGCAACATGGGCTTCTTCCCGTACACCTACGCGGTGTTCGGCGCGATGCACGACAAGGACATCGACGGCGTGCTGCGGCACCTGAAGGGCGAGATCGACCACTGGTGCGTGACCGACCTGCCGCTGCCGCGCGCGGCGAGCGCGGAGCAACTCGAAGCCGCGCTGCGCAAGGCCGGCGTGGAGGAGGGGGCCGATTCGAGCGTGACCCGGTTCGCGTCGCCCGCCGAAGCATTTCGAGATGCACTAAAAAGAGCATCCGAGAATGATAGAATCGTGGTTTTCGGCAGTTTCCATACGGTGGCAGGTGTGATGGCCTACCGGAAATCGCAGCAACACTGACTGACGGGCAGTTTCGGACTCAGCCATTCATGGGAATTTTCTCGTTCGGCAAGAAAGACGACGACGCGCCCACTCGGCGCGGCGGTCGTACCGGGGCCTCCCGGAACGTGCGCACGGAGCGCACAGAACGCGTCGAGCGACGCACGCGCCGCACCGAGCGTCCGGAATCGGACGCACTGCTCCTCGATCCGACCCTTCCAGAAAAGCAACGCGCACGCCGGCGTCTCGTCGGCGCGATCGCGCTCGTCGTTGCCGCCGTGATCGTGCTGCCGATGGTGCTCGATTCGCACCCGAAGCCGGTCACCGACGATATCGCCATCGATATTCCGAACCGGCCCGCGCATCAGGCGGTCGCGCCGCGTGACGACGACGCGTCCGACGTGCAGGCCGGCGTCGCGCACGACGAACCGCCGGCGTCCGATGTCGCCGTGGCGGCCGTTCCGGCGCCCGTAGCGAAGGATGCAGCCAAGCCGGCCGCGAAGCCCGATGCGTCGACCTCGACGAACTCGACGACCACGGCAAGCGTGACGCCGCCGAAGCCCGCAGCGAAGCCGGCCGCCCCCGCGGCGAAGCCGGTTGCGCCGAAGCCGGCGCCGGCGGTGGTCGCGAATGCCGACGCCGCGACCGACAGCGGCGACGCATCGTCGCCGGCATCGCCGGCCGGTGCGCGCTTCGCGGTGCAGCTCGGTTCGTTCAAGGACGACACGACGGCGCGTTCGTGGGCCACCAAGTTGAAATCGGCGGGCGTGCCCGCATATGTCGAGCATAGCAAGCAGGCTGACGGCAGCACCGCTACACTGCTGCGTGCCGGCCCGTTCGCGGATCGTGCGGCGGCATCCGCCGCGATCGCGAAGGTGCGCGAAGCCGGACTCACGCAGTAACGTGCGATGCTGACGGCTTTCGACTACGCTGTATTGGCGGTGATCGCGTTGTCTGCGCTACGTGGCGCGTGGCGCGGCTTCGTCTCCGAGATTTTCGGGCTGATCGGCTGGATCGCGGCGGTCGTGATCGCGGCCCGCTTTGTCGGACTGGTCGTGCCTTACATTCCGGCGAACTGGCCGGGCGGCGCGCTGACACAGTGGGTGATCGCGTTCGCGTTGATCGTGATCGGCGTCGTGTTCGTCGCGGGCGTTGCGAACGCGCTGTTGTCGCGGATCGCGCAGGCGACGGGCCTCGGCGGGGTCGATCGCTCGCTGGGCATGATGTTCGGGCTCGTCCGCGGCTGCGTGCTGGTGGTGTTGCTGGTCGCGGCGGCCGGGCTGACCGATTTGCCCAAACAGGATTTCTGGCGCAATGCGCTATTGCGTCCTTTCGCCGAGCAGGGCGTGCACGAGCTGAAGCAGCTCCTGCCCGACGGCATGGCCCAGTACGTGCGCGTTTGACGACGCGAGCCGGGCAGGACGGAACCGATTTTGTCATCTTGAAGGACATGCCATGTGCGGCATCGTAGGTGTTATCTCCCAATCCCCGGTCAATCAGCTGATCTATGACAGCCTGCTGCTGCTGCAGCATCGCGGTCAGGACGCAGCGGGCATCGCGACGGCGGACGGCAGCAATTTCCACATGTACAAGGCGAACGGCATGGTGCGCGACGTGTTCCGCACGCGCAACATGCGCAGCCTGCCCGGCACCTACGGCATCGGCCAGGTCCGCTATCCGACGGCCGGCTCGGCGTCGAACGAAGCCGAGGCGCAGCCGTTCTACGTGAACGCGCCGTTCGGGATCATCCTCGCGCACAACGGCAACCTGACGAACTGGGAGCAGCTGAAGGACGAGATGTTCCGGATCGATCGCCGGCACCTCAATACCAACTCCGACAGCGAAGTGCTGCTCAACGTGCTCGCGCACGAGTTGCAGCTGTCGACGACGGGCCTCGAGCTCGATCCGGCCGCGGTGTTCAAGGCCGTCGCCGGCGCGCATCGCCGCCTGCAGGGCTCGTACGCGATCGTGTCGCTGATTGCCGGTTACGGCCTGCTCGCGTTCCGCGATCCGTTCGGCATCCGCCCGCTCTGCATCGGCAAGCTCGAGACCGAACACGGCACCGAATGGATGGTCGCGTCGGAGTCGGTGGCGGTCGAAGGCATCGGTTTCGAATTCGTGCGCGACTTGCAGCCGGGCGAAGCGATCTTCATCGACAAGGCCGGCAACTTCCACAGCCAGCAGTGCGCGGAGAACCCGACGCTGAATCCGTGCATGTTCGAATACGTGTATCTCGCGCGTCCGGACTCGTGCCTCGACGGCGTGCCCGTCTACAACGTGCGCCTGCGCATGGGCGACTACCTCGCCGAGAAGATCAAGCGCGAGCTGCCGAACGTGCCGATCGACGTCGTGATGCCGATTCCCGATTCGTCGCGACCGGCCGCGATGCAGGTCGCCGCGAAGCTCGGCGTCGAGTATCGCGAAGGCTTCTTCAAGAACCGCTACGTCGGCCGCACCTTCATCATGCCGGGCCAGGCGGTGCGCAAGAAGTCGGTGCGCCAGAAGCTCAATGCGATGAGCATCGAGTTCAAGGACAAGCACGTGCTGATCGTCGACGACTCGATCGTGCGCGGCACGACCTCGCACGAGATCGTCCAGATGGCGCGCGATGCGGGCGCGAAGTCGGTGATCTTCGCGTCGGCGGCGCCGCCCGTGAAGTTCCCGAACGTGTACGGCATCGACATGCCGACGCGCGGCGAGCTGGTTGCACACGGCCGCACCGACGAGGAAGTCGCGAAGATCATCGGCGCCGACCACCTGATCTATCAGGACGTCGACGATCTGCGCCGCGCGGTGCGCGACATCAACCCGAAGCTCGAGGGCTTCGAGGCGTCGTGCTTCGACGGCAACTACATCACCGGCGCCGTGACGCCCGAGTATCTCGACGCGATCGAGCGCGCACGCCTCGCACCGGCGTCGCAGGCCGATCGCGACGCGGCCAGCGACACCGCCGTGTCGCAGATGAACCTGCAGCTGTCGGTCGAGTAATGCCGGCGCACGCTTCGAATGAAGCGTGATAGGATGTGGCCTTGCGTCGATTTGATTCAGCTTGCGGACGCGGGGCGACTTCCCAAAACAGCTAAAGCGAAGGCCGGCGGCAGCCGGCCCGAGTCGATCGCTGTCGCATGTCGTACCGCACCGAAGCCCGCTGATGCCGACGCATAGCGGGCTTTTTGTTTTTTGGCCTGGTTTTGATCTGGCCTGCGCAACGCGCGTGGCCATCGGATACGGAAAACGGAACATGGACGACTCCCTCAACTTCGACACGCTTGCCGTGCGCGCAGGCACGCTGCGCAGCGACTTCAACGAGCACTCGGAAGCGCTGTTCCTCACGTCGAGTTTCTGCTTCTCGAGCGCGGCCGACGCGGCCGAGCGCTTCGCGAACTCGGAAGACTACTTCACCTATTCGCGCTTCACGAACCCGACCGTCACCATGTTCCAGGAGCGTCTCGCGGCGCTCGAGGGCGGCGAGGCCTGTATCGCGACGGCGTCGGGGATGGCCGCGATCATGTCGGTCGTGATGGCCGCGCTGCAGGCCGGCGACCACCTCGTCAGCTCGCGCAGCCTGTTCGGCTCGACGCTCGGGATGTTCTCGCAGATCTTCAGCAAGTTCGGGATCACCACGACCTTCGTCGACCCGACCGACCTGAACGCGTGGCAGGAAGCCGTGCGGCCTGAAACGAAGATGTTCTTCCTCGAGACGCCGTCGAACCCGCTGACCGAACTCGCCGACATCGAGGCGATCGGCAAGATCGCGAAGGCCGCGAACGCGCTGTTCGTCGTCGACAACTGTTTCTGCAGCCCGGTGCTGCAGCAGCCGCTGAAGCTCGGCGCGGATGTCGTGATGCACTCGGCGACGAAATTCCTCGACGGCCAGGGCCGCGTGCTCGGCGGCGCGCTGGTCGGCTCGAAGGAATTCATCATGGGCAAGGTGTTCCCGTTCGTGCGCAGCGCGGGCCCGACGCTGTCGGCGTTCAACGCGTGGGTGTTGCTGAAGGGGATGGAGACGCTGTCGCTGCGCGTCGAGAAGCAATCGGCGAACGCGCTGGAAATCGCGCGCTGGCTCGATGCGCATCCGGCCGTCGCGCGCGTGTTTCATCCGGGCCTCGAATCGCACCCGCAGCACGAACTCGCGAAGCGCCAGCAGAAGGCGGGCGGGGCGATCGTGTCGTTCGAGCTGAAGGGCGACACGCCCGAGCAGCAGCGCGCGAACGCGTGGCGCGTGATCGACAACACGAAGCTGATCTCGATCACCGGCAACCTCGGCGACACGCGTACGACCATTACGCATCCGGCGACCACCACGCACGGCCGCATCACGCCGGAAGCGCGCGCAGCAGCGGGGATCAGCGAAGGGCTGATCCGCTTGTCGGTCGGCCTGGAGGATGCGGGTGACCTGCGCAAGGATCTCGCGCGCGGGCTGGAAGGCTGAGCGCGGCACGTCACGCCTGTCGTGACGTGATCCGACGTGACGATGGACGAAGGGCCGTTCGCGCAAGCGAACGGCCCTTCGTGTTTTGTACCCATGAATTCGCCGGGCTTACGCCGTGCGATGTCCGTTCGCGTGCGTGTCGTTGCGCATCGCGTCGACCATCCACCGTAGCGTGTCGTCGAGCGGCGTGACGGGCAAATCGCCCACCGCGCGCCGCAGCTTGTCGCGCGACCCGGAGAGGCTTTTCACTTCGTTGTGCCGAACGAAGCGCGGATCGATCGTCACGTCGATCACGTAACCGGCGATGCGCGACAGCATCGCCAGCACTTCCTTCAGCGAATACGCGCGCTCCGCGCAGACGTTGAACGTCTCGCCGGCCGGCGCGGTTTCGAGCAGCTTCAGATACGCGGCCGTCACGTCGCGCACGTCGGAGAAGTCGCGGCTCACGTCGAGATTGCCAAGCGAGATCCGCGGCGCGTTGCGCGCGTAGTGCGCGACGAGCTTCGGCAGCAGGTACGCATCGCTCTGGCCGACACCCGTGTAGTTGAACGGCCGCGCGATCACGATCGGCAGCCGGTCGGCCCACAGCTTCGCCGCATATTCCATCGCGAGCTTGCTGACCGCGTAGTCGTTCGCCGGGGCCGGCGCGACGGTTTCGTCGAGCACGCCGGCCGTCGAATTGCCGTAGATGTTCGCACTGCTTGCCAGCAGCACCGCCGAAGGGCGGTGGTCGAGGCCCGCGAGCGCGGCCAGCAGGTTGCGCGTGCCGGCGATGTTGATCGCGTAGGTCTGAGACGGCTCATCCTGTGCGACATGCGCGCGCGCGGCGAGATGCACGACCGCATCGGGCCGCGCGTCGGCGGCGGCCGCACGCATGGCTTCGGCGTCCAGCAGGTCGACGGGCAGCAGCGTGCAGTGCGCGAACGCCGGATCGTCGGGCCGCGGCGCGCCGGGCGCCACAGTGCCCCACACATCGTAGCCGGCCGCGTGCAGGCGCTGCGCCATGTAGCGGCCGGTGAAGCCCGTCAGGCCCGTGACGAACGCACGGCGCGACGGGCGGCCGGCTTCAGAACGTGTCATGGTGACGATTCCGCGTCAGGTCCGCCTCGACCATCATCTGGCAAAGCTGCTCGAGCGTGGTTTCCGGCGCCCAGCCGAGTTTGCTTTTGGCCTTGTCCGCGCAGCCGATCAGCAGGTCGACTTCGGCGGGGCGGTAGAACTTCGGGTTCACTTCGACGAGCACGTTGCCGTTCGATGCGTCGATGCCGCGTTCCTGCTCGCCCTTGCCGGTCCATTCGATCTGGTAGCCGGCGGCCGCGAATGCCATCCGCACGAAGTCGCGCACGGTCTCGGTGCGGTTGGTGGCGAGGACGTAGGTGTCGGGCTCGTCGACCTGCAGCATCCGCCACATCCCTTCGACATATTCGAGCGCGAAGCCCCAGTCGCGCTTCGCGTCCAGGTTGCCGAGCTCGAGCCTGGTCGCCTTGCCGAGCTTGATCTTCGCGACGGTGTCGGTGATCTTGCGGGTGACGAACTCGCGGCCGCGCAGCGGCGATTCGTGGTTGAACAGGATCCCGCTGCAGCCGAACAGGTCGTAAGACTCGCGGTAGTTCACGGTCATCCAGTGCGCGTACAGCTTCGCGACGCCGTATGGGCTGCGCGGGTAGAACGCGGTCGTTTCCGTCTGCGGGATTGACTGCACCTTGCCGAACATCTCGGACGTCGACGCCTGGTAGAAGCGCGTCTTCGGGCTCACGACGCGGATTGCCTCGAGCAGGTTCAGCGGGCCGAGGCCCGTCACTTCGGCGGTCGTCGCCGGCTGGTCGAACGACACGCCGACGAAGCTCTGCGCGGCCAGGTTGTACAGCTCGTCGGGCTGCGTGCGTTCGAGCAGCCGCAGGCTCGAGCCAGCGTCCGTCAGGTCGTGCTCGACGAGCGAGAGGTTCGGGTGCGTGTCGACGCCGAGCTCGGCGATGCGCCAGAAGTTCACCGAGCTGGTGCGGCGATAGGTGCCGGTGACTTCGTAGCCCTTGTCGAGCAGCAGCTTGGTCAGGTAGGCACCGTCCTGCCCCGTGATCCCCGTGATGATGGCCTTCTTGCGAGTTTGGCTCATGGCAATGTCCTGGTCGAAACGATAGATTGAGAAAGTCAGGCGGTCGTGCGGGCGGCGGCCGGCAACGTGCTGCGCGCGGGGCCGCGCGTCAGGCGTCGTTCGAAGCCGTACCAGCTCAGGGTGGCGTACGCGAGCGTGATCGCGAGTGCGAGCGCGGCCGTGACGAAGCGGTTCAGGTGCAGCAGCCACAGCGCGTACAGCACGCTCAGGTGGATCAGGTAGACGGTGTAGCTGACGGTGCCCACGTAGACGAGCAGCGGATTCGTCAGCACGCGCTGCACGAGGCCGCGTCCGCGCAGCGCGATCACGACGATCGACGTGCACAGCAGCAGCGAGATGCTGTAGAGCGCGGCGTTCGACAGCGGCGTGTTCGCCGCGCGGAAACGCGGGAACGACAGGTGTAGCCAGCCGAGGATCGCGAGCGACACCAGCGCGCCGACGATCGCGAGCGGGTAGAACGGCTCCAGCGCGCGCCGGTCGCGACGCAGCACGATCGCGAGCAGCGCGCCCGCGGCCAGCAGGTCCATCCGGAACGGCGTCAGGTAGTAGATCGGCCAGAACGAATCGAACCACGGCGTCGCGATCGCGCGCAGCACGGGAGCGGCGACGATCAGCGCGGCGGCGATCCACAGCAGCACGCGCTCCGAACACCACAGCACGACGAACGGCCAGAAGATGTAGAACTGCTCCTCGACCGCGAGCGACCACAGCACGTTCAGGCTGTCGTGGCCAATGCTGCCGAGCGACAGCCCGATGTTGGTCGAGAAGAACGCGAACCACGGCCAGTGCGGCAGCCAGCTCGCGCCGAACAGCAGCGTCGACACGACCAGCAGCAGCACGTACGGCGGCAGGATCCGGCGCACGCGGCGCGCGTAGAAGTGGCTGAAGTACGACTGCCCGCGCGCCTTGCGATCGAGCAGGATGCCGGTGATCAGCAGGCCGCTCAGCACGAAGAACAGGTCGACGCCCATCCAGAGAGGTGCCTTCAGCGCGTGTTGCAGGAACACCGCGCCGACGGCGATCGCGCGCAGCCCGTCGAGCTGCACGATGCGGCCGTGTTGCGGCGGGGCGAGGTCGGCGGTGCGTGAGATGCCCGTCATCGCGCTACCCCTTCGCGACGCGCGGCCGATGCCGTGGCGCGCCGCGCATCCGATGCGTGAACGTAATGCATGCGTTTAAATGAAATATTGAATCGAAATCGATTCTAGGGAAAAGAAATCGGCAAAAAAACGCATGTCATTTATCCGCTTGAAAACCTTCAAATCCCGATCGTTTCAATCACGACATGAAAGGTTTGCAGGCCGGGCGCCGCGATGGGCGGGGTGGAGCGGCATTTTCTACGGATCGCCGCGTGAAAGGCGGTCGATATTGCCGCTTCGGCAGGTTTATTTCACGCCGTTCCGGCGCGATATCTCAGGCGGAAACATCCCCAAATATTTCCAAATTTCTTGTGATTATTTTTGCTTGTAACCTGCATCGCGACGTTTGAAACCCATTTAGCGACAGGTCACCCGGGCAGGCAATCCGCCACCACGGCACCGGTCGCTTCCGCATCAAGTCTGGAGAGCGCATTGCGACGTCCGATTCTGATTGGCATGACGATATGCGCGGCGCTGACGGCGAGCGCCGCACCGGCTGAAACCGTGTTGCCCGCGACCACATCGTGGATCGGCAACACGTCCGGCTATGGCGACGGCAGCTGGACGCAGATCGACATCCGTGCGATTGCGGTGACGCCCGACGGCAAGGTGTATACGAATGCGCCGTGGGACGAGAGCGGCGCCGAGGCGAGCGTCTACCAGGACGGGAAGATGCTCGGCTTCGCCGGCGGCACGCACGGCTGGGGTAACCTCGGCGGCAACGCGGTCGCGGTGAACAGCAAGTACGCATACGTCGCGATCGGCGTCGGCAACGAGCGCGGCCACCTGCAGTCTCCCGGCATCTGGCCGGACAAGGGCAAGCAGTGGTTCGGCATCTCGCGGCGCACGATCGGCGACATGAAGCAGCCCGCGCCGTTCCGCGCGGCGCCGCAGGTCGCGCCCGGCGGGCGCGCCGATGCCGGCCGCGCGCGGATGGCAGCGAGCTTCATGATGGTCAACGAGGTGCCGGCCCCCGCACGCTCGGAAGTGGGCGACGCGAAGGCGGAAGTGGGCGGCCTCGCGGCCGACGACAAGACGCTGTTCGCGACGAATCCGTCGCATGACGCGGTGGACGTGTACGACGCCGAGACGATGCAGAAGAAGGGCACGTGGAGCGAGCACGAGCCGGGCCGCATCGCGCTTGCCGGCGACGGCACGCTGTGGCTGCTCACCGATACGCTCAGCGGGCCCGCGCATCTCGTGCACGTGCGCGCGGACGGCCGCAAGCTCGACGACGCGCCCGCGTTGCCCGACGGCACCGAGGCGGTGGACGTGGCGGTCGACCCGAAAGGGCGCGTGCTGGTCGCGGACAACGGTCAACGCCAGCAGGTGCTGATTTTCTCGAAAGGCGGCAAGGGTTATGCGCCGTCCGGCACGCTCGGCGAGCGCGGCGGCATCTTCGCGGGCCCGGTGCCGGGCCGCCCGGGGCCGCAGCGCTTCAACGGGCTGACGGGCGTGGGTGTCGATCGCGCGGGCAACGTGTACGTGTCGATGAACGGCATCGGGCCGCGTCACGACACGATCGGCGCGGGGCTCGGCGCGGTGCTCGAAAGCTACACGCCCGAAGGCAAGCTGCGCTGGCAGGTGCAGGGGCTGCTGTTCGTCGACGGCGCGTGGCTCGATCCCGCGCGGCCGAACAGCGTGTACACGGGCAACAAGCGCTTCGAGCTCGATCTGTCGAAGCCGCCCGGCCAGGACTGGAAATACGCCGGCTTCCTGTCGAACCGCTTCAAGTATCCGGACGATCCCGTATTCCACACGGACCAGTATCCCGGCATGCCGTTCGCGCGGCGCGTCGACGGCCGCACGTTCCTGTACCTGACCGACATGTATGCCGATCACCTGAAGATCTACCGCTTCGATGCGAAGCGCGACGGTGAGGTCGCAGTCCCGTCGGGCCTGATCGCGGGCCGCGCGCGGCCGGTCGACAAGGTGCCGAACAAGCCGCCGGGCGGCGACTGGATCTGGCGCGACGCGAACGGCAACGGCCGGCTCGACGAGGACGAGTTCACGACCAACTCGACCGGCAAGGCGAAGGCGGGCGGCTGGGGCTGGTGGGTCGACACGAAGGGCGACATCTGGCGCACGAGCGACGTGCGCGGGATTCACCGCTTCAGCTACGGCGGTGTCGACAAGGCCGGCAACCCGATCTACTCGTACGACAAGGTCACCACCTATCCGATGCCGCAGCCGTTCACGCAGCTGCGCCGCGCGATCTACGAGCCGCAGACGGACACGCTGTACGTGACGGGCTACACGGCCGACGCGCCGCCGCAGCCGGGCATCAACAAGGAAGTCGGCCGCGTGCTGGTGCGCTTCGACAAGTGGTCGACCGGCTCGCCGGTGGTGCGCTACACGGTCGCGTTGCCGTGGCAGCTCGACGCGAAGCCGATTTTCGACCTGATCGGGATCACGGTCGAGGGCCGCTACATCTTCACGGTGGAGCCGGTCGGCAAGATCCACGTGTACGACAAGGAAACCGGCAAGGAAGTCGGCGTGATGAGTCCGGGCGCGGAGGTCGGCAAGGCGTCGGGCTGGGTCGACGTGCCGTTCGGCATCAGCGCGTTCCGGCGCGAGAACGGCGAATACCTGGTGTTCGTCGAGGAAGACGCACGCGGCAAGGTGCTCATGTACCGCTGGAAACCGTAACGGGCCCATGGGCTAAAGCATGGACAAAGGCATACTCAAGAACGTATCGATCAATTTCATCGGGCTGATCCTGCCGACCTTCGTGTCGCTGGTGACGGTGCCCGCGTATATCCACGCGCTGGGCGTCGAACGCTACGGTGTCGTCAGCCTGGTGTGGACGCTGATCGGCTATTTCGGGATCCTCGATCTCGGGATGAGCATGGCCGCGCAGAACCACATCTCGAAGGCGCTCGCGAGCGGCAACGAGGACGAAAGCGCCCGCGTGTTCTGGAGCGCGTTCTGGCTGAACCTCGGCACCGGCATCGTGGGCGGCTTGCTGATCTATTTCGGCGCGTTCGTCTACACCGCGTATTTCACGAAGGTGTCGGCGGCGATGCAGCACGAGGTGTATCTCGCGCTGCCGTGGCTCGCGCTCGCGATTCCGCTCGCGAACGTGTCGTGGGTGTTCGCCGGCGCGATCAACGGCGCCGAACGGTTCGGCGTGTTCAACACGAACCAGACGATCGGCACGTTCCTGTTCCAGCTGCTGCCGCTCGGCGCCGCATGGTGGATCGCGCCGAACCTGCAGACCGTGCTCGCCGCGGCAGTCGTCGCGCGCCTGATCGCGGCGGTGATGCTCGGTCACGCGAGCATCAAGGTGCTCGGGATCCGGCGTATCGATCCGCCGCAGTGGGGTACCGCGAAAGGGCTGTTCAACTTCGGCGGCTGGATGCTGATCGCGAGCACCGCGAGCATGGTCGCCGACACGCTCGATCGTGTGATGCTCGGCGCCGGCATGGGCGCGAAGTTCGTCACCTACTACACGGTGCCGCAGAACCTCGTCACGCGGCTGAACATGCTGCCGAACGCGCTGGTGCGCACGCTGTTCCCGCGCCTGTCGGCGGTCGGCCGCGATCACGCCGACACGCTCGCGCGGCAGTCGCTCGAATTCCTGAACGGCGTGTTCACGCCGGTCGGCATCGTCGCGATCTTCGCGCTCGCGCCGTTCCTCACGCTGTGGGTCGGCGCCGATCTCGCCGCGCATTCCGCGCCGGTCGGCCGCGTGCTGGTGATCAGCGTGTGGCTCGTCGGCCAGGCGAGCGTCACGCGGATCCTGATCCAGTCGCAGGTCAACCCGGCGCGGGCGGCGTTCGCCGGGCTCATCGAGATGCCGTTCTTCGTCGGCGGCCTGTGGTTCGGCATTCACCACTTCGGACTGATCGGCGCGGCGGTGGTCGTCGCGACGCGTGCGCTGGTCGACTACGGCGTGCTGCTTTACCTGTCGGCGATCCGGATGCGCGCCATCGTGCTCGACATGCTCGCGCATCTCGCCTTCCTGCTCGCGAGCCTGTTTCTCGCGCAAGCGTGGTCGGGGCTCGGCGAGTCGATCGGCCTGTGCGCAATCGTGCTGGTGCTGAACCTTGCGTGGTCGATCACGATGACGCCGGGGCTGCGCGCGCTCGTGCGCGACCTGTTCGTCCGTCTCAATGCGAGGAAAACGATATGAATCGCGATCTGGCGGAACACGCCATCCTGAACCTGGCCACCGCGGACGCCGCCGTGGCCGATGCCGGCGACGCCGCCGCGCTGCGCCGGTCCGAGCCGGCCGGGCGGGCAGGCGCACGCGATGCGTCGCGTCCGCTGCGCGTGGCGATCGTCCACGACTGGCTCGTGACCTACGCGGGCGCCGAGCGCGTGCTCGAGCAGCTCGTCGCGTGCTTTCCCGACGCGGACCTGTTCAGCCTCGTCGATTTTCTCGACGATCGCGCGTTCGTGCGCGGCAAGCCGGTGACGACTTCCTTCATCCAGAAGCTGCCGTTCGCACGCACCAAGTACCGCAGCTACCTGCCGCTGATGCCGCTCGCGATCGAGCAGCTCGACGTGTCGGAGTACGACCTCGTGATCTCCAGCAGCCATGCGGTCGCGAAGGGCGTGCTGACGGGGCCGGACCAGATGCACATCAGCTACGTGCATTCGCCGATCCGCTATGCGTGGGACCTGCAGCACCAGTATCTGGAACAGTCGAACCTGACGCACGGGCCGAAGTCGCTGCTCGCGCGGATGATCCTGCACTACATCCGCAACTGGGACACGCGCACCGCGAACGCGGTGGACGGCTTCGTTGCGAACTCCGCGTTCATCGCGCGGCGCATCCGCAAGGTCTACCACCGCGACGCGGCGGTGATCTTCCCGCCGGTCGACGTCGACGGCTTCTCGCTGAACGAGGTGAAGGACGATTTCTACCTGACCGCGTCGCGGATGGTGCCGTACAAGAAGATCGACCTGATCGTCGAAGCATTCTCGCGCACGCCCGAGCGCAAGCTCGTCGTGATCGGCGACGGCCCCGAGATGCAGAAGATTCGCGCGAAGGCCGGCTCGAACGTCGAGATCATGGGCTACCAGCCGTTCGCGGTGCTGCACGACCGGATGCGGCGTGCGAAAGCGTTCGTGTTCGCGGCCGAAGAGGATTTCGGGATCTCGGTCGTCGAGGCGCAGGCATGCGGCACGCCGGTGATCGCGTACGGCAAGGGCGGCGCGCTCGAAACCGTGCTCGAGCCGCGCTCGCATGCGAATCCGACCGGGCTCTTCTTCGACGAACAGACGCCGCACGCGATCGTCGCGGCGGTCGACGATTTCGAGCGCGCGCCGCAGCGCTTCACGCCGCACGCGTGCCGCGCGAACGCGGAGCGGTTCTCCGCCGATACGTTCCGCCGGCGTTTTCTCGACTATGTGGAAGCGGCGCTGCCCGGCTCGACCGCGCAGCGCGGTACGGCGGCGGCGCCGATGCCGGCCGCGCGCGGCCCGGCAACGCTCGTGCTCGACCAGAGCGGCGTGCTGGGCGGCGCCGAGCTGTCGCTGCTGGAGATCATGAAGCACATGCGCGCGAACGCCGACGTGCTGCTGTTCGACGACGGCCCGTTCCGCGCGGCGCTCGACGAGATCGGCGCGCGCGTCGACGTGCTCGACCAGGGTGCGCTCGCGGGCGTGCGCAAGCAGGGCGGCGTGTCGGCCGGCGCGTTGAGGCAGTTGTTCGCGCTTGTGCGCAACGTCGCGCGGCGCGCTCGCCGCGCCGAGGTGATCTACGCGAACACACAGCGCGCGATGGTGGTCGCCGCGCTGGCCGGGCGGCTCGCGCGCAAGCCGGTGGTCTGGCACCTGCGCGACATCGTCAGCGACGATCATTTCGGCAGCAAGCAACTGATGGCGATCAAGTACTGCGCGCGGTTCGGCGTCACGCGCGTGATCGCGAACTCCGACGCGTCCGCGCAGGCGTTCCGCGCGCTGACGGGTTTCACGCCGCAGCATGTCGACGTCGTGTTCAACGGCATTTCGGCCGAACCGTTCGACGCGCTGGAACACACCAGCCAGGCTGCGCTGCGCGCGCGCTTCGGGTTGCCCGAGCACGCCTGGCTTGTCGGCTCGTTCAGCCGCCTCGCGCACTGGAAGGGGCAGCACCTGCTGCTGGAAGCCGCGGCGCGGCATCCCGACATGCACGTGGTGCTGGTCGGTGCGCCGCTGTTCGGCGAGGACGAATACGCGGCCCAGCTGCACGAGATCGCTGCGCGCCACGGCATGACCGAGCGCGTGCATTTCCTCGGGTTCCAGCGCGACGTGGCCGCGTGCATGATGGCGGTCGACGTCGTCGCGCACACGTCGATCACGCCCGAGCCGTTCGGGCGCGTGATCGTCGAGGGCATGCTCGCGCGGCGGCCGGTGGTCGCTGCACGCGCGGGCGGGGTCATCGAGATCATCGAGGACGGCGAGAACGGGCTGCTCTGCGAGCCGGGCGACGCGGCCGCGCTGGCCGATGCGCTCGGCGCGCTGAAACACGACGCCGCGCTGCGCGAGCGGCTCGTCGCGAGCGGGCGCGCGACCGCGGTGCGCCGGTTCGGCACCGAGACCTATGTGGAGCGGGTCGAGAAGATCCTCGCGGATACGGCGAAGGCCGCGAAGGCAAAGCGGCAGTAGGCGACAGCCGGCGGCGGCCCGCGCAGCGGGTCGTCGTGAACCGGCGGGAAACCGGCCCTCATGCGGCGTTGTGCTGCATGGGGGTTTTGTCTTTTGGGCGGGGTGGACCCTGTCACGCGCCGGGCGTGGGTGGTCGGAGCAGAACGAAGCGCTACAGCGCGTGCCTGAGCCGGGCTGCTGTCCGGACCGGAAGCGCGCGGGGCGCCGCGAGCGGCGCCGTGCGGTCATGCCGTGGGGCGGGTGAGGTCGGGGGCGAGGCGACGGCAGTGCAGCCGCCCGGACGGCCGTTACGCGCGGCTTGCACCCCTCCGTGTGGCGTTCCTGCCATGCCCCGTCGCGCAGATGCATCCTCACGCCCGTTACGCCGATGAAAAAGCCCCCGCGCAGCCGGACGCTGCACGGGGGCCGGGAGAGCCGGAGCGGCGCGCTCAGGCGGCCTGTTCGGGCACCGGTGCGACGACGCGGGACGGGCGAGCCGGCTTCAGGCTGGCCGCCCACGTCATCGCGGGGCGTTCGAACAGCCGGTAGAACACATAGGCGACCGGAATCGCGGCGGCCATGAACGCGAACGACGGCCAGATCGACAGTTGCAGCTCGGAATGGAACAGCACCGAACCGAGGCACACGAACAGCGGCAGGTGGATCAGGTACAGCGAGTAGCTGAAGTCGCCGAACCAGCCGAGCACGCGCAGCAGCGGCGTCGGGCGCGGCGGGCAGGCGAGTGCGCGATACAGGAAGCAGGCGAAGCCGGCCGCCCACAGCTGGAACGCGCCGTACTGGCCGAAATGGAACGCGCCGCAGCCCGCCGCCAGCAGCGCGGCGGCGACGACGTACCACGCGCGCGACGGCACGGCGGCCACGCCGCGCGCCGGCTGCGCGCGCACGTCGGCGATCCACGCGCCGACCGTCCAGGACAGCCAGTACGACGTGAAGAACTGCAGGTCGTGCCGTTCGAGCAGCCACGCCGACGCGACGTTGACGAGCGCGACGGCCGCCACGATGGCCGGCATCCCGATGCGCCGGCGCAGCGCGAACAGCAGCGGATAGATCACATAGAACTGCACTTCGAGCGACAGGGTCCACAACGCGCCGTTCGACCCGTACGTGTAGCCGGCGACGCCCTGCAGCGAGAACAGGTTCACGAGGAACGCAGTGATGCCGACATCGCGGATCTTGTGGCTGACCGGCGCGATCTGCAGGCTGACCGCGTCGAGCGCGAGCGTGAACAGCAACGCGGCGAGCAGCACCGGGTAGATGCGCGCGAAGCGGCGCGCCCAGAAGTTCGGCGCGTCGAGCCGGTACGCGGGGTTGGCCGCGAGCTTGAGCGCCGCGTTGCGATGGATGCAGTAGCCGCTGATCACGAAGAAGATCGGCACGCCGGCGGATCCCCACGCGAACGGGAAGGTCAGGTAGCCGGCGATTGCGCTCGGGTTGAGCGCATGACCGTAAGCGTGATGGAAGCTCTGCATGCCGACCCAGACGACCTGGCGGCAGTGGAAATAGGCGACGAGCAGCGCCGCGAACCCGCGCATCGCGTCGATCACGTGATCCTTGTGGTCGGCGACGGGCGGCGCGGTCAAAGGCGATCCGCTGAAAGCTTGCATGCGATTCGATTCCTTGCGACGGATGAAGGGGATGGTCCAATCGTAATGCGCAAGAATTCGAGCGAATGAATAAAAAAATCGTGACGCGGAATAATGGCATTTCAGATGATGGGTTTTATTAAGCCATGAAAGCGGTTTCGCAGGTGCCAGAATTATTTGCCGATTTTTTTCTGATAGTTTGAAGCTCCAGTTGATTGATGCAAGGAGCGGCAAGATGGACATGCATTGGATCGCGAGCGCGGCAGTACTGCTGGTCATGGCCGTGCTGTCGGCGTACCGTGAGGCGCTGAAGAACGAGCCGATTCGCCCCGGTCTCGAGCGGGGCGGCGTCCCGTATATCGAGGAATTCGAATCGTAAGAATTTGTATCGGGAAAATCGGTAATTTGTTTCCGCTCGGGCACTCGGTTCGGCAATATCGACCGAATTTGCGGATTATCTATTTTCCGGAAACATGGGCAATCGGTTCATATCGAAAATGAGCGGAGTGGAATTGGCCGTACCGTCGATTCTCGATATGCCGTTCGGAAAACAATCGCGCCGGGTCGCAGGGCGACGCGGCGCAGTCAACGCAATCAGGATGCGAACATGTTGAAAGTCACCAAGGCCGTGTTCCCGGTCGCCGGTCTCGGCACGCGGTTCCTCCCGGCAACGAAGGCGAGCCCGAAGGAAATGCTGCCGGTCGTCGACAAGCCACTGATCCAGTACGCGGTCGAGGAGGCGATCAACGCCGGTATCACCGAGATGATCTTCGTGACCGGGCGCAGCAAGCGCGCGATCGAGGATCACTTCGACAAGTCGTACGAGATCGAGGCCGAACTCGAGGCGCGCGGCAAGGAAAAGCTGCTCGAGCTCGTGCGCGGCATCAAGCCGAGCCACGTGAACTGCTTCTACGTGCGCCAGCCGGAAGCGCTCGGCCTCGGCCACGCCGTGCTGTGCGCGGAAAAGCTCGTGCACGGCGAGCCGTTCGCGGTGATTCTCGCGGACGACCTGCTGCACGGCGAACAGCCGGTGCTCAAGCAGCTCGTGGACGTGTTCGACCACTATCACAGCTCGGTGATCGGGGTCGAGACGATTGCGCGCGAGGACAGCCGCTCGTACGGCGTCGTCGAAGGCCGGGAGTGGGAAGAGGACATCATCAAGCTGTCGGGCATCATCGAGAAGCCGGCGCCGGAAGACGCGCCGTCGAACCTCGGCGTGGTCGGCCGCTACGTGTTCATGCCGACGATCTTCGATCACCTGCGCCGGCTCAAGCCGGGCGCGGGCGGCGAACTGCAGCTGACCGACGCCGTCCAGTCGCTGCTCGCGAACGAACAGGTGCTTGCGTATCGCTATTTCGGCACGCGTTTCGATTGCGGCAGCAAGATCGGCTACCTCAAGGCGACCGTCGAGCTCGCGCTCCAGCATCCGGAAGTGAGCCGCGAATTCGAGGCGTACCTGCGTACCTGCCTGCCCGCGCTGGCTGCTGTCGCATAAGCAGCCGCGCAGCTCCGTTGTTTCAGGTGGTGGTTGTTCCGTTGGCCCCGGCTGCCTCGTGCGCCGGGGCTTTTTTGCGTGCGGACGAGGTGTGGGGCGACGGCGGACGGGCGGCGGGCAAGCAGCTGCGCCGATGCCCGGCGGCCTCGAATCAGATCGAACGGGTACGTTCGCGGCAATCCTGACGCATCGCCGTCGGGCCGTGGTTCGGTTTTCGGTATGCGGCGCACGGTGCGCGAGTTGCCGTCGCGATGAAACCGGGGCCGACGTGCCCGCCGCGTGCGATCCGTTCGACGCTTGCGCGTGTGGCGATTCGCAAATGACGTCGACGCCGACGTCGACGTCGCGCATCTGCGCCCTAGGGGTATTGCATCCGTCGACGCCGCGCATCTGTGCCCCAGGAGCGTTTCATCCGCCGACGCGAAGCGCGTTTCGGCGGCGACGGGGGCGCCGGCGCTGCACCGTTGCGGCGCCCGGCATCGCCGCTGCGCCGCGCGTGTTCCGGTTCCGTCGCTGCTGCGACGGTGTCCCGTTCAGCGCGGCGATGTCGTCGGCCTTGCGACGAAGTACCGCGTCAGCAGCGCGGCGATCGGCTTCTTGAAGTCGAGCAGGCGCCTTTCCAGATAGCGCCACGACAGATGTGCGAGCAGCACGGCGAGCGCGAACTGGAGCAGTTCGGGCAGTGCTTCCCGGGCGATCGTCGGCATCGGCACGTGCGCGAACAGCGCAGGCAGTTTGCCGAAGTGTGCCGGAATCAGGTTGTGGAACAGGTAGAAACCGTAGCTGATGGTGCCGAGGTAGACGAGCGGCCCCCAGTCGAGCAGCGCGACGGCCGGGTGGTCGGGTTCACTGACGATCCACAGCATCAGCGCGCCGAGCGACGCGGACAGGCCGAGATCCGCGAACCCCGCGGCGATGTCGGGCAGTCGCGTGAACGCGGGCAGCGCCAGGAAGAACACGACGCCGGCGGCACCGATCCAGCCCGGTGGAATGTGGCGGACGACGGCCGGCCTGCGATCGGCGAGCGCCATCGCGCCGACGCCGCCGAGCGCGATCAGCGCGAAATTCCACGGTGAAAACGCGTAGATCAGGACCGGCGACGCATCGACCGCGTACAGCGCGAGATGCGCGAGCGCGCACAGCGCGACGGCCGCGACGCCGAGCGCGACGTGTCGCGCGGCGGGCACCGCGAGCAGCGTGAGCGGCGCAATCAGATAGAACTGCTGCTCAACCGCGAGGCTCCAGAAGTGTGACGTGGAGCCCGGCCAGCCGTCCTTGACGACGCCGATCCAGTAATTCGACAGGAACGTCGCGTGCCACGCGAGCCCGAGATTGACGCCGCGCTGGTAGAACAGCGCGTGCGCGATCGCGAGCGCGGCGAGCAGCAGGTAGTAGACGGGAAAGATCCGCAGCGCGCGCTTCGCGAGGAACAGCGCCAGCGCATGCCGGCGCGTCATCGTGCCGCGCTCGACCGCCTGACGGTTGCGATGCAGTTCGCCGACGATCAGGAATCCGCTGATGAAGAAAAACGTCCACACACCGAGCTTGCCTACGTCGACAGCGAGGACGTGGCCCTTGTGGGACAGGAAAACGAGGATGACGGCGATGGCTCGCAGGCCGTCGAGTCCTTTGACGTATCTGACTTCGCGCATGAAGGCATCCGGGGCACTGAGCGAGGTCAGTATAGGTGCGCAAATATCGAACGTAATTCGCGTTCGGACGTATACGTGAAGGCGTTTTTCGATGCTCGAGCGTCGGCGAAGTCGGTCGCGCGCAACAAAACCTGCGGGAAACCCCGCGAAAACGCATAAAAGTACTGCACGAAGCGGCACGGCGCTTGTAGAATCCGGCGTTGAAGCGCGCGCGTTGCACGCTTCGTGTATCCAACGACCACACCTGGTAGGAGAAACATGGCGACTTCCGCAAAAAAGGTGGCCAAGAAGGCTGCCGCACCGGCCACCAAGAAAGTGGCTGCCAAAAAGGCTGCGCCCGCGAAGAAAGTAGTGGCCAAGAAGGCTGTCGCAAAGGCAGCACCGGCCGCTCCGACGCCGCTGAAGGACAAGTTCACGAAGGCATCGCTCGCAACGCACATCGCTGAGCGCGCAGCTGTCGAAGTGAAGGCGGTCAAGGCAGTGCTCGTCGCACTCGAGAACGTCGTGCTGGGCTCGGTCCACAAGAAGGGCGCAGGCGAGTTCACGCTGCCGGGTCTGCTGAAGATCACGGCGCAAGTCGTGCCGGCGAAGAAGAAGCGCTTCGGCAAGGATCCGTTCACGGGCGAAGAGCGTTGGTTCCCGGCGAAGCCGGCCAGCGTGCGCGTGAAGGCACGTGCGCTGAAGAAGCTGAAGGACGCGGCAGCGTAATGCCGCGTAACGGCCGCCGAATGCATGTCGGCGGCCGTTGCGATGTCCGACGATCCCCGTTCGCGAAAGCGTGCGGGGTTTTTTATTGCGCTGCGCCAAGCGCGCGGCGGCGATGTCGTGAAGTGCGGCGGCGGCGCGACGCGATGCGCGTCCGGTGTTACGCGCCGCATGCGTGGCAGCCGGATTGCCGCGCTCGCACCGGTGCGTCGTTTCGGATTGCAGCCCGCGGCGCATGTACGATGCGGGGCTTGCGTCATGAACGCAGCGGTCGTTCCTGAAGCGATCGCCGAGCAGGTGAGCGCTGCGTGTGCTGCGATCGACCGGCATGTCGGCGCGACGCTGCACGCGATTCATCTGTTCGGTTCGGCGCTCGACGGTGGCCTGAAACCGCGCAGCGACATCGACCTGCCGGTGACCGTCGCGGTATCGCCCGGCGAACCGGCGCGGCGCGCGTTGATGTTCGACTTGCTGGATGTGTCGGCGCCGCCGGGTGGCGCGCAGCACCTGCGTGCGCTGGAAGTCATCGGGGTCGTGCGCGGCGACGTGGTGCCGTGGCGTCATCCGGCGCGGCGCGAGCTGCAGTTCGGCGAGTGGCTGCGCCACGATTTGTGCGCGGACAGCGTCGAGCCGCCGTGCGTCGATCACGATCTGGCGATTCTGTTGACCAAGGTGCGGCAGCACGACGTTGCGCTGGCCGGGCCGCGCGCGGGCGCGTGGTTCGAGCCGGTGACTGCGCGCGACTGCGTCGCCGCGCTGCTCGCTACCGTCGCGCAGCGGGATGCCGAGCCGGACTGGCGCGGCGACGCATGCAACGTGGTGCTTGCGCTCGCCCGCATCTGGTACAGCGCGGCGACCGGCAGGATCGCGCCGAAGGATGTCGCGGTCACATGGGTGCTGGAGCGCGTGCCTGACGCGTACCGACCGATCGTGGCGGCTGAGCGTATCGTGCGTATCGTCTATCTGCGCGGTGAAGGCGACGACGCGATGCAGTGCGGCGAACCGGTCGCGGCGTTCGTTCGCTATGCGCGGCGGATCGTCGAAGCGATGCTGTCGGCGTAGCGGCGGGCGAGACGGCGCTCGTGATTGCATCGTGGCGCGACGCAATGTCGCCGTCGTGCGCCATGACGCCGATGGCCACGCGCGAATCGGCACGCGTGCACAGGCTGCCCGCGCCGCGCGCAGCGCCGCGCCGCGCGAAGCGCACGCAGCGCCGTGGCCGGGTCAACCCGGCGTGCCTGCGTACGCGGCCTTCAGCGCGGCGACGTCGAACTTCGTCATCTGCATCATCGCCGCGGCCACGCGCGCCGCCTTGACCTCGTCCCGGTCGGCCATCATCGGGATCAGTTCGTCCGGCACGATCTGCCACGAGACGCCGTAGCGGTCCCGCACCCAGCCGCAGCCGTCTGCGCTGCCGCCGTATTCGAGCAGCGCGCTCCAGTAGCGATCCAGCTCGGCCTGGTCGCCGCAGTTGATCATCAGCGAGATCGCGTGATTGAACGTCTCGGTGCGCGGGTGGCTCATCGCGATGAACGGCTGCCCGAACAGCTCGAACTCAACCATCCGGGTGCCGCCGGTGCCGGACACCGCCGTGACGCGCACGACGCGCGAGTTCGGGAAAATGCCCGCATAGAAGGCCGCGGCTTCTTCGGCTTCCGTCGAGTACCAGAGGAACGGGGTGATCTTCTGAATCGTCATGGAACGTCTCCTGTCAGCTGTCGGTAGTGGGCCGGGCAATCCGCGCGCCGCCATCGATACGACGGATGACGGCGGCCGAAATCGACACGTCGAAGCATACGTTCTTCGCATCGCGCGAGCAGGTCGGGGGTGCGGGAGTAACGTCGTCCGGCTTGGCGCGTGCGATGCCGAATCGGGTGGCGCGTGTGCGGGGGTGGAACGCCGCGCATTCCGGGCGGCGCCAGCCGGGATGCGGCGCGCGTGCGGGGTTGCCTGCGGCCGGGGCCGGCGCAAGGTGTGCGCCCCCCCCTCGACGGGGCTTCCGGCGCGCCATGGGCGGCCCAGGAACCGCTGCCGGCCGGTTGCCGTATCCGTGAGTCCGGACCGTGTCCGTCGCCCGCCATGCGGCGCGGGCGACGGACGAAAAAAAACCAGCCAGGGCCGTAGCCGATGACTGGTTTTGCAGTTCGGAGACATGGCGTCGGAGACGCCATGCACACCGGAAACGTACTTCTTAGAACTTGTGGCGCAGGCCGAGAGCAACCAGCTCTTGCGACTTCGTGCCGGCGATGCCGTACGAGCCGATCGAAGCTTGAGCTGCCGACGTCGTGCCGTCTGCATTCAGCTGCGTACCGCTTGCGTGCTGGTATGCGCCGACCAGGTAGATGTCCGTACGCTTCGACAGCGAGTAGTCGCCGCCCAGCGAAACCTGGTGGTACTTGGCGTCCGTGTTGCCGTTTGCCTTCGTGTACGAGTAGCCGAGGCCCAGCAGCAGCGGCGGCGTAACCTGGTACGTCACGAAGCCGCGGCCCGTGTTGTACTTCTGGGTCGCGCCGAAAGCCGAGAATGCGTCCGGCTTGTACTGTGCGTTGCTGTAGCCGAGGCCGACCGTCACCGGGCCGATTGCGTACTGACCTGCAACCTGTGCGATCGCGATCGACTTCGCCGTCACGTAACCCGCATTGATCGGGCCGTCGATGATGTTGTCCGACGTCGTCGAACCCCAGCCTGCACGGCCGACCGGCGTTGCCGGCGACGGGTTGGCTGCGTAGAAGTAGCCTGCAGCAACGCCGACCGGGCCGTTGTTGTAAGCCGCTGCGACCGACCACGTCTGGCCCGCGCCCGTCTTGCCTGCGACGCCGCCGAGGGCGTACATGCCTTCGACCTGGAAGCCTGCCCAGACCGGCGACGTGTACTTGATCGCGTTGCTGACGCGCAGCGAGTTGTCGTTGTTGTCGACGTCACCCGCCGTAGCGAACGTGCTGCCGAAGTAGTTGTCTGCCGTGACAGCCTGGACCAGGTCGACGAGCGGGTCGTACTGGCGGCCGAGCGTCAGCGTACCGTACTGGTTGCTCTCGAGGCCGACGTATGCCTGGCGACCGAACATGCGACCGCCCTGGTTCAGGTGGCCCGTGCCCGGATCAAAACCGTTTTCCAACTGGAAGATCGCCTTCAGGCCACCGCCGAGATCTTCAGCACCCTTCAGGCCGAAGCGGCTGCCTTGCAGGTTGCCCGACAGCATTTGCCACGAATTGTTGCCTTGACCGTCATTGCCGTGAACGTAGGCAATCGACGTATCGATCACACCGTAAAGCGTCACGCTCGATTGAGCATGAGCAGCACCGGCAGCGCCCAGCAGGGCGAGCGAGAGGGTCGAGAGAGCGAGTTTCTTCATCGTTGAGTATCTCCACGCAAGTGATTCGTTATTTGTTGCGGATTGGAGAATAGCTCAGTGCAATACAGGCAAGAAAGCTTAAAAAATAAAGTGTCTCGAAAAGGTAACAGCTGAAAAAAGTGCATATATATCAAGCACATCAAGAACTGTTCCTGTTTTTGAAATAGTTGACAATTGCTGCGCTGCGATTGTTGCAGTGGCTGGCGCGTCCGGCAGCCACAGGGCGGATTTCGCCGGTCGGTGCATGAAAATCGGGGTGTGCAAACGTTTGCTGTTGCAGCGCGTGCTGCCGGACGATGCAAAGAACGCATCAACCCGGTGTGTGGGCGTGGCGGGTGGTGTGGTTGCGAAACGGCACGGAGTCGCGTACGGCGACGGTGCGCCGCGCACACTCGGCGCGCGGCTGCGTGCAAAGCGACGCGGCGGAAATCAGTTGCCGCGCGAGCGATCGGCGGTGCGATCCGCCGGCGCGGCCGTTACCGGTGCGTTGCCGGTGCGGCCATGCGCATCGCCGCGTGCGGCTGCGAATTCCGCGCCGAGCAGCAGCACGGCCGCCGAGAAGTACAACCACATCAGCAGGACCGCGAACGATCCGGCCGCGCCGAACGCACTTGCGGTGCCCGCGTGCGCGAGGTACAGCGCGAACAGCTTCTTGCCGCCGGAGAACAGGATCGCGGACACGATCCCGCCGATCGTCGCGTCGCGCCATGCGACGCGCGCGTCGGGCAGGAACTTCATCAACGCGGCGAACGCGCCCGCGAGCACCGCGATGCCGACGAAGAACTGCAGCAGGTTGGTGATCGCGACGTAGGGTGAATTGCCCAGCAGCCAGGTACCGATGAACGTGATCGCGGTATCGAGCACGAGCGACACGATCAGCAGGAACGCGACGCCGAGCACGAGCCCGAACGAGACCAGCCGCACGCGCACGAGCCCGAGCATGCTCGACCAGCGGTTCTCGGTGCTCGGCCAGATCACGCTCAGCGCCGTGTTCAGCGATGCGAACGTGGCCGACGCGCCGAGCGCGAGCGCGGCGAACGAGATCAGCGTTGCGATGCCGCCGCGCTGGCCCGCGCGATGCGCGTTCTGCACGATCGTCTGGATGCTGGCCGCCGCATCGTTGCCGATCAACTGGTGTGCCTGCTCGAACACCTGGCCGCGTGCGGCGTCGTCGCCGTAGAACCAGCCGGCCACGGCGATCACCATCACGAGCGTCGGCGCGAGCGAGAACGCCGAGAAGAACGCGATGCTCGCGGCCATCGCCGAGCAGCGGTCGGAGGAGAAACGCTTGAATGCGTCGAGTGCCCAGTTGGCCTGCTGTTGCGCGAGGCGGGTGGCCTCGGAGGTGATCTGTCGTTTCATGACGGTTCGGTTGCGCGTTGAACGCGGGGCATCGGTGGATCAGACAAATCAGTATTGATCCGATGATTCGATCATAGTTGCTTGAACTGTCTATAATTCCTTTCAGTTGCACCCCACCCCACAAAAACGCCGAGACCATCATGCTACAAATGTCCCGGCGCCAGTTCCTGAAGGTGACGGCTACGTCGCTTGCCGGATCGAGTCTAGCCCTGATGGGCTTTTCTCCGACCGAAGCGCTCGCCGAAGTCCGACAGTACAAGCTGGCGCGCACCGTCGAAACGCGCAACACCTGTCCTTACTGTTCAGTGGGTTGCGGCATCCTGATGTACAGCCTCGGTGACGGCGCGAAGAACGCGCAGCCGAGCATCATCCATATCGAAGGCGATCCCGACCATCCCGTCAATCGCGGCACGCTGTGCCCGAAGGGCGCGAGCCTGATCGACTTCATCCACAGCCCGAGCCGCCTGACGCATCCCGAATACCGGGCGCCGGGCTCGGACAAGTGGGAGCGCATCTCGTGGAGCGACGCGCTCGACCGGATCGCGAAGCTGATGAAGGCCGACCGCGACGCGAACTTCGTCGAGACGGCGGAAGACGGCGCGAAGGTCAACCGTTGGCTGACCACCGGCATGCTGGCCGCGTCGGCGGGAAGCAACGAGGTCGGCTACCTGACGCACAAGACGGTCCGCAGTCTCGGGATGCTCGCATTCGACAATCAGGCGCGTGTCTGACATGGCCCGACGGTGGCAGGTCTTGCCCCGACGTTTGGCCGTGGAGCGATGACGAACCATTGGGTCGACATCAAGAACGCGGACGTGATTCTCGTGATGGGCGGCAATGCAGCCGAGGCCCATCCGTGCGGTTTCAAATGGGTAACGGAGGCGAAGGCGCACCGCAAGGCGCGGCTGATCGTCGTCGACCCGCGCTTTACGCGTACGGCCTCGGTGGCCGACTACTACGCGCCGATTCGCACCGGCACCGACATCGTCTTCCTGGGCGGCGTCATCAACTATCTGCTGACGAACGACAAGATCCAGCATGAGTACGTGAAGAACTACACGGACTTCTCGTTCATCGTGCGCGAGGATTTCGCGTTCAACGACGGCATCTATTCCGGCTACGACGCGGAGAAGCACGCGTACCCGGACAAATCGAGCTGGGACTACGAGCGCGGCGACGACGGCTTCGTGAAGGTCGACCCGACGCTGCAGCATCCGCGCTGCGTGTACAACCTGCTGAAGCAGCACTACGCGCGCTATACGCCGGACATGGTCCAGCAAACCTGCGGCACGCCGAAGGAGAAGTTCCTGAAGGTGTGCGAGATGCTCGCGACGACGGCCGTCCCCGGCCGCGCCGGCACGGTGTTGTACGCGCTCGGCTGGACCCACCATTCGATCGGCGCGCAGATCATCCGCACCGGCGCGATGGTGCAGCTGCTGCTGGGCAACATCGGCATCGCCGGCGGCGGGATGAACGCGCTGCGCGGCCACTCGAACATCCAGGGCTTGACCGACCTCGGGCTGATGTCGAACCTGCTGCCGGGCTACATGACGCTGCCGATGCAGTCCGAGCAGGATTTCGACGGCTACATCAAGCAGCGCGTGCAACTGCCGCTGCGACCGAACCAGCTGAGCTACTGGAAGAACTACAAGGCGTTCCACGTCAGCTTCATGAAGTCGTGGTGGGGCGATGCGGCGACCGCCGAGAACAACTGGGCCTACGACTACCTGCCGAAGCTGGACAAGCAGTACGACCTGCTGCAGACGATCGAGCTGATGAATGCCGGCAAGCTGAACGGCTACATCTGCCAGGGCTTCAACCCGCTCGCGGCGGCGCCGTCGAAGGTGAAGACGGCGGCAGGCCTCGCGAAGCTGAAGTGGCTCGTGATCATGGATCCGCTCGCGACCGAGACGTCCGAGTTCTGGAAGCATCACGGCGACTACAACGACGTCGATTCGTCGAAGATCCAGACCGAGGTGTTCCGCCTGCCGACCACGTGCTTCGCGGAGGAAAACGGCTCGCTCGTCAGTTCGAGCCGCGTGCTGCAATGGCACTGGAAGGGCGCGGAGCCGCCGGGCGAGGCGCGCAGCGATCTCGAGATCATGTCGGGGCTGTTCCTGCGCATGCGCAAGATGTACCAGACGGACGGCGGCAAGTATCCGGACCCGATCCTGAACCTGACCTGGCCGTACGCGAACCCGGAAAGCCCGACGCCCGAAGAGCTCGCGATGGAGTTCAACGGGCGTGCGCTCGCCGACTTGCCCGACCCGAAGGATCCGGCCAGGCCGCTCGTGAAGAAGGGCGAGCAGCTCGCCGCGTTCGCGCAACTGAAGGACGACGGCACGACCGCGAGCGGCTGCTGGATCTTCTGCGGGGCGTGGACGCAGGCCGGCAACCAGATGGGGCGGCGCGACAATTCCGACCCGACCGGCATCGGCCAGACGCTGAACTGGGCGTGGGCATGGCCGGCGAACCGGCGGATCCTGTACAACCGCGCATCGTGTGACGTCAGCGGCAAGCCGTTCGACCCGACCCGCAAGCTGATCGGCTGGAACGGCAGCGCGTGGAAGGGCGTCGACATCCCGGACTTCAAGGCGGACGAACCGCCTGAGAACGGGATGGGGCCGTTCATCATGAACCCGGAAGGCGTCGCGCGCTTCTTCGCGCGCGCGGGGATGAACGAAGGCCCGTTCCCCGAGCACTACGAGCCGTTCGAGACACCGCTCGCGGCGAACCCGCTGCACCCTGACAACCCGCAGGCGCTGAACAACCCGGCCGCCCGCGTGTTCCCGGACGACCGCGCGTCGTTCGGCAAGGTGTCCGAGTTCCCGCACGTCGCGACGACGTACCGGCTGACCGAGCATTTCCACTACTGGACCAAGCATGCGCGGCTCAACTCGATCATCCAGCCCGAGCAATTCGTCGAGATCGGCGAAGACCTCGCGAAGGAAGTCGGCGTCGCGCATGGCGATCGCGTGAAGGTGTCGTCCAAGCGCGGCTACATCGTCGCGGTCGCGCTCGTCACGAAGCGGATCAAGCCGCTGACGATCGACGGCAAGAAGGTCCAGACGGTCGGCGTCCCGTTGCACTGGGGCTTCAAGGGTCTGACGAAGCCCGGCTATCTCGCCAATACCCTGACTCCGTCCGTAGGCGACGGCAACTCGTACACACCGGAATTCAAGTCGTTCCTGGTGAAGGTCGAAAAGGCGTAAGGGGGAAGAGATGGCATTGCAATCGCTGGATATCAAGCGCGTCTCGGCCACCACGACGCCGCCGCCCACGGCGCGCGAACCGGTGACCGGGAGCGTCGCGAAGCTGATCGACGTATCGAAGTGCATCGGCTGCAAGGCATGTCAGACGGCATGCATGGAGTGGAACGACCTGCGCGACGAAGTCGGCACCAACGTGGGCGTATACGACAACCCGGCCGACCTGTCGGAGCACTCGTGGACGGTGATGCGGTTCGCCGAATACGAGAACCCGGCCGGCGACCTCGAATGGCTGATCCGCAAGGACGGCTGCATGCACTGCGAGGATCCGGGCTGCCTGAAGGCGTGCCCGTCGCCGGGCGCGATCGTGCAGTACAACAACGGGATCGTCGATTTCCACGAGGAGAACTGCATCGGTTGCGGCTATTGCGTGACCGGCTGCCCGTTCAACGTCCCGCGGATCTCGAAGAAGGATCATCGCGCGTACAAGTGCACGCTCTGTTCCGACCGCGTCGCGGTCGGCCAGGAACCGGCCTGCGTGAAGACCTGCCCGACGGGCGCGATCGTGTTCGGCACCAAGGAGGACATGAAGCAGCACGCGGCCGAGCGGATCGAGGACCTGAAGGAACGCGGCTTCGAGCATGCGGGGCTGTATGACCCGCAGGGCGTCGGCGGCACGCACGTGATGTACGTGCTGCATCACGCGGACAAACCGTCGCTGTACCACGGGCTGCCCGACAATCCGTCGATCAGCCCGATGGTGAAGCTGTGGAAGGGGATCGCGAAGCCGCTCGCGGTCGCCGGCCTTGCGTTGACCGCGCTGGCCGGGTTCTTCCACTACACCCGGATTGGTCCGAACGAGGTCAGCGAAGACGAGGAAGCCGCCGCCCGCGACGAGGCGCGACGCATCAAGGAGGACGCAAAATGAAGCACGACGACCCCAACCTGATCGTCCGCTACACGCCGAACGAGCGTACGAACCACTGGATCACCGCGATCACGTTCGTGTTGCTCGCGCTGTCCGGGCTCGCGCTGTTCCATCCGTCGATGTTCTGGCTCACCGCGCTGTTCGGCGGCGGCCAGTGGACGCGGATCCTGCATCCGTTCGTCGGTCTCGTGATGTTCGTGTCGTTCGCGATTCTCGTGGTGCGCTTCTGGCATCACAACGCGCTCGACGCGGACGATCGCCAGTGGCTGAAGCAGATCGGCGACGTGCTGACCAACCAGGAAGACAAGCTGCCGCCCGTCGGTCGATATAACGCCGGACAGAAGCTGCTATTCTTCACGTTGGTGGCGTGCCTGCTGCTGCTCCTGCTGTCGGGAGTCGTGATCTGGCGGCGTTACTTCTCGTTCTACTTCCCGATCGGGGTGATCCGCGCGGCGGCCGTCGTGCATGCCGTGGCGGCCTTCGTGCTGATCGCGAGCATCATCGTGCACATTTACGCGGCGTTGTGGGTGAAAGGCTCGATCGGGGCGATGGTGCGCGGCACCGTCACGCTGGGCTGGGCCCGCAAGCATCACCCGAAGTGGTTCCGTGAAAGCGTGAAGTAACGCATCGGAGCGGGGCGGTACGCCGGTTGCGGCGTATCGTTCCGCCAACCGTCGGAATCGCCAGAAGCGCCGATTCATCGGCGCTTGTTTTTTTTTGGATGACATATTTGTGACACAACGCATTCTCGAACCGACCGAGATCTCGGCGCTCGATCATTCGGCCATTCCGCGCTTTCGCCTGCCGGAGCGCGGCACCGCGTTCGCGGCGCGCGCCGCGCGGCTGCGCAAGCTCGCCGACCTGAACCCGATCAGCGGCTACCTGCGGCTGATGGCGACCGTCGCCGACGCACAGCACGCGACGCTGCAGGCGCTGAACCTGCCGCTGCCGTCGCCCGAAGCGATCGCGCGGGCGCAGCAGCATTCGATGCCGCTCGTGCCGGCGCTCGACGGAGAGCGCGACCCGCAGTGGCGTGCCGTTCTGTATGAACTGCTCGACCGCGTCGACAGCGCCGGGCTCGTCAATCCGTCGCTCGCGAAGCTGCTCGACCGGCTGCGCCTGATGGCGCCCGCTGAACTCGACGCGCAGGCCGACGCGATCCTCGCGCTGCGCTTCGCCGAAGTCGATCCGGCCACCGCGCCGTTCGTGATGGCCGCGCTGCAGGTCGTCTGGACCGATCTCGCGAGCCGCGTCGCACCGGCCGACGTGCCGTATCTCGACCAGCCGGGGTTGTGCCCCGTATGCGGCACGCATCCGGTCGCGAGCGTGGTGCGCGTCGGCGGCCAGTTCCAGGGCTACCGTTTCCTGCAGTGCGGGCTGTGCACGACCGAGTGGCACATGGTGCGCACGAAATGTTCGCACTGCGACTCGACCAAGGGCATCGCGTACCACGGGATCGAGGGCGGCAGCGAGGCCGTCAAGGCCGAATCGTGCGACGAATGCAAAACTTATCGCAAGATCGGCTACCAGGAGAAGGACTACGAGTTCGAGCCGCTGGCGGACGATCTCGCGAGTCTCACGCTCGACCTGCTGATGAACGAAGCCGGCTACCAGCGCAGTTCGCCGAACCCGCTGCTGTGGCCGGACATGTCGCGCGAAGCAGAGGCGGACTGACGGCATGGAGCCGGGGCGGGCGCGCGCGCGCCGGCCCCGGTTGCCTGCCGTGCATGGAAATGGAGCCACGATTACGTGACCGAACCGGGTTTGAATGAACTGAATGCCGTCCTCGCACGCGTGCCGTCCGTTGAGCGCGTGCTGTCGTCGGCGCCGCTGCAGCCGCTGCTCGCCGACTATGGGCGCACGCGTGTCCTGAATGCCGTGCGCGCCGAACTCGAACGCTGGCGCACCGCCGCGCAGCATGATCCGTCAGCGGCCGAGCCGCTCGACGAGTTGCGCATCGCGGCAGCGGTCGCCCGCACGCTGGCCGCGCAGAGCGCGGGCGCCGTGCGACCGGTGTTCAACCTGACGGGCACGGTGCTGCACACCAATCTCGGGCGCGCGCTGTTGCCCGACGCCGCGGTGCGCGCGGTGGTCGACGCGCTCACGCAACCCGTCAACCTCGAATTCGATCTCGAGACCGGCCGCCGCGGCGACCGCGACGACCTGATCGACGATCTGCTGTGCGAACTGACGGGCGCGGAAGCCGCGACCGTCGTCAACAACAATGCGGCGGCCGTGCTGCTGACGCTGTCGGCGCTCGCGCCGCGACGCGAAGTGATCGTGTCGCGCGGCGAGCTGGTCGAGATCGGCGGCGCGTTTCGCATTCCCGACATCATGCGACGTGCGGGTGCGAAGCTGCACGAGGTCGGCACGACCAACCGTACCCATCTGCACGACTACGCGGACGCGATCGGCCCGCGCACGGCGATGCTGATGAAGGTGCACTGCAGCAATTACGCGATCAGCGGCTTCACCAAGGAAGTGACGCTCGCCGAACTCGCGCCGCTCGCGCGCGAGCACGGTCTGCCGGTGGCGGTCGATCTCGGCAGCGGCATGCTCGCTGACCTGTCGCAATGGGGCTTGCCGCACGAGACGACCGTGCAGGAAACCGTCGCTGCCGGCGCGAATCTCGTCACGTTCAGCGGCGACAAACTGCTCGGCGGGCCGCAGGCCGGCCTGATCGTCGGCGATCGCGCGCTCGTCGCGAAGATCAAGAAACATCCGCTCAAGCGCGCGCTGCGCGTCGGCAAGCTGACGCTCGCCGCGCTCGAACCGGTGTTGCGGCTTTACCAGGCGCCAGAATTCCTGCGCGACCGGCTCACGACGCTGCGCCTGCTGACGCGGCCGCAGCGCGACATCGCCGACGCGGCCGAACGCGTGCGTCCGGCGCTGCAGGCGGCGCTTGGCAGCGGCTTCGAGGTGTGCGTCGAACCGATGTTCAGCCAGATCGGCAGCGGCGCGCTACCGGTCGATCAGTTGCCGAGCGCCGGGCTCGTCGTGCGCACACCGGACGGCAAGCGCGGTGGCCGCGCCCTCGTGCAGCTCGAGAAGCGGCTGCGCGAATGGCCGCGCCCGGTGATCGGGCGCGTCGCCGACAACGCGCTGCGGCTCGACCTGCGCTGCCTCGAAGCCGCAGACGAAGCGGTTTTCGTCGCGCAATGCGCGCGGATCGCGGGGCCGGCTGCATGATCGTCGGTACCGCGGGACATATCGACCACGGCAAGACCACGCTCGTGCGGGCGCTGACGGGCGTCGACACCGACCGGTTGAAGGAAGAGAAGGCGCGCGGCATCTCGATCGAACTCGGCTATGCGTATACGCCGCTCGAGAACGGCGACGTGCTCGGGCTGATCGACGTGCCGGGCCACGAGAAGCTGATTCATACGATGGCGGCCGGCGCGAGCGGGATCGACTTCGCGCTGCTCGTGATCGCCGCCGACGATGGCGTGATGCCGCAGACCCGCGAGCATCTCGCGATCCTGCAACTGCTCGGCGTCGCGCATGGCGCGGTCGCGCTGACGAAGTGCGATCGCGTCGACGCCGCGCGCGTGTCGGCGGTGCGCGACGAGATTGCCGCGTGGCTGCACGGCTCGACGCTGGACGGCGCGCCGATCTTCGAAACCTGCGCCACGCGCGCGGACGATCCCGGTGTCGCCGCATTGAAGCGTCATCTTGCCGATGCGGCCCAGGCGTGGCGTGCGCGTCGCGACGACGGCCTGTTCCGGCTCGCGGTCGATCGCGTGTTTACGCTTGCCGGGCAGGGCACCATCGTGACGGGCACCGCGTTCGCGGGCCGCGTGGAGACCGGCGACACGCTCGCCGTCGTGCGCACCGGCGGCGCGGCGCGCGTGCGCAGCATCCATGCGCAGAACCGGCCGGTCGAGGCGGGCCGCGCGGGCGAGCGCTGCGCGCTGAACCTGGCCGGCATCGACAAGACGGACGTCGAGCGCGGCGATACCGTCGCGGATGCGCGGCTCGTCGCGACGTCGCCGCGTCTCGACGTCGAGCTGACGCTGCTGGCCGATGCGGGGCTCACGCTGACGCACTGGGCGCCGCTGCACGTGCATCTCGGCACGCTGCATCGCGTCGCGCACGTCGCGCTGCTCGACGGCGATACGCTTGCCGCCGGACAGAAGATGCGCGTGCAACTGGTGTTCGACGAGCCGGTGTTCGCGCTGCCGGGCGATCGCTTCATCGTCCGCAATCCGCAAGCGACCCGCACCGTCGGCGGCGGTCGCGTGCTCGATCCGTTCGGACCCGCGCGCAAGCGTCGTACGCCAGCGCGCCGTGCATGGCTCGACGCGTTGGCGGCGTGGCTCGATGAAGGGCGGCTCGATGTGCTGCTCGCTCAGGCGCCGCTCGGCATCGCACGCACGATGCTCACGCACCTGACGGGATTCGCGCCGGACGCGCTCGCATTGCCGGACGACGTGCTGGCGATCGGCCAACGCGACGCCGCGTCGAACGACGGCACGGTGATGGCGCGGGTGCACTGGCGGGCGCTACAGGCGCGCGCGATCGACACGTTGCATGCGTATCACGAGCGCATGCCGGACGAGCAGGGGCTCGATGCGGCACGCTTGCGGCGGATGGCGGCGCCGCTCGTCGGCGATGCGCTGTGGCGTGCGCTGGTCGATGCGCTGGTGGCGGGCGGGGAGGTTGCGCGAAGCGGGCCGTGGCTGCATCTGCCGTCGCATTCGGTGAGTCTCGATGCGCGCGAGGAAGCGCTGGCGCAGCAACTGCTGCCGCTGCTCCATGCGGGGCGCTTCGATCCGCCGTGGGTGCGCGATCTGGCGCGCGACACGGGCGCGGCCGAGGAGGCCGTGCGCACGCTGCTGCGCAAGCTCGCGCGGCGCGGCGACGTGCAGCAGGTCGTGCGCGATCTGTTCTATCACGCGGATGTCGTGTGCGAGCTGGTCGAACTGGTTGCGCATCTTGCACCGACACGCGGCGGCGGGCTCGATGCAGCGACGTTCCGCGATGCGACGGGGCTCGGCCGCAAGCGCGCGATCCAGATTCTCGAGTTCTTCGATCGGGTTGGGTATACTCGCTTCCACCGCGATCTTCACTTCCTGCGGCCTGACAGCGGTTGGGTGGGTGTACAGGCGTAGGCGCTCGTCGTTCTTTGGTTTTCCCCACGGAAGGCATTCGTATCCGGTGGTACGGCCGGACTTCAAATCCGGTTGGGGGTGTCAGACACTCCCGGGTAGGTTCGACTCCTGCTGCCTTCCGCCAGTCAAGGCGTCCCGGTCGTTCCGTCGACTAATGTGGAATTAACCTGCCGATGTCGTTTACGACAGGAATTGGTTGTACGCGCTAAGGATGCCAGTCCATTCACGGACTGCTCCGGTACAGAGTCTCGATGTAGACTGCGATCATTTGCGACTCTGTTTCTAACCGTACTTTCATTTTGTACTTCCTGTGCTTGCCAAATCTTGGACCTTTTCATTACGCGACTAAGTAGATCGTAGCTGAACGTTTTTTGAGTCCTGGCCCGTACATCAGCAAGTACCTTCTGGACTGACGCATAAATGCCTGCATCCGTGAGCGAATTGTGGGACTGCCAATATTCTGCGAATTTTTCATCTTCAGTCGCCTCTGCGACATGCCTCCTGTATTGCTTGCCAAACTCGACCAAAACCGCCGTCTGCCTAGGTGCAATCTTGCGCAAGTAAGTGCGTGAGATGCCGAGCACATCCGCCGCTTGTTTCTGGGACGTAACAGTTTCCGACTCTAGTAGTTTATTGAGAGCGGCGATAAGGAAGGCATCCGACTTCTTCGTCAATCCTCTTCGAGTCTTCTGGCCGTGGGGGACATCGCCGAGGGGGGGCGGCGCGAGTTTTCTCAACATCTTTTGGTTTCCATGCAAGACATCCGCAACACTCACGTCGCAACAATATGCAATCACAACGAGCCAATCGAGGGTGGGGCGAATCGATCCTCTCATCCACATTCGAAGCGATGACGTATGGGTTCCAAGATAACGGCTGAAATCTGGGATGTTGCCTCCGAATAGCAATTCGTTGGCGTGTCGAAGGAAATCTGGAATTGCGGATGTCTGACTGAAAGATTCCGGGTGTAGATGAGAATGATCTAGTAGTTCTGCAATTAGCCATGCAATCCGGATTTGGTGCGGACGCGCTTCTTGTGCAACCTCATTGGCGAGGCTTGAGCCATCGAACGCAGAGACTCCAGGAAGACAGGACATTTGTCCAACTCCGCGCTGCGCTTGCGGTACTCGCTTCAATGCGAGTCCATGCACAGGGCACGCGGTCACACATTTGATTGCCCAAAGCAAACGATTATATTTCTGTCGGCCAGCCCGCTCGTCGTCCGCATAGCAACGCGGACAGAAGCGCTCCACCGGTGAAATGAGTCCGTAATTCGACACAACAGAGCTAAGGGGCAATAGTGTAGTCAACTGGAGGTCGTGACGCAGTGTCAACCTCTTGAGTGCACTTGACCACTGTGCCGCTGGCTCACCTGCGCCACAAATGGTCAGGTCATAGCACCTACGGGCTGCGTTGTAGTCCCAGCCACGAATCAAGGGAGTAACTGCGTGGAACGCAAGGGTCCACGGAGGCAGACCATGGCGATCGCAGAGCCGGCGGAAATAGCTCGAAAGTTCCTCGAACGTTTCTCCAGAGAAGCCTTCCGGCGTCAAACCGAACAGTGCAGAGCGTGGAGGGGTGTCTTCTGGCCAGCCTCCCGGGCGGGAAACCGGTTCGGGCGACGGCGTCATCTCATTACCTCCCGCGGGGCTTGTCGTCCCGCTCAGCTTCTAGCTCCAAGTCAGCACGGATTTGGGCCGCATCGACGTATGCGTGCTTCTCGCTCCCTCGCAGATAGGGCACGATGTCCATCTCGCCGCGAAATGTCTCTCTAGCGATCTTTTTTTGAGCTTCCTCCGACGGCATTACCGAGTGGATGTAATCGTCCCGCCATTTTCTTTCACCGTCTGCGATGCAGGGCTTGGTCGCTTCTTTGAGGATATCAAACGTCTGACCGAGGATGCCAAATGTGCCCCTGAAGAGATAATCCATGCAGTTCCCCAAGTCGACATTACAACGGACCGGAAGAAGTTCGGCGAATGACTTCACGGCAACGCAATATTCCGTGAAATCTTCAAGGGATTCGGTATATCTCGGGTAATGTACAACCACGATGCGTCGTGCGATTTGACCACTAGCGACTGCAAGCTCTTCGCATCCATAGGCTCCCAGCAAAAGTAGATAGAACCCTGTTCTGTTGGATAGTGATTTCAGTAGGTTCGCGTACTGCTTCGGGTCGGTATTCGTGTTTGTAAGATGCAGTACTTCATCCAGAATTAGATATCTGAGTTTGCGATACCAGATGGCGCGTTCGAACATCAATCGGCTATTCCGGATTTGTATTTGTTCTAGAGGCACTTTCTGGTCGTCGACGATGGTGAATCCGTCCATCGGGCTCGGTGCAATCAAGTCATGGCACAGGCGAGAATAGAGTAATACAAAATTGACCTCATCTTTGTCTGGTGCATCAACCTCACTCATAATAGCGGGAATGATGCTGGGATCTTCCTGAATCTGAATGGCGAACGAATTCAGGAGATTCTCGAGCATAATTTGCCCGACCGTTGTCTTTCCCGCACCAGGTGGTCCGACCAGCAGGGTGAGGGATAGTCCTGCGCCTGGACTCATCCTGTCAACGAGAGTTTTTATCACCAAAGTTTGGTTTCGATGAGGAATGCGAATTGATTTCATGTACGCTTCCTTGTCTTCAGGACTTCCGGCAATAGCCTGTTCGCGAGTGATCTTCATAAGGCTCTCCTGGGAAATTACATGGGGCGGCGAATCGGCAAGGAATCGTAGTCGACATCGAAACGACCCATCAGCGAATCGTTCAACCCGAGTTTCTCGGTGGTCTTCGGGGTGGGAGGGGGCAATGGCTTGGTGCTACTGTCTGCATATGTCTGCGCGTCTGTCGGCCGGGAGCTGGAATCATCGCCGTCTGATGTTTCGTCCCTCGTCAGGCGATTGGTTACGGCTGCCAGCCCGTATGCCCCATAGATGCGACGTGTTGCAGCAGTAGCGTCAGCGACGGCCGGAAGAACGTGGTCGGAAATTACTTCATCGAGTAGGGATTCAAAACTTTCCTTCGGGGCGTTGCGAAGGCGCCAGCGGACTTCATAAAATGCATAGCGAAGCTCGATCGCAGTCAGCCTTCGATAACGCATAAGGAGCTTCGAAACACATTGCACCCACTGGCCATCAATGGAAGCGTACGCGATGCTCACGTCCCACATGTCGACAAGTACTTTGACTTGCTTGTGCCTATTGCGCGAACCTGCGAATTCATCGGCCCAGTAATGAAGCGGCCCAACTTGAATGCCCCTTTGGGGGTCAACTGTGCGAACGCCTCCGCGTGTTACAGGTATACACGTCTCGATCATGAACCTTTCATCATACGACCGAATTCTGGCCAATCGCCGTCCGGTCTCGATGAATAGCTTATGCATATATTCTTCGGGGGTGTGGTCGTGTGCGGGATGGATACGCTCGCGGTTGTACTCGACAAAGAAAAAGTACTCAAGGAGTCCATGGAGCGCGGCGAAACTCAAATGGTCGGCAAAAAAAGGATCAACTTTCCGAGTGATCGTTCGGACGTGCTGCATCGCAGCAGTGTTGCCAATGAGGTTATGAATGAGCAGAGTATTAGTTGTAGCGAACAGACGTTCGCAGACTGCACCATAACGAGCCTCGTGCGCTGGACGATATTCCAGCGTGATGTCGTTCAAATCGCAAAATCTGTCGAATGCCATTGAATGAAATTCTTTGCCGTTATCAACGACAATATATTCTGGTACCCGCTTGTGAGTCGCCACCATAGCCCTGATAGCCATCATGCAGCTGGTAGTGCTCGGAGTATGGGCGGCCAGATAAAATGCGAGCACGACTCGCGTCGCTGCATCCATGACGATGGTCAGCCACGGGCGGATCTTGTAAATGCGTCCGCCCCACCCGCGTATCCTGATAACAATGTCAAGTTTCGTGTGATCTATGTGTACACGGTGGAATGGGCGTCCGCCGTGTATCTTGTCTTCGTGATGCAGGTACCAGACCTGAGGCTCGGCGCATAGTAGGGCGCGCGATTCGCATACGGAAAAGATGTGATGGACGTCAGTGGCGGTGTGCGTCGCTTGCCTCCCTGAGCCGGGCGAGGACAGTCGAAAGGGTGTCATCAGGGGTAACGGCGCCAAGACAAGGAATTGCGGCCCTCGGGCACCAAGCGAGAAATAGTGCGGTAATACCAGTCTAGTTCACATAGAGACCCGTAGCGGCACATCCTCAGCGTAGACCCGACTCAGTTGAAAAGAGGGCGGCACAGTTTGGTGCGACGAGCAACGGGATCTGGCATCGGTGACACTTGGAGAGGTGGTTCAGGACCCTTTTGCGGTCATCCTCATATGGGCTCGTTATTCACAGGACAATCCTGTGACAGCCGGCCTGCGGTCGGTGGCGAAGTTGCCCATACTCGTACCCTGACGCACCCGCTGGGACTTGTCCTAGAGAGATAGAAATCTGGACGTAACGGCTTGCTGTGTGGGCCCATTAAAGCACTGTCGTGGCCATTTTTGAAAAACATCCGATTTTACAAATCTCCATCAAAAACTTATCCGTAATGAGCTGCGTCTGCCTTCTCCTTTGCACGCTTCTCATCTGCGAAGGTCAGCGGAACCTTCAGTTCCTTGAGTCGCTTTGCCACCTTTCTCCTGGATGGGTACGTGCCGCTGTCCGCCAGAGCAAGATACGATTTCTCGTATGACTCGTCCTTGGAGTCGCGCCTCGCCTGAGCAATCTGCTGTCTGTACAATCGACCGGATTTAACAAGGGCTGCGTTTTGCTCCGGGAACTTCTCTCGAAGGAATTTGGGCGATACTTTCAGGTGGTGAGTCGCATCTTGAGCGCCTGCATCGGGATGCCGATTCATAAAAGTCAAGAGCGAGGCAAGCAGTTTGCATTGAGGCGTCTTATGACCAGCTCTCCGCGCAAGTCCAAATAAGCCGCGAGATAACTTGCAACCTTGACGTAGACTCGGATTAACTTTATTCCCCAAGATGACGTCTGCCATAGTGCACTCAAACGCATAGGCAATGCGAATAACCCCTGCCAGGCTAGGCAAAATTCCATCGTACATCCAACCGTGCACTTGAGACTTGGAAAGTCCGAGGTGGCGTGCAAGAGCTGCGAAATTCCCGTTAAATAGAGAGTCTCCCACATGAGTCAAAAAGTCCGATATCAACGATTGCCTCTGCGCTCTGATTCGAGTTATATCCTCAATAAATTCGGATACCAACCCAGCGACGACTACTTCATACCTTGGTGCTCTTGTGCTAGTGACTCTTGCCAGACTGCTGCCGTCGATTCTTGAAATGCCCGGAACCGTGAATGGCAGGGGGCTGTGGCCCTTGACTTTGGGCTCGTAAATCAGTCGGCATTTATGTTTTGGACATGCGGTAACGCAACGTATCGTCCACAGGAGCCGGTCATACTTCTGACGCCCGGCCCGTTCGTCCTCAGCGTAGCAGGCCGGGCAGAACCGGTTCGCGTATTCGATGAGTTGGTACGAGGACACGAGATTCCTGAGGGGGAGTAAAGTCAACAACTGGAGGTCTGAGCGACAGGTGAGCTGATTCAAAAAATCAATCCAGTGTGCAGCTTTCCCGCTCATTCCGCACAACTCAAGGCGATAGCACTCATCGGCCATGAGATCCGCCGAGAGCTGTGACGGTGTGCCCATTAGTGGAACTATCATATGATAGGCTAGCGAACGTGGAAGTAGCGCATGCGCATTAGATGTTCGTCTGAAAAAACTCACGACGTTTTCTCGCGTCGCTCCGTCAAAGCCGTACGGCGCAACTCCAAACAAAATTGAGCGCGGCGGAAGGCCGACAGGCCAGCCTCCCGGCCTTATCGTGTCGCGGGCAGCTTGTCTCATCGCTGAATTCTCGTCAACGATGGAATGCCCGCTTTACCGCGCGCCGTTTCGGGTGACGTACAGTGCTGTCTGACGCAGTGTTAGAGCTTGTCTTGATCTCACTTGAAAAGGCGGTAAGGCAGAATCCCCGTATGTCGTTATATTGCTCAGTATAACTATGCATAGTAAAGTTGTGGGACTTAGCCCATTCCGTGGCTGACGCTCACCGGCTCTCGGTGTCCTTGGCCGCCCGTTCTGCTGCACGAGATATGAAGCGACGGAATGCATGCGCAGCTTGCGGGTCGGCTAGACCGACCTGTGGCTCGAGAGTGAACGTAATGTGACGGAGATACTTGGGATATCTGGCGTCTGCGTGGTCGAGTATGAGGACTGGTACCTCTGAGCGGTCTGCTGCATTGGTTGCCAGCGAAATGCGGTTCGGCAATGTCGGACACAAACTGGCATGCGGCAGGATTGAACCCCTAACGCGCGATGAGAGGACTTTCGGTAAAAGACGAAGACATCCATCGAGCCCAACCGTGTATGTCCACCACGTGTTAAGGACTAGGTGTAGGTTGGTAAAGTCTGCGGCGACTTCTGCGAGTGCCTGATTGCATTCAAACAGGCGATGCCTTGGTGCGTCGAGAACGGGCTTGTTCTTTTGTGTGAACTGCACTGCATTGGGGTGTAGCACGCCGTCAAAATTGAGGAATAGCACCATGATGGTCTCACTCCTTGCCCAGCGGGTACTCGCGGTCACTGATTGCTCCATCCGGGTCGGCATTCGTTCCCCCACGTTTGCTTTTGAACCGCGAAGATGATCTCAAATATGCGTTTAAAGTCTCATATATGAGATTGTAGGCGTGTATCCGAGAGAGGCAAGGAATAATCCGCCTTTTTGCTGGGGGTCAAGGCGGATGGACTGGTATCAGGCGGCGAGAAACGTGCTTCGTGCCGAGCTTGTTCGGCACGGAGTCAGCTATCGACAACTGGCGGTATTACTTGCTGACATCGGAGTTAGCGAGACCGAGCGGTCCATTGCTAACAAGCTGTCTCGCGGCAGCTTTAGCTTCGCCTTTTACCTCCAATGCATGAGGGCGTTGGGACGAACGGATTTCCGTATAGACCTCACTGACGTAACCTGGCCCTAATTACTTCTTTTGTTCCGAGGCTTCGCCGCCTTCCCGGCTAGCATCGGTGTGGCGCTTTCAGGAGCGACAGTATCTTTCGGTCTTTGGCGAGCAGGCGCGCTCTGGTCGGGATACCTCGAGACTATTTTCCAATTCGCAAGACGCCTAAAAGGGTGGTGCCTCGACTTGAAAATCTCATATATGAGACTATAGTCTCGATATAGTGATGGTGGTTACCGAGTCCGACCTAGCCGGCGTGGACGTTCAACCAGGGAGCTTGGAGATTGAGATGACGACGCCCGCAGAACGCACGCGCTCGGTGCGTGGGACGAGACAGTTCCTCGAGATACTTGCTAGTCACACCGGCCAGCTTAACCACTGTCTTGTCCGCACCCTGGCTATTCAACTCTTGCGACACTTCCCGTCAGACGCTGACATTGCACTCTCGAGCAGTTCACTTCCAACGCTGTGGGGAACGGTGCAGGGGGATTATTGCCAGGGTGCGATGTCTGTACACGGAACTGGTGAACAGGGGCTACCGTGTCATTCCACAGGCGAAGGCGGGCGCGTTTCGCATCGACATGATGGTTGAGGGCGAGAACGACGCGCGACTTGCCATCGAACTGGATGGCGATGAGTTTCATGGCCCGGACCGATGGCAAGCGGATATGAATCGGCAACGGGTGCTGGAGCGCGCCGGTTGGGTCTTCTGGTGCTGCTTTGCGTCGACCTGGTCGATGCGCAGGGAGCAAGTACTCAATGACCTGTTGGCTCGCATGTATGCGCTTGGCATTGAACCCCTGGGAGCTATTGAGCGGGTGCCGGCGCTGGTCGAGTACCGTGAATGGATTGGGGAGCGCGAGGGCAGTGTGGGCGAAGAACCGGGTATCAGCTATGAGAAGGTCGGTGAGCAATGCAGCAGCGAAATGCGCTGCCCGCATCTTGTACGGTGCCCGATGCGCGAAACTGGCTGCGTCGGGTGAGCTACCTTAAGCCGTTTGTGCATGATCCGCATCACAGGGGTACACGCGTGTAGGTGTTTACCCTTGATTTGACCGGAAGGGCTAAATTCCACGCGGTCACCGCCCTATACCGTAGGCAGACGCGTCGCGGCGCCTGCCCCGGGCCGGCGCCGACGCCGGCGGGCACAGCGGTAAGGGAGGTGCCCCGTGAACGACCCGCGTGTCTGGCTCGTCGCGATGCTCGCGCTGTGGCTGCTCAAGAGCTGCCACTAATCGGCTAGGATGACCGGGCCCCTGCCGGCCCCCAAAGGCCGGCAGTTTTTTACTCGCGAACTGGGGGACGCGGCCAATGGAAAAGCCGAAGTTTGAAGGCGAGGATTTCAAGGTGGTGCCGCTGACGCCGGACGTACTCGTGGAACTGAGTAAGGATTTGCGCAAACGGCCAGAGCTGTTTCGCAAATCGCTGGGCACGGTACCGGTGATTGAACGCAACGGCCGACCATTCGCCGTGCGGCTCGCCGACATTCCCGAACCGCACCGAACCGCCTTTGATCGGGCGCTGACCGGGTCGGCCGTGTCTGTGCTCGATGGCGAGGGCGATTTCGCCTATGCCTGGGACTTTGCAGACTGGGTCAGCGGCACGCGAAGGTGGTTATGAACGACGAGGAATACCGCGAAGCGCTCCAGACCGTCTCAGCGCTGGTCAGCCTGGTGGAGCAATACGAGGCGCGGTTCATGCAGGAGTTCCGCGATGCTTCCCGATGACATCCCGGTGATCGGGCCGAAAGCACGTGTGACCTATGACAGCGCCCGTGATGTGCTCATCGGTGTGGTGCTCGCGACCGGGGAAACGTTCGAGGCCGGCGATCCGGTCAGACTGGGCGAGCGCCTGTTCGCTGCGGGCGCGAAGACGACTGCGCGCCGTGCAGCACGGACAAGATTGCGTTGAATCATCGCCTGAACCAACTGGGGCGAGACATTGAAAAGTGAGCCCGGAAGACGAAGCCATGACGGACTACGACGCCGATTTCGCCCGGTGGGCGAGCGAACAGGCCGCGCTGCTGCGCGCTGGCCGGCTCGACGAACTCGATCGCGAAAACCTTGCCGAGGAGCTCGACACCCTCGCGCGGGCACTGCATCGCGAGATGTCCGGTCGACTGGTGAGGCTGCTGCAGTACCTGGTCGTGCGCGATTGGCAGGGTTTGGCCCAGTTTTTGGCCTGCCCCAACGGCTCGCACGGACGATGAATCGACAGCCGCATATGAGAAATCGAGCTGGCCAGATTCGTCCTGTTTGTCGAGCAGCAGCCCGTGCAGCTTGTCCCACACCCCGGCCTGCTGTCAGTCGTGCAACCGACGCTAGCAAGTCGCTTTGGAGCCGAAGCTCAGCCGGGTCGCCAGATGGTTCCATCGCATTCCGATCTTCAACACGAGCAGGATGCGATTGAGTGCTGCACGGTCCGAGACCGGCAGGCACCGAGGGTATCGCTTGCGTCGCGGTTTGGGCGGTGTAAGTATCGGTTCGATTAGTGCCCACAGCTCGTAATCGATGATAGGTGCCGGCATTCCTTGATCCGTTGCTCAGGCATCCACGGTCAACCATTTCGTGGGAAAGTAAGCCCCCTTCCGGGCTCTTTTTGAACTGGCCTTTAAGAGCGTCCTAAACTGTTGTCATGGTTGCGACCCTCGACCGGACATTTTCGCCTCTCTCCCGCTATCAAAAAAAGCGGGACTTTCTGCTCACGCCCGAACCGGCGCCAACGGCTGCGAACCGGTCTTCTGACCGCCGACATCAAAGCTTTGTCGTCCAGAAGCACTGGGCCAGCCGGCTGCACTATGACTTTCGACTTGAGCTGGATGGGGTCTTGCTGTCGTGGGCCGTACCTAAAGGCCCTTGCTATGACCCGAAAGAAAAGAGGATTGCCATCCACGTCGAGGACCATCCAGTCGAGTATGCGGGCTTCGAGGGCACGATTCCGCCCAAGCAATATGGCGCCGGCAAGGTCATAGTGTGGGACCGTGGGACGTGGGAGCCCGTTGGCGACCCGCAGGAGGGAATGAAAGCCGGCAAGCTCGTCTTCCGTCTCCATGGCGAGAAACTTGCCGGTCTTTGGGAGTTGGTGCGCATCGCGAAGCCTGCAGACAAGCAAGACCAGTGGATGCTCTTCAAGAAGCGCGACGAGTGGGCGCAGCCGCTGGCGGAATATGATGTCGTCAAGGCGCTTCCCGACAGCGTCACCACGATGCCGCTCGGGCCCATTGAAGAACGGGAGCCGAACGCGGTGAAGCCAGTGCGCAGTAGGGAGCGGCAGATAGACCTGTCTGCGGCGGTTCACGCTCCGTTGCCAGCGAAACTCGAGCCGCAGCGCGCAACCTTGGCGGCCTCCTTGCCCACGAGCGGCGATTGGATTACCGAGGCGAAGCTGGACGGATACCGCATGCTTGCCCGCGTCGACAAGGGGAGCGTTCAGTTCTTCACGAGTGGCGGGTACGACTGGACGAAAAAGCTTGCTGGTCTCGCTGTCGAGCTCGAGAAGCTGCCGGTTTCAAGTGCCTGGCTCGATGGCGAAATTGTCGTACTTAAGGGTGGCATTCCCAATTTCGGCGCGCTGCAAGATGCGATAGCTGGTTCGGCCAATCAGGAAATCGTCTACTTCCTCTTTGACCTGGTGTACTTCGATGGGAAGGACCTCAGGAACGTGCCGCTGTGGGCTAGGCGTGCGTTGCTTTCGCAATTGCTCGAGCACGCAGGCGACCGAATTCGGTTCAGTCAGGACTTTGAGGCACCGCTGGCGCAGGTATTCGAAGCAGCCGCAGGTCTCGGTCTCGAAGGCCTCATGCTCAAGCATCGCGACGCCCGATACGAATCGAGAAGGACGCAGACCTGGCTGAAGGCGAAGTGTCGGCTGCGGCAGGAACTCGCCATTTGCGGCTTTACCAGTCGAGGGGGCAAGGCAGGGGAGGTCGGCAGCTTGCTGCTCGGATATTACGCTGGCGACAAACTTCATGACGCCGGCAGCGTGGGAACCGGCTGGGATGCTCGGACTGCGAGAGACCTTTGGACGCGTCTCATACCGCTCGAATTGAATTCATCGCCATTTGACATGGCTGCTACGAAGTTCCAGCGCTGGAACAGGCGAGCAGCCGGGAGCGAGCGCTGGGTTCAACCATTGCTGGTCGCCGAAATCGAGTTTGCAGATTGGACGGCGGACGGGCTAGTGCGACAGGCATCATTCAAAGGTTTGCGCGTCGACAAGCCTGCTAGCAGCGTCGTTCGCGAAGGAGGGAAGACGGTAACATCGGCTGCTCCGTCGCGTGTCAAGGTCACTCATCCGGGGCGAATTGTTGACCCTTCAAGTGGCATCACCAAGCTCGACCTGGTGCGCTACTACGAAAGCGTTACGCAGTGGATGCTACCTCATCTGAAAGGCCGTCCCCTAGCAATGCTACGCGCGCCTACCGGTATCGCGCACGAGATGTTTTTCCAGAAGCACGCAGAGAAGACCGCGATGCCTGGTTTAACGGCGTACGACCGGAACTTGTGGCCAAATCATCCGCCATTGCTCACTATCGAAACTCCTGATGCGTTGCTTTCAGCGGCGCAGATGAATGTGGTGGAACTGCATACCTGGAACTCGACGGTTCGACGCCTCGATAAGCCCGACAGGGTCATCTTCGACTTGGACCCTGGTGAAGGTGTGAAATGGGGGCGGATTTATGAGGCAGCGCTCCTTGTTCGTGCCTTATTGCTCGAATTAGGACTCAAAGCATGGGTGAAGACTAGCGGCGGTAAAGGGGTCCACGTCGTGGTGCCCTTGGCGCCAAGACTTGAATACGAGTCGGTGCGGTTGTTTTCACGGGCATTCGTCTGGCACCTCGCCAAGACGATTCCGGAGCGCTTTTCGGCGACTTCGGGGGCGTCAAATCGCGTCGGAAAGGTATATGTCGACTATCTGCGAAATGGGAAGGGACAGACCACCGCGGCAGCCTTCACCGCGCGCGCACGACCCGGCATGGGGGTGTCGATGCCAGTCTCGTGGGAGCAACTGTCTGAGTTGAAGACCGGAGCGCAATGGACCGTCCAGACGGCGCGGGAGTATCTCAGTTTCCAAACCATGGATCCGTGGGTGGACTACTGGTCCACGAGTCAGTCGTTGGCATCTGCTCTAAAGCGCCTACACTGATGTTCAGTACAAGAACGCCGACATCGCGGGCGTTCCTGTAAATGCGTCAGCCTCCGCAGCGCCACGTGCTTTGCGGGGCGACACGCTGAACATGCTCATCCGCGAGGAGACGTCCATGCCCTCCCGTTCAATCGCCTCTCTATCCCTTTCCTTTGGGCTCGTTTCAATTCCGGTGAAGCTGTATACGGCGACTGAGAGTTCGTCTGATGTTAGGTTCAACTTGCTCGCCCCAGACGGGTCACGCGTGAAGCAGCAGTACATATCGGAAGCGACTGGAGATGTCGTCGAGCGCTCGAGCATGAAGAAGGGTTACGAGTTCGAGAAGGACCGATTCGTAGTGTTCACCAGCGATGAATTCAAGGCTCTGGAGGAATCAGCCAGTCATGTCGTCGAGATCCTGGCCTTCATACCGGAGAAAGCGATTAACCCGGTCTTCTACGACAAGGCGTATTACATCGCCCCTGACAAACGGGGCGGAAAGCCATATAGCTTGCTGCAGCAAGCACTGGCAGAAAGCGGCCGCTGTGCGCTGGCCAAGTGGGCATTCAAAGGCAAGACTCGGATAGTGCAGGTAAGACCCGAAGAAAATGGGCTCGTTTTTCAACAGCTATTCTATGCGGATGAGGTTCGCAATCTGAAGGAACTGAATATAGAAAACGTTGAGATATCCGCCCCTGAGCTGAAGCTTGCGCTTCAAATCATCGAGCAGGGTGCCGAAGAGAGCTATGACCCGGCAGCATACGAGGACGAAGAGAAAAAGCGCATCCTCGCCGCCATAGACGAAAAGATTGAAGGCAAGCAGGTCGTGACTCATGAGCCCGCGGAGGCCACTGCTGTCGGCGGACAGGTCATCGACCTGATGGAGGCCTTGCGCGCGAGTCTGAAAGGCGGTGCGAAAGCGAAGTCCGCTCCGACGCCGAAGCGAAAGAGCGCCGATCCAGCTGCCGAAATTGCAGCGGCACCGAAGGCGCGCAAGCCTGCGACGCGTGCACGGAGGGAAGTTGCTGAACAACCTGCGAAGGTTCGGGCACGCAAGTGACGTCACAAGACACGGCCCGCGCGATTTCGATGCGGGACTTGCAATCCATGCTGGGCGTTTCTCGCCGCGTGGTTTCCAGCCTGGTAGCAGCGGGGTTCGTGACCCCCAGGCGCGGGGCGCGAAACGGATATCGCTTTACCTTCCAGGATGTCGTCCTGCTGCGAACTGCACTGCAGTTGCGCACTGCTAGAATCCCGCCTCGGAAAATTATCATGGCTCTCTCACGATTGAGAGAGGCATTGCCAGACGAGTTGCCACTGACAGGCATTCGGGTATCCGCAGTGGGTAACGATGTCGCAGTACGGACGGGACCCTCGCAGTGGGATGTGATTACCGGCCAACTCCTCCTGGATTTCGAGGTCGCTGAAATCAAAGGCGACGTAGTATTTCTCGACAACACACCGGCGCAAAAGGACCTGGCGCACGAGGCAGAGGAGTGGTACGAACTCGGCGAGCAACTCAGAACATCCGATGTGAAGGGAGCCGAGCAGGCATATAGGAAGGCCCTGACGCTCTCGCCAGGGCCGTTCTACGCCGCCTATGTCGATCTGGGTGCGTTGCTATGCGAACTCGAGGTACGAAGTGAAGACGCGTTACAGGTATTCGATGAGGCGATAGCCCACTTCCCCGATGACGCAGCCCTGCATTTCAATCGGGCCGTTGCATTCGAAGAACTCGGCCGAAAAGACGATGCGGAGCGAAGCTATGAGCGATGCCTGGAACTCGACCCATCATATGCAGACGCACATCACAATCTCGCAATTCTTCTCGAGATGCGCGGCGACCGGCAGGGCCTCATACGCCACTTGAGTGCGTATCGCAGGCTCACCGAGTAGCGAGGGCATGCTCCAGTCGAGGTAATGCCGCTGTCAATGGTCGTAGCTATATCTTGCAGTGACTGCGATGGACTCCGGGTCAGTAACGTCGAGGTGAACTGCGTCGGCATCGGCGCCGACGCTCTTCACGACGACATTGCCAGCCTCAAGCCGGTGCGAGCCGAGTAATACGGTGAATCCGTTCTTGGCAAGGTCTTTGGCGATCTGAAGACCGATCCCTTTGTTTGCGCCAGTAACGAGGGCAACGGGGTTGTTGCGCATACTCAATCTTCAAAGAGTGGACAAAGTCACCCGCTCGCGCTATATGTGGAGCGCGGTTCCGATTGCAGTATGCGGAACACTGCTCCGCATATCAAGGGGAAAAATTGGCAGATAACGACAAGAGATTGAAGAGTGCCGCGACGATCGTGGAGGCCCGGCGTCACGTCCGGGCCGATGCGCAGCGGAATATCGACTCCATTCTCCGCACCGCCGCGAAGAGCTTCACCCGTTCGGGAGTGGATGTATCCGTGCGCGAGATCGCTGAGAGTGCGGGGGTCGGTGTCGGCACGCTCTATCGCCATTTTCCGACGCGGGCCGACCTCGTCGTTTCGGTGTTTCGCAAAGAGGTTGATGAGTGCGTTGATACGGTGTCCGTGTTGGCGGCCAACTACCCGCCCGCCGATGCGCTTGCGCAATGGGTCGAGAATTATGTCGATTTCATCGACGCCCATCGTGGGCTTGCAGAAGCCCTGAACTCGGGCGACCCAACTCTTGAGGGTTTGCCGGCGCATTTCTACGAGCGCTTACGACCGGTCGTTCAAGGCTTGCTGGATGCCGCTGCAGAAGCCGGGGAGATTCGTGCTGGCGTGAAGGCGAGTGAACTCCTCCATGCTGTTGCAATGCTGTGTGTGCCATCTCATTGTGGTGAACCCATTGATCCGCAACGCATGGTTGGAATGTTTATGGATGGCTTGCGCCACCGCCCAGGCTGAGTTGCGGGGCGACCTCGTGAAATGGCTCTGGCGAGAGGGTGAGAGTAGCGGGGTGATAGATCCAGGAACTGCAAAATGGTAATCGCCAATTTTGTGCAGGACCATGCCTGACCTCGGTGAGCAAGCAGTCACGCTCAAGCTCACTTCATCCAAATGTTTGCGAGCACCCCGGGGCATCTCATCCTCACGGTGGCCTCGCATACGGATGCCGACTCCAACATAGTCGAATGCTGTCTCATAGCCGGTTGGGTCGCATCGATAGCTGCCGCCCCTGGCGTATAGATATGCTGCACGCCTTTCAATGGCTGACTACTTGGACACGCAAATCGCCCCTTGATAAACGGAGCGCTGTTCCGTATAGTCGGAAACCGGATCGATGTTCCGGTTGTGAATGTGGCCGCGCTCGTCGATGCCGATCATCGTTTCGAAGGGGGCAAACATGCATAGCAGACCTGTCGCACTCGTTACTGGCGCAAACAAAGGGATCGGTCTTCAGATCGCCAAGGATCTGGCATCGAAGGGGTTTAAGGTGCTTGTCGGGGCACGCAACCTAGATTTGGGCACGATCGCGGCGAGAAGCGTCGGGCAAGACGCTCAAGCCATCCATCTTGATGTAACCGATCGGGCGTCGATTTTCGCAGCGGTCAAGCAAATTGACGAGACGCTCGGACGCCTTGATGTGTTGGTCAATAACGCAGGGATTTCGAACCCGGCAAAGCCGGGGACTCGTCTGGAAGAGGTTGTTCAGTTGGGCAGGTTAAGCCGCATCGCTGCCGACGATCTGCGTATCGTATTTGAGACAAACGTGTTTGGGGTTGTTGCTGTAACGCAGGCGATGCTGCCACTTCTTCGCAAATCATCGGCCGCACGTGTCGTCAACATATCGAGCGCTACTGGCTCACTTGGATTGAAGGGTGATCCATCAAACCCATTTCGCGGCCAAGTCGGGGTATATCATGCGTCGAAGACCGCGCTCAACGCAATCACTCAAGCGTTTGCGATTGAGCTGGAAGCGGCGGGCATCAAGGTCAACGCAGCATGTCCGGGCTTTACCGCAACGGATCTGAGTAATTTTGCTGAAGGGGCGGGTTCGGTTGAGGATGCAGCACGGGAGCCGGTCCGCTTGGCACTCCTTGATGCGAATGGACCGACTGGCACTTTCTCCAACGCGGATGGCTATATTCCTTGGTGAGATGGTCTCCCCACACTACAGGAACAAATATGGCATGACGCCCGCTGTCCGACGGCATGCCATACCCTTGTGTTTTGCGGTGTCTTGCACGGTCGATAGGCTAACGACGAGGCCGCATTCATGGCAACCGCGGGCCTAGCCCGCATCTGACGCGTCCGCGTAGTGTCGACAGCATGCTGCCCACATCGCGATTCGAAGGTTTGCTCGATACGGGTTGCGAGGGGCCATTCGTTGCGGATCTCATCTTGCAGCCTAAAGTGCTGACCCGCGATGACCCCATCAGGTACTTACGAATTACTCACTGCTTGCCGTGAAAGCTCGCCTTCGTTGGAGTAACCGGAAACGAACTGTTTGAGCGCACTCGTTTCAGGATCGAAGACGTGACGCGAAATCCTCCCGATGTTTCCCCCGTAGATATGGACGCTGATCGAGACGCGATCCTCATACATGTTAGAGACTCGGTGAATATCGCCCGTGAGCGGTGAAATGCTTTCGACGACGCCTGGCTCGAGATAGTCGACCCCGAGTGATCGCATGGGCTGGTTCGGCAGACCCAGTTCGAATGACTCTGCTCGCTCTCCGCCTCGCAGTATGCCGATGAGTGCCCAGACCGTGTGGTTGTGGATCGGGGTCTTCTGGCCAGGCCCCCAAACGAAACTGACCACTGAGAAACGGTCGGCCGGGTCCGCATGGAGCAGGTACTGTTGATAGTACTGAGGATGCGGCTGTGCGTATTCGTCCGGAAGCCAGTCATCGTGGCGGACGATGTCGGCAAGGAGTTCTCGGCCCGTGCTCAAGATTTGATGCTCGTCGCCCGAGAAGTTGTCAACGAGCTGCGTAAAGTCGTGGACGAAGCGATTGAAGCGAGGAGATGAAACTGGCATCAGGTGTCTCCGGATGTTGGATGTTGTCGCGGCCACCCCCGAGCTCTTCGGCAAGCTGTGCATTTGGCATCGTGACGGGGCGTTGGGCGTTGAGAGATTTTTCTCTAACCGATCGTCACGAGCAATTGAATCTGATTTCAATCATTAGGCGACCTCTGCGCCGCTCTCGTTGTCCTGCCGAATTATGAGCGAGTCGACGACTTGAGGCTCGCTTGATGCCGATGAGTCTCCTGCCAAAACGCTCGAGCGACCGGTGAAAGGCGGCCCTCATTCAGGCATACCAAACCGATACGCCGCGAAGTGCTTGGCGAAATAGGGCGGAAGACCGTGCCGTTGTACTGGTCTGGAAGTGCGAGCTTCGCGAGAACAGAGACCCCCTTTCCGCTTGCGACCAACTCGAGTATCGACATCAACTGAAGAAGTTCGTAGGCCACCCGCGGATGTAGGTTGTTCCTCGCGAACAGCTTTGTGACCAGCGCCTGTGAACCGGCGCGAGTCAGGATGAAAGGGTCCGCTGTCAGTTCCTTGAGCGGTACGACCTCCAGCTTTGCCAGACGGTGGTCGGAAGGCAAGACTGCTACGAGTTCATCAACAGCGAGCGTTTGCGAATCGAAGTCTGACTTTGGAAGCGTGACTGCAGCGAGCTCGAGCCGCCGCTCGATCAAATCTCGTGACGTTTGTTCATCTGGTTTCTCCGTAACTATGACGTCGACGCCGGGATATCGGGCCTTGAAGCGTTCTATCAGTGCCGGAAGAACCCTGGTCGTGGCGCTCGCACCAAACGAACCCAAACGTAGCAAACCGGTCTTCAGTTCTGCACCAGCCAGCGCCGTCGCCTGAACCAACTGTAGGGACGCAAAGACATCGCGCACGTGTGGGAGAACGTGTTCTCCCGTATAGGTCAGCGCGACGCCAGAGGCATTTCGATCGATCAATTCCGTACCGAGTGCGGTCTCCAGTGCGCGCAACGCGTGACTGGTAGCCGATGGCGACATGCCGAGCTTCGCTCCAGCGCCGGCTATTCCGTCAGAGGAAGTGAGGGCGAGCAGAAGCTCGAGCTGCCTGAGGGTGGGGGACGTTATGCCTGATCGACGCGCCATTGAACCTGCCTTCAAGTCATTTGCGAATATATGAATCCTATTTGCGGATCCGCTCGCTTGCAAGTCGGAGGCGATGCATGCATTTGCCTGCGTGAATGATCGAGCACATGTTCCGTGCCGAACGAGGCCAGCAGTCGAGCGGTAGCTCGGTGGGGCGTGGACAAAGCAAGAACTCCGGGGGTAGGTGCAGCAGCGATGGGCAATCACTGAGCCTCCGTTCAATCGTATGACTTGATCTGAAATTCAATTGTTCATGAATTTGATGAAATATACGATAACTACAAGATCCTCAAACAGCCAGCACCATGTAAATGGTCTTTTGGCGGCTGCCGGAGTCTCAAATTCAAAAAATGGAGGCGGACAGATGTCTACATGCGCAATACAGGACTTGTACTCCCCGGAGTTTGCTCACTGCTATGGTTGCGGACCTCAAAACCAGCACGGCCATCACCTGAAGAGCCACCTCGTGGGCGACCAGACAGTTGCCAGGTTCACGCCTGAAGCCCAATACAGCGGGGGCGTTCCGGATCACGTTTACGGCGGGATGATTGCGTCGCTACTCGACTGTCACGGCGCTGCGTCGGCCGCAGCGTTCGCCTATCAGCGCGAGGGGCGTGAGATCGGCGAGGGGCCGCAGCCAATTCGTTTCGTGACGGCCTCGCTGAAGGTCGACTTCAAGCAGCCCACTCCTCTCGGAGTCGAACTCGTCGTGACCGGTAAGCTTCGTTCTCTGGAAGGGCGCAAAGCATGGATCGACCTGGCATTGACAGCGAATGGCGTCACATGCGCTATCGGCGAAATGCTGGCAATTCGGCTGTCGGAACGAAACGGCGTTTAGCCAGGTTTGACTGCAGGTGTGTGGAGCCTGCCTCGAAGAAATAATAAGACATGCTGACCGTGGAGATGCTCTGCATGCGTTGCCACGCTTATGAACAAAGGAGACAACATTGAGTGCTTTAGCTGATTTGGGATTGTCGGTTGAGTCCGCTGGCAAGATACCGTTCACCCGATATGACATGGGGTGGGTCATCCTGTGCATCGGTATGGCGATTGGCGCCGGCATCGTCTTTCTGCCGGTTCAGGTTGGAATCACCGGTGTGTGGGTGTTTGCGGCATCGGTGGCGCTCGCATATCCGGCGTTGTACATGATGCAGAAGCTGTACTTGCAGACCCTGTCTGAAAGTGTCGAATGCGAGAACTATGCGGGAATCATCTCGCAGTACTTCGGCAAGAACTGGGGCATCGTCCTCGCCATCGTGTATTTCCTCATGCTTGTCAAAGGCATGCTCACGTACTCGCTGGCAGTCACCTTTGACACGGCCAAGTACCTGCAAAGCTTCGGTGTAACGACGGGATTGCTTTCCGACAGCCCACTGTTCTCGCTGGCAATTCTGTGCGGCTTGGTGCTGATCGCGGCACAGGGCGAGAAGTTGATCTTCAAGGTGTCCGGCCCGCTGGTGATCTTCAAGCTCGGCGTGATTGTCCTTCTCGGCGTGGTGATGATTCCCCATTGGGATATCCGCGCGAACTTACCGCCATTGCCAGATCTCAAGCGCTTCGTCGTGGACACTATCTTGACCGTTCCGTTCACTCTGTTCTCTATTCTGTTCGTACAGATCCTCAGCCCGATGAACGTTGCGTTCCGTCGGGTAGAGAAAGATCCGCGGGTTGCAACGTACCGAGCTATTCGAGCTAGCCGTATCGCATACGCGGTACTCGTTGTCGCGGTTCTCTTCTTTGCTACTTCGTTTTCGTTTTCCATTTCGCACGAACAGGCCTTGTCGGCCAAGGCGCAGAACATTTCGGCCCTGGCATTGGCTGGTAGCGTCATGCCTGGGAGCGGCGTGCTGTACATGACGACGGCTCTCAACGTGTTCGCGATTCTCACCGCCTTTCTCGGGATCTACCTGGGTTTCGAGGAATCGATCAAAGGTGTCGTGATGAACATCATCACGCGCTTCGTTCCGCAAGAACGTATTGACTCCCGCGTGGTATCCGTTTGCGTGTGTGTATTCATCGTGCTCGGTTTGTGGCTCTGGGTGCAGACGCGTTTCTCGATTCTGCTGTTGCAACAGCTTGCATCTCCTATCTACGGCATCGCGTCATTCATCATTCCCTGTGTGCTTGTGTGCAAGGTGCCCGCACTTAGAAAGTACCGATCTCACCGCGTGTTGTTCGTGTTTTTGTTTGGTGTCGTTGTGAGCCTGTCACCCGTACTCAAGGCGATGGGCTACTGACTCCGTCGCGGGATTGCAGGTTAGAAAAGACCGAATGAGGTTGAAGGTTATGACTCAAGTTACGAATATGTCCCCGGCTGACAAGCCTCGATTTGACTTCGATACCGTTGTGGACCGCAGTCGAAGCAATTCAATGAAGTGGGGCGACCCGGCCGGTTTCATGAGCGCTGAGCAGGCACGAGCCAAGCCATTGCCGATGTGGGTTGCCGACATGGATTTCAAGTCGCCGCCTGCCGTGAACGAGGCGCTGTACGAAGCGGTGTCGCACGGTGTCTATGGCTATCCTGCCGGGCCGACGAAGGGTTACCTCGATGCAGTGACCGGATGGCAGCAAAAGCGCTTCGGTTGGGATGTCCGTTCGGAGTGGGTGGTGCCTGTCGCCAGCGTCGTTGCCGCGATCAAGATCGTCGTACAGGCATTCTCGCAGCCTGGCGACTCAGTGTTGATCCAGCCGCCGGTATACGTCCACTTTCACAATGACGTCGTGATCAATGGTCGTCACGTTGCCGCGGCACCGTTGCAGTTCGATGGAGTGCGATACCGCTTTGACGCAAAGGTGTTCGAGGACGCGATTCGCGAAAACACCAAGGTTTTCATCCTCTCGAACCCGCACAACCCCACGGGGAATGTGTGGACGGAGGATGAGCTGCGCACCATGGGCGAAATTTGTTTGAAGCATGGCGTGCTTGTGCTGGCCGATGAGATTCATTGCGATTTTGTGCTTGCGGCAGGCAGGAAGCATACGCCGTTTGCGTCGCTCGATTCTCGGTTCGCTCATAACACCATCACATGCACGTCCGCGAGCAAGACTTTCAATCTGGCGGGATTGCAATGCGGAAATATGTTCATTGCCGACAAGGCCAAGCGCGATGAGGTCGTGCGAACAATCGACAGGAACCACAACACGCGCATCAATCTGTTGGGAATGGTCGCGACGGAAGCCGCTTTCGCGCACGGAGCGGAGTGGGTGGATGCACTCATCCCCTATGTTTCGCAGAACCAGAAGCACTTTGCCCATCGGATCAATGCACTTGATGCGGGCGTGCGAGTGATTGAAATGGATTCGCTCTACCTCGCGTGGATGGACTGCCGTGCTTTGAGGATGACGCCTGAAGAGCTGGAGAACTTCATGCTCGTCAAGGCACAAGTGTGGCTCGACAAGGGGCCCAAGTTTGGTGTGGAGGGGCACGGCTTCATGCGGGCAAATCTCGGCTGTTCGCGGCAAACGGTGGACTTGGCGATCGACCGTATCTCGAGAGCACTTGCAGAACGCTAAGTAGCGCCAGTTTGTGGGCGGCGTGGCCAGTTGCCTGAGCCGCGTCGCTCGAAGGCCGGCTTGCGGAATGCAGTTGAATTTAGATTCAATTGTCTTTGTAAAACGTGAGTTATACGATATCAACTAAGTCACTGGAGTGAGGAGGAAGATGATGGATCGGGTTGTCTTTTCACGTGGTTCCAAGTGGTCAGCTGGCTGTATTTTCCCGCTTGCCGAGCAACGCTCAAATGGTGGTGCTGCATGACGGCGGATCAGAAGATGGCGTTGGCAGGAATCAAGGTCCTGGATCTGTCCCGCATCCTGGCAGGGCCGAGCGCGGCTCAGCTTCTCGGAGATCTGGGCGCGGATGTTGTCAAAGTCGAAAAGCCCGATGAGGGGGACGACACGCGCAAATGGGGGCCGCCGTATGTGCGTGGGACGTCCGGCGAGGAAACCGATGAAAGTGCCTATTACCTCTCGGCCAATCGCAACAAGCGATCAATCGCAATCGACATCGGTTCCGATTCGGGTCGGGAACTCGTGCATCGGCTGATTGCACAGGCAGATGTGCTGGTGGAGAACTACAAGGTGGGTGGCCTTGCCAAGTACGGCTTGGCATACGAGCAAATCAAGGATCGCTATCCTCGCTTGATCTATTGCTCTGTCACTGGCTTCGGGCAAACGGGTCCGTACGCCCCCCGACCCGGATACGATTTTCTGATCCAGGGGATGGGCGGGATCATGAGTCTTACCGGCGTCCCGGATGGGGAGCCGATGAAGGTGGGCGTCGGGATTGCCGATGTCATGACCGGTATGTATGCGACTGTCGGAATCCTGGCTGCTTTGCGCCATCGTCAGCAAACCGGGGAGGGGCAACATATCGACATTTCTCTTCTCGATACGCAGATCTCCTGGCTCGTCAATGCCGGAACAAATTATCTGGCTGACAGGCAAGTGCCGTCGCGCTTGGGGAACGGTCATCCGAACATCGTCCCATACCAGGTGTTCTCGACAGCAGACGCGCCGATGATCCTCGCCGTTGGAAACGACGCGCAGTTCCGCCGGTTTTGCGAGGTCGCCGGAATTGACGCGCTCGCGTCCGATGAACGCTTTGCGACAAACCCGATGCGGATCCGACATCGAGTGGAATTGTGTGAGCTCGTGGACAAAGCGCTGCGAAGTAAGCATCGCGTGACGTGGCTGCAAGAGCTCGAGGCTGTCGGGGTCCCGTGCGGGCCGGTGAACAATCTGGAAGACGTGTTCGCCGACCCCCATGTCAAGGCCCGCGGTGCCGAGCTGCATATGCCGTGCGAGTGGGCGATGGACGGGGAGATTCGCCTCCTCGCAAACCCGTTGAAGATGTCTGCAACACCGCCGAGCTATAGGCGCCCTCCGCCGCGGCTCGACGAGCATGCCGAAGAAGTACTGATGGATTGGCTTGAAAACAATCAAACGTTTTAGGAGACACCATGTACGACCTCACTTCCGAACAACTGGATCTCCAGGCGCAAGCGCGTGAGCTCGCGCAATCCGTATTCGCTCCGACTGCCGCGAATACAGATCTCACCGAACAGTATCCGTGGGACAACGTCGCAGCACTGCGCGATGCAGGATTCATGGGCATGACGCTGCCCAAGAGTCTGGGCGGACGCGGTCTTTCGTACCTGGATACCGTGGTCGTCATTGAAGAGATGGCAAAGGCGTGCGCGACCATGGGCCGAATTACCGTCGAGGCAAACATGGGCGCGATCGGTGCCATTGCCAAGTACGGTACCGAGGCCCAACTGAAGGTGGCGGCCGATCTCGTCCTGGCGGGGGACAAGCCGGCGATCTGCATCTCGGAGCCTAATGCCGGCAGCGCCGCCAGCGAGATGACGACGCGTGCTGACAAGAAAGGGGATGACTACATCCTGAATGGGGAGAAGTACTGGATTACCGGCGGCGGAGTTTCGAAGTTGCACCTCATCTTCGCGCGGGTATTCGACGACGGTGTCGAACAGGGTATCGGCGCATTCATCTGCGTGCGAGACGGCAACACACCCGCTGAGCTCGTCGTTGGCCGCAGGCTTTACGCCATGGGCGTGCGTGGCATTCCGGAAACTCATCTCGAGTTCCGTGACCTCAAGGTACACAAGTCGATGCTTGTGATGCCTCCCGGTGGTCTGAAGCGTGGTTTCGCATCATTGATGACGGCCTACAACGCCCAGCGTGTCGGCGCGGGAACGGTTGCCCTGGGTATCGCTCAAGGCGCCTTCGAGGAAGGCATGGCTTACCTCAAATCCAGGCAGCAGTTTGGCCGACCGATCGCCGAATTCCAGGGGCTGCAGTGGATGCTTGCCGACATGTCGACTCAGCTGGAGGCGGCACGGTTGCTTTTGCGTTCGGCCGCCGCCAGTGGTGTGGACTTTCCGGATATCGACAAGGCAGCGCGGGCGAAGATATTTGCGGCCGAAACGGCCAACAAGGTCACCAATGACTCGCTACAGTTCTACGGGTCGTCCGGGTATGGCCGTCACAATCCGATGGAGCGGCACGTGCGGGATGCGCGCATGTTCACCATCGCAGGTGGCACCGCGCAGATTTTGCGCACGCAGGTCGCTGCCACGTTGCTGGGCATGAAGCTGCCGCAGACGCGTGAAGGTTTTCTGAAAGCGGCTCAAAGCAGTAACGCTTAAACCGACACACGTTACGCTATCAACGACGCGAACCGAAGCTTGGTGTGTTTAAGATCTCGCCTCCGAGTTCCGGTGTTCGTGAATGTGCGGGCGGACTATCGACCTCGGTGTCGAGTCCGCCCGGGACGCAAACTGAATGTGCATCACAAGTTGTCGAAATTCGAGGAGGCAACCTCACTGAAGTGACGGCGGAGAGCCGGCGAAACGGCTTGCAACGTAAAGCAGTATTCCGATGGCATATGCCATCACCCACGACCGTTAATGCGCGAGCCTGTCCATGCGCAATGGGTCATGCAATTCAACATTTTTACGATTATCGTGTCTCGTTTTCAGTTTAGCCATCGTGCATATCGCCTTGTACGACCAAGATGTACCGCTACCGGGAGGTGGGCGTGAATCGTCAGTTCCTTCTGTGCCTCAGTCGTGTCGGCACGTGCATGGGTACGATGGCATTTGCCGGAGCATTGCCAATACTTCGCTCGGCGTGGCACATGGACGCAGCAACTGCTGGGTCGATCCAGACCGCGTTCAATCTCTCCAACGCACTTGCACTCCTCGTTACCGCGTGGCTTTCGGATAGTCTGGGCGCTAAACGTGTGTACTTGGCCAGTACGTGGGCGGGCGCTGCTGCGTTGATGATCTTTGCGATTTTCGCCCGTTCACCTCATACCGCGTTGCCCCTGATCGTGCTTGTTGGTCTGACACAAGGGGGGGCTTACGCCCCGGTGCTGCTCCTTGTTGCGGAACTGAGTCCGGCGGCGGAGCGTGGTCGCGGGATGGGACAGATTCTGGCTGCAGCATCGATGGGTTATCTGCTTTCGGTGTTTCTTTCGATGTGGGCCGCGACTACTTACGGTGCGGCGGCAGGGTTCACTATTTGCGCGATAGGTGCATTGGCTGGTGCCGTATTTGGCCAGATCGCTCTCAAAGGCGTGGAGAATCGACGACACAGTATCGAGGTGTCGGCATCTTCGGAGCCCATCAATTGGCGGAGCGTGTTTGGCACGACCTCCTTGTGCCTTTTGGTCGGCTATGTCGCCCACTGCTGGGAACTGCTGGGAAGTTGGGCCTGGACGCCAACCCTGCTGGCGACCGCACTTCGTGCGTGCAACTTGGGAGCGATGACGACGAGCCTGATTGTAGCCGGCACAATACACCTGTCTGGCATGGTCGCCACGGGAGTAGTCGGCGCGCTGTCCGATCGATGGGGGCGAGCACGCGTACTCATTTGCGTTGGCGCAATGGGGGCGTTGTGTTCCATGCTTATGGGTTGGTCAGAACAATGGGGACCTGGCTGGGTGATCGCTTTGGCCTCAACCGGCAGTTTCTTCATTCTTGCCGACTCGGGCGTACTTTCGGCCGCCATGACTGACGAGGTGCCTGCTGCATATCTGGGACGGGTGATGGGCGTCAGATCGATTCTGGGGTTTGGCGTTGGAGCGTTCGCGCCCATGACATTCGGGGCAACACTCGATTGGACCCGTCATTGGGGATGGGCGTATATGCCGCTCGCTGCGGGCGGGATCATTGCGTCTCTTGCTGCCTTAGCATTACGAAAGAGTAGCCAGTCAAGCGAGGCCGAGTCGCATCAATCGCAATCGTCCATCGTTCACAAGCGCGACTTCGAACGTACGTAGGATTCGAGCTTGAACAAGCGCAGGCCCTCTGTGCGAGTACCCACAATTTCCGAAGTACACAGGAATCGGCGATGCAGATAGTGCAGCGAGTTTCGTCTGCGTCGATGACGGAGAGAATCAAAGTCGCCCGATATCCGGTGAAATCAACTACGAATCCTTGTCCGTCGCCGCAGCATACCAACCATGACCTGCCGGCCGGGGAGCGCTTCGGGCGTGTCGCCATTTTCCTTCATTCGACTGTGGCGGCGGCCATGCTCTGCAACGTGGCTTTGGCATTAAGCGTCGATGTGTTGCCAGATGAGGCATTCAGGAAAGGACCAGACTGATCAAGTGACATCACGCGCAACACGTGCATTCCGTGACAGCGATCCCCAGTCCATATGAATCACGGAATCGAGACTACGTTAGTTCAATCCGCCAAACGAGTTATGATGTCCTCGGCATAACAAGTGGAGGACTACATGGCAACTTACAAAGAGCTGAAAGCTGAAGTGGAAGCTTTGGTCGCGAAGGCCGAAGCAGCGCGTGCTGCCGAATTTCGAGCCGTCGTTGAGGATATCCGTGCAAAGGTTGCGGAGTATGGCATTACCGAAAAGGACATCTTCGGAGGGCGGCGAGGCAGAGTGGCGGCGAAGAAGGTCGCGGCGCCAGTGGAAGCCAAGTACCGGGACCCCAAGACGGGCGCGACGTGGTCCGGCCGTGGCCGCGCGCCGGCATGGATCAAGGATGCCAAGAATCGCAATCGATTCCTGATTCAGGAGTAAGACTCGGTGCCAACGAGTGCCCGGCTGCGTAGCGACATCGCTCAGCAGCCGGCCAATTTCTCGTGGCCTCCAAGGCTTAACGCATTTCGAATGCTGACGACCGGCTAGCAAGCCCGTGACGACCGATGCCCGTTAGAGTCTGCAGGCGAGCATGATCTGCTGTTAGAGCGTCCTGGAAGCGAACTTTGAGAAAATCCAGCCACTTGCGAGTTCGCTTGTCCATGTATCGGTGCGACGGAAAGACCGCGAATATCTCTTTGCTCTGAAGTACGTGGTCCGGCAAGATTCGAACGAGCGAGCCATCCTGTAGGCCGTCGAGAACGGAATGTGCCGGAAGCATTCCAATTCCCAGCCCCTCACGGACCGCGACGGTCATCGATTCCGCGATGTTGACTTTCACTGCACCACGAACTTCTTTCGTGACTCTGCCAGTCGGGCCCTCGAGCAGCCACTGGTTTTCCGCGAAAGTCGGAATGCTGAGCAGAAGGCAATCGTAGTTCGTCAGCTCATCCGGGGTTTTCGGCTCACCGTGGCGCTCCACATAGGATCGCGATGCACAGAGGACGCTGAATGTCGTGCCTAGCTTCGTCGCGAAGTTCTCTGAATCGGGCAGCGCGTGTACAGCTACCACTGCCATATCCGTCTTACCGTCGTAAAAGTCCGGCATCGCCTGGGCCAGGCTCAGTTCGAAATTGACCTTCGGGTGAGATTCTCTGTAGCTTGCGATCGCCGGAAGAATATAGTGCTGCGCGATGCTCGCAAAGCTCTGAATGTGCAGCGTGCCATTGATGTCAACGTGATCCGTTATTAAGTCTTGCTTTGCCGAATAAATTTCGGCGAGGATCTTCTGCGCACGGGGGAGAAACCGCTCGCCGGCCTCAGTCAACGAGAGTTTGCGGGTGCTGCGGATCATCAGTTGCACACCAAGATGAGCCTCCAATTCAGTGACCGAACGGGAAACGGCCCCAGTAGCCAGCTCCAGCGTTTGCGCAGCCCTCGTGAACGTGCCGGTTTCAATTACCCGCACGAAAGCGCGCATGCTATGTATGAGGTCCATTGGGGCATTTCCTTGGCTAGACGAGTTCTCTACGGCTCGTCGCTATCGGCGAACTCGCTGACCCGCAACGAATGCATTGGAATTTGACGCGTGTATCCGAGATGCAGAAACGAAGCGGTGAAGCGGCGGCTTGCAGATGTAGAACACGATGGCCAAGAATTATAGTGGCGAGATTCGCTTGCCAACGAATACCCATGACACCTGCGTCCTCATTCGCTCTCATCGGATGTAAAGCGCTGGTCGCGACATCAAGGCTCAGGTCGGTCGTGTTCGGGAGCCGCGTCGCCCTCCCTCTCGGGCAAAACATGCTTTGTACACCAGAGGAGGGCGGATGCGTCGCCCAGGTATTGTTTTGAGCGTACGGATGCCGGGCAGCCTCAACTCCTTGACGCTCCTGCGTTGCCACTACTGCACGTTCGTCGATTCCGGCGCTCATTGATTCGTCGCTTCCGACGATGGGCGCCCCGCGTATGGCCTTCTAGACTTCACTGCATTCTGGTCGGTGCCAGTAGGAGTCATCGTGTTTCAAGGGCAAAGCTTGCGTGTTTCGCCGCTGGGCGATAACGGCATTTTCGAGTTGTGCTTCGATCGTCAGGGCGAATCCATCAACAAGTTCGACCGCAGGACCATCGATGAATTGCGGCAGGCCAACCAGTACCTGCTGAATCAGGCGAGCCTGCGCGGGGTCCTGGTAACCAGTGCGAAGGACGTTTTCATCGTCGGTGCGGATATCACCGAATTCGGGGCCAAGTTCGCTCAGCCTGCGGCGGCTATTGCCGCCGATGTGGCGGGAAGCAATGAAGCATTCATCCAGTTCGAAGACCTGCCGGTGCCTTCCGTGGTGGCAATTAATGGCTTCGCATTGGGCGGTGGCCTCGAGTTTGCGCTGACCGGCGCAATGCGAGTCATGTCGAGTGAGGCTCAGATCGGTGTGCCAGAGGTGAATTTAGGCCTGTTCCCCGGATTCGGAGGCACGGTCCGGTTGGTGCGCATTGCGGGGGCTGCGGTGGCATGCGACTGGGTTGCCAGCGGCAAACCTGCCAAGCCGGCTGCGGCCTTTGCCGCCGGCGTTGTGGACGAGATTGCAGTGCCGGACGAACTGCGGTCTCGCGCGATCCATTTGCTTGAGCGGGCGATCGCCAACGAAGTAGCCTGGCAGGCGCTACAGGATCGCAAGCGCAAGCCGTTGTCGATGGAGGCAGGGCAGGTCGCGGCTGCTTTTGAGCAAGCTCGCGCGATTGCAGGCGAACGTGGCGCGCCGCACCAACCCGCTGCACTGGCTGCAATCGACATGATGGCTGGGGGAGCAGCCCTTGACCGTGCCGGCGCCTTGGCTTTGGAAGCGCAGGTGTTCGGTGAAATCGCTCGTACTCAAGCTGCGTCGTCAATGGTTCAGACGTTTCTGAGCGAACAGGCTGTCAAGAAGATCGCGCGAAACTACGCCAAAGGGGCGGAAAAAGTGTCTCGCGCGTTGGTGCTGGGCGCGGGGATCATGGGCGGTGGAATAGCGATTACCAATGCCCTGCGGAAGATCCCGGTCCGTATGTGCGATCTGCAACAGCGAGCGCTCGACCAAGGCATGGCCGAGGCGCAAAAGCAAGTCGGTCGTCAGGTCAAGACCGGGCGCCTGAGCGAGTCCGCAAGCCTCGAGATTCTGTCGGCTGTCCAGCCTCAGTTGGATCTTGCCGGAATCGGCCAGGCGGATGCCGTGGTCGAGGCGATCGTCGAGAATCTGGACATCAAGCGCAAGGTTCTGGCGGATCTGGAGCTGGCGCTCAAAGAAGGGGCGATCCTGGCGTCCAACACGTCAAGTCTCCGCATCGACGAGATTGCGGCGCCGCTCAAGCGTCCTGACCGGTTTGTCGGCATGCATTTCTTCAATCCGGTACCGATGATGTCGCTCGTGGAAATCGTGCGCGGCACGCGTACCTCCGATCAGGCCGTGGCGACCGCAGTGGCCTACGCAACTGCCCTGGGCAAAACTGCCATTGTCGTACGCGATTGCCCCGGGTTTCTCGTCAATCGGGTGCTGACCGCATACATGCGGGGTTTCCTGAAGCTGATTGCGGACGGCGCGGACTTCGAGCAGGTCGACACGGTTATGGAGTCCTTCGGCTGGCCGATGGGGCCGGCCTATCTGGAGGATGTGGTTGGTATGGACACGGGTAGCCATGTCAACAATGTCATTTCAGCCGGCTATGCGGACCGCATGCCCGAGTTCGCTGACGACGCGCTGCGAGTGATGGTGCGTAATGGTCGGTTTGGTCAAAAGAACGGGCTGGGCTTTTACCACTACGAGGCGAGTGCGGCCGGCGGCAAGCCGCGACGTACATCTTCAACGGACGCACACGCGTTGCTTGCGCAGCTGCAATCCGAGGGGCGCCGGGAATTTACTCGCGAACAGATCGTCGACCGCATGATGCTCCCGATGGTGCTCGAGGCAGCGCGAACGTTGCACGAAGGTGTGGTCGGAACTGCGGCGGAAGTAGACCTGGCGATGCGACTTGGTCTCGGCTTCCCTGCCTATGCCGGTGGCCCGCTCAAGTATGCCGACTGGCTGGGCCTTGCCGAAGTGGTGCGCCGTTGCGACGAGCTGAGCGCACTGGGGCCGGCCTACGAGCCCAGCCAGCAACTCCGCGAGATGGCGTCGGCAAACGAGCGCTTCTATTCGATTACTCAATGAGGGCCTGACGTGCACTTCCAGCTTCCCGAAGACGTTCAGCAAATGCAGCATACGCTGCGCCGGTTCATGGATGAGCGGATACTCCCTCTCGACAACGAGTATCAGCGCATTGCCGATTCCGGCTGCTTCCCGACGGAGATCGTCGAACCGCTCAAGCAGCAGGCGCGCGACGCAGGTCTCTGGAATTTGTTTCTTCCGGGTCTGCTCGACAACGAGCCGGGTACTCGCTTGACCAACATGCAATACGCGCCGCTGGCCGAGATCATGGGTCGTGTTCCCTGGGCATCCGAGGTGTTCAACTGTAACGCCCCGGACACCGGCAACATGGAGCTGCTGCACCTCTTCGCGAATCCAGCGCAGCGGGATCGATGGCTGGTTCCGCTTCTCGAGGGGACTATCCGCTCCTGCTTCGCCATGACTGAACCGGATGTGGCTTCGTCAGACGCGACCAATATCCAGACGTCCATCAGGCGCGAGGGCGACGAGTACGTCATCAACGGGCGAAAATGGTTCACCACGGGCGCGATGCACCCCAATTGCAAGTTGGCTATCGTGATGGGGGTGACCGACTTCGATCCGGGCGCGGCCAAGCATCGCCGACATTCGATGGTCCTTGTTCCTATGGACACCCCGGGTTTGCGCATCGTCCGCAACGTGCCGATCATGAGCCACCATCTGCCAGAGGGGCACTGCGAAATCGCGTTCGAGAACTTGCGCGTGCCGGTGTCCAACTTGCTTGGGGAAGAGAACAGCGGGTTCGCATTGGCGCAAGCCCGCTTGGGACCGGGGCGAGTCCACCATTGCATGCGAACGATTGGTCAGTGTGAAGTCGCGCTGGACTTGATGTGCGAGCGAGCGCTCTCGCGCCGCGCGTTCGGCAAGACCTTGTCGGACTTCGCCAACATTCAGGACTGGATTGCATATTCGCGCGTCGAAATCGATCAAGCTCGCCTGTTCGTTCTGCAGGCGGCCTGGAAGATGGATACCTACGGCAACAAGTCCGCACACCTGGATGTTTCGGCCATCAAGCTCGTGGCGGCACAGCTTCAGACACGCGTCGTTGATCGAGCGATTCAGGTATTTGGCGCGATGGGTATCACACCCGATACGCCGCTGGCTTACCTCTGGTCCTGGGGGCGAGCAATGCGCTTCTTTGATGGCCCCGACGAAGTTCACCTTCGCGCCATCGCTCGCGCCGAGTTGGCGAAGGCCAAGGAACAGCTCGGGACAACGGCTCCGTACTACCGTCACCATTGAAGGCTCGCTGTGTGTCATGTCCATGCCATCCCGGGCAACGGTCTGGCGGTGACGGGGCGAGGGAACATCATTTCTCGGGCCTCGCCCGGGCCGGCCGTACTCGATGTGTTCGTCGGTGTGGCCAACACCGTCGCTTAGGTACGCGGCATTGCCGCTGATTCTGAGGGTGGCGCGAATGCCTTCCTCATCAAACGTAACACCAGCTTTCAAGGAAGTTGAACGATGAAGACTCGTATCACTGAGATGTTCGACATCCGCTACCCGATCATTCAGGGCGGGATGCAATGGGTTGGCACCGCCGAAATGGCTTCCGCGGTGTCGAACGCAGGCGGGTTGGGTATCCTCACGGCGCTCACTCAGCCGACACCGGACGCCTTGGGCGCCGAGATCGACCGCTGCAGGACGATGACCAACCGCCCGTTCGGCGTCAACCTGACCATTCTGCCTTCGGTCAAGCCGCCTCCGTATGACGAGTACCTTGACGTGGTGATCGCGAAGGGCATTCCGGTGGTCGAGACCGCCGGCAGCAGCCCCAAGGAGTTCACCGCGCGCTTGAAGGCAGCTGGCGTTCGGGTGATCCACAAGTGCACGAGTATTCGCCACGCACTCTCGGCTGAACGCAATGGTGTCGACGTTGTCAGCATCGACGGCTTCGAATGTGCCGGCCACCCTGGAGAAGATGATGTCGGGGGATTGGTGCTCATTCCGCTCGCGGCACAGGCGTTGAGCATCCCGGTGATTGCCTCCGGCGGCATCGCTGATGGCCGGGGGCTGGCTGCAGCATTGGCCTTGGGGGCGGAGGGTGTAAACATGGGAACGCGATTCTGCGCGACCGTCGAAGCACCGATCCACGAAGACATCAAATGTGCATTGGTGTGCGCCAATGAGCTGGAGACTAACCTGATCTTCCGTACCCTGCACAATACCGGTCGGGTTCTGCGCAACCAAGTGTCCGACGAAGTGGTCTCGATTGAGCGCCGTCCGGGCGGATGCGAGTTCAAAGACATCCAGCCCCTGGTCTCTGGTCAGCGGGGGCGCGCCGCATTGCAAAGTGGCCAGGTGGACGCCGGCCTCGTCTGGGCAGGGCAGACTGTCGGGTTGGTGAAGGATATTCCGACCTGTGGTGAATTGCTGGAGAGGATGGTGGCCGATTGCCGGGCCGCACTCGCGAGCGCATCCGGCCGGGCAAGTGGAGCTGCATCATGCTAGCGCTGCGCGTACACGGATTTGACGGTCTTCATCAATGGGTGCTCGAGCAGGCACCGGAAGTTTCGCCCGGTGTCGGTGAAGTCCAGGTCAGCGTTCTGGCAAACGCGATTTCGTATGTGGATTTGCTCTTTGCACGAGGAGGCTACCAGGTAAAGCCGCCGCTGCCGCTCGTGCCCGGCACCGAGTTCACCGGTGTCGTTGCGGCCCTTGGTCCCGGCGTCGAGGGTGGTTTGCAAGTCGGGCAGCATGTCGTGGGAATGACTGTTGGCGGAGCGTGGGCTGAGCGCGCCAATGTCCCTGCGAGTGCCCTGGAGGTCTTGCCCCCGCATGTGGACATGCACGCGGCATCGGCATTGCCCGTTACGTATGCGACGGCATTGTATGCGTTGAAGCACCGCGGAGCCCTTCAAGTCGGGGAGACCGTTTTCGTATTGGGTGCGGCAGGAGGTGTCGGCCTGGCTTGTGTGCAAGTCGCGAAGGCGCTTGGTGCGACTGTCGTCGCCGGTGTGACCGGCGACGAAAAAATGAACGTTGCCCGGCAAGAAGGTGCGGATCACATCGTCGACGTTGGCCAAGCCGAATGGCGCACTGCAGTGCAGGCAGCCGTGCCCGAAGGGGTCGACGTCGTGGTCGACACGATTGGCGATTCGTACACGGAGACGGCATTTCGCACCCTTCGATGGGGTGGCCGTCATCTGGTCATTGGTTTTGCCGGTGGCAATATTCCCGCAATCCGCTCCAACTTGCCGCTGCTCAAGGGGGCCTCGCTCGTCGGGGTGGACATTCGCCAGTTCCGGGAGCGCGAGCCTGAGCGTGCGCGAGCCAATCTGGCCGAAGCGGTTGCGATGCTGGCGACCGGTCAGCTTCGACCGCGCGTCGCTCAGGTTTATCCCGCTCTCGATTGGGCGAAGGCGATCCGGCAAGCTCAGGATGTTTCGACAGTAGGCCGAGTCGTTCTGGACTGGGGAGCGAATATGCAGAAGGCTCCAGGCTGACCACAGCGAGGACCGCGGCAAATTGGCAGGCTAGCTGGCGTTCTACTAGGAAAATCACATCTATGACGATTCAATTCAACCGCTCGTGGAGTGATCCCGATCTCGAGCAGTATCGCGACACCGTCGTACGGTTCATCGAAGAGGAAATGCTTCCGCACGACGAGGCGGCTCGCCATCGCGGACACGTCGGGCATGACTTGTGGCGGAAAGCTGGAGCACTTGGGATCCTGTGCGCCGATCTCCCGGAGGAGTGGGGCGGTGCAGGGGGCGACTTCCGTCACGAAGCTGTATTCCATGAAGAGATGGCTCGACGAGCACTCTCGGGCATGAATGCCTCCGTGCACGCGATCGTGGCTCACTATCTCTTGAACCACGGCACCGAAGAGCAGAAACGTCGCTACCTGCCGCGCTTGATATCGGGCGAACTGGTCGGCGCGATTGCGATGACTGAACCGGGCGCCGGATCGGATCTGAAGGGTATTCGTACTCGGGCCCAACGCGGGCAGGACGGATGGTGCATCAATGGCGCCAAGACGTTCATTTCGAACGGCCTCCTGGCTGGCCTTGTCCTGGTGGTGGCGAAGACGGAGTCGGGTGAGGGTGCTCGCGGCATTTCGATCTTCCTGCTGGAGACAGCCGATTGCGCCGGCTTCCGGGTCGGACGGTTGCTGGACAAGATCGGCATGAAGGCGCAAGACACCGCCGAGCTGTTTTTCGACGACGTGCTTGTCGGTGAGGACCAGATCCTCGGCGGACTGCCTGGACAGGGGTTCTACCAGCTCATGGCGGATCTTCCCTACGAACGGTTGCTCATCGGCGTGATGGCCCTGGCAGCGATGGAGGGTGCGTATGAGGAAACACTGGCCTATGTGCGTGATCGGCAGGCATTCGGACAGGCAATTTCCGCTTTCCAGAACACCAGATTCAAGCTTGCCGAGATTGCCACGGAGATCCAGGTCGGACGCGCCTTCATCGATCGCTGTGTGCAGGACTTGCTGGTTGGTCGTTTGGATACCGCAACAGCTTCGATGGCGAAGCTCTGGGGATCGGAGACTCAGGGTAGGGTGGTTGATGCGTGCTTGCAGTTGTTCGGCGGCTACGGCTATATGAACGAGTACACGATAGCGAGGATGTACACGGATGCCCGCGTTCAACGCATCTACGGTGGCACGAGCGAAATCATGAAGGAGGTGATCGCACGCGCATTGTGATCGCGTATGTTGCGCCGAGTATGATGCACGGCGTATGAATTGCAAGCGAGGCCCTACGAATTGATCGATTTCGTAGGGCCTTTGTGTTTCCGACTTGAGCTGGCGATGACGGTCTGGATGCGCATGATCCTCCGTGAACCCGTCAGTCCGACGAGTCACTCGAACGTGGCCGGTCCGCGAATGACCATGTCAGTGCCGGATACCAGGCCAATGTGGCGACTCGCGTCGCGCTGCTACCGAAATGCTCATCGAATGTGTCGTTTAGACGTGCCGCCGATGCGAAGCCGAGCTGGCATGCAAGCGTGCGCAAGTCATCGCGTGTCTGCGGGTACGCGAGCAATGCCAGCAGTGCACGCATTAGACGTTGTTCGCGGACGATCGCGGTGAGTGCGTTATTTTCACGGAATAGTTGTCCGGTCAGCTCTCGCGGACTCATTTTCATCCGTTCTGCCGTGAACGAGACGGACCAGTCGGAGGTCGGATCACTGAATACCGCATGAGCTACTCGGACTGCAAGGACGGGCGTTGCGGAAGTACCCCATGCGTCTGATGCGACGCGCTCGAGATGGCTGTCGATGGTGAGATGTAACTCGTAACCGATTCTCGGATCAATGGCGGTCGCGCCTTCGTAGTGCACGGTACGATACGGCGCAAGGATGGCGGACCGCCCCTGTGCCAGCACCCCACGGCGCCGCTCGCCGGCGAGCAGATGATGTCCACGCCGAGCGCTCAAATGGATTGGAAACGGCAGACGCAGGTTGTACAGGCGCAGCAAGCGACCACCGCGCGTGGAAAATCCGCGGGTGGTGAGGGAATTCGCATCTACCACTGACGGCGAATGAACGGTGTGAATCATGTTGGAGGAGCGACGAGTGTTGCGTCGTCAGTAGCGCCCTGGCCGGGCGGTGCAGCTCGTCGCCGAGGTCTTGCGCGAAATCTGCGTGTCCGATTTGCAGAGTGGCACCAGGCGGCAACGCACCGATAGTCATATTCTGCTGGCCGAGCCTGACGAGCAGAATTTTCTGGGAGAGCGGACCGACGTTACTCCTCTGCGAGTGCCCGGCCGATAACCAAGCGCTGGATGTCGTTAGCTCCTTCGTAGATCTGGCAAACTCTGACATCGCGATAGATGCGTTCGACCGGGAAATCCGACACGTAGCCGTAGCCACCATGGATTTGAATCGCGTTCGAGCAAATGCTCTCGGCTACCTCGGACGCGAACATCTTTGCCATCGATGCTTCTTTCAGGCACGGCAAACCGGCATCCTTCAGCTTCGCCGCGCGCCACACCATCAAGCGGGCTGCGTCGAGTGACGTTGCCATGTCGGCAAGGCGGAAGGAAACTGCCTGTTGTTCGATAATAGGCTTGCCAAAAGCTTCTCGCTCTTTTGCGTAATTCAATGCTGCCTCGAATGCAGCTCGCGCCATCCCGACCGACTGCGCGGCGATACCGATCCTCCCAGCCTCGAGGTCGGACAATGCGATGCGGTAGCCGTCACCAGTATTCCCCATCAAGGAGGCGCCGGGAACCCGGCAATCTTCAAACAGGATTTGCGCGGTATCAGAGGCATGCTGCCCCATCTTTTCCTCGATACGGCCAACGATGTAGCCCTTCGTGTGCGTCGGCACCAGAAAGCAGGATATGCCGTGTCTTCCGGCTCCTTTGTCGGTTACAGCAAACACGATTGCTACGTCAGCGTTCTTTCCCGTGGTAATGAACTGCTTCACGCCGTTGATTACCCAGTCGTCGCCGTCGCGTACCGCGGTCGTTCGGATTGCTGCCGCGTCTGATCCCGCGTGTGGTTCTGTCAGGCAGAAGCAGCCCAAGGACTTCCCCTGTGCCAACGCGGTCAGCCATTCCTGCTTTTGCTGCGTCGAGCCATACTTGAGCGTGATACCGCAAACGAGCGAGTTTTGAACGCTTACGATTGTCGATGTAGCGCCATCGCCGGCGGAAATTTCCTCCAGCGCGACGGCCAGGGACAGATAGTCCAGACCGGCGCCACCCCATTCTTCGGGGACCACGACTCCCAGTGCCCCGAGTTCACCAAGTTCTTTCAGTGCATCGGACGGAAACGTGTGGTTGCGACTCCACTCTGCAGCATTCGGCGCAAGCCTCTCTTGGGCATAAGCACGCATGGAGTCGCGAATCATCTCCTGCTCATCATTCAGCATCATTCTTGGATCCGTATTTCAGTCAACTTAGAATTGTGGCGGACGTTCTACGATCTGCGTCTGCGCGTGAGATGTCACGCCAAGAAAAGTACGTCGGACTACCAATATAACGGGCGATCTTCGGTCAACGATCTCGGGTGAAGGGGCTACGACGCTGCGCAAGCTCACAAGCGCTTCATCAAAAACGCATGGCGGGGCGTTTGAGCGAAGGCGGGAATACCCGCCACACCCGATCTGGGTGGCGGAAAAAGTACATCCTCAAGAGTTCCCCCGGACTGGTGAGCTCGACGTACACGCATCGTTGACTGCCGCGCCCGGCCACGCGAACCACTCTGGTTTGGGTGGCTGAGGGCTGTCCCAGCCAATGCTCGACAAGTGCATGCAGGGATTTCGCTCCTGTACTCATTTGATCACCAATCTCTTCCTTGAAACTCGTCCCATTACCACTCGAAAAGATTCGGGAAGAGGTTGCGGGCGCGTCTGGTACATCAGGAGCTTTCGCGAGCAAGATACTGCTTTCGCAATTCGCCCTTCTGCAGCTTTCCGGTTGGGGTTCGCGGTAATGCATCGACGAAGTCGACACTCTTGGGTGCCTTGTACGAGGCAATTCGTGACTTCGCGAAGTCTATGATCTCCTTCTCGAGCTCCGTCGTTCCCGCGTAGCCTTCTGCGAGGGTGACGACAGCCTTTACTCGTTCCCCCATCTCCGGATCGGGGATACCGATTACTGCCACATCCAGAATGGCCGGGTGGAGTGCGAGCGCGTTTTCGACTTCCTGCGGATAGATATTGACTCCGCCGGAGATGATCATGAAGCCCTTTCTGTCAGTGAGGTAGAGGAAGCCATCCTCGTCGACATGGCCGATGTCGCCAACCATCGTCCACGTCGAATACATCGGGTGTTGGGTCGCACGTGTTTTCTCGGGGTCCTTGTGATACGAGAATGGCGTCGTTTCACGCTCGAAATAGACGAGCCCATCCGATCCGGCGGGCAGTTCATCACCGCTCTCGTCACAGATGTGAATTTTTCCGAGTATCGAACGCCCGACCGACCCCGGCTTCTTCAACCATTCCGATGGGCCGATGGTCGTAATACCGTTCAGCTCCGTGCTTGAATAGAACTCGTACAGTACCGGCCCCCACCAATCCATCATCTTGCGCTTCACGTCGACAGGGCACGGTGCTGCCGCGTGTATTGCGACCTTCATGCTGCTGACGTCATACGCGCTTCTGATGTCGTCCGGGAGTTTCAACATCCGGACGAACATTGTCGGAACCCATTGGCTGACGTTCACACGATATTTCTCGATTGCATCGAGTGCTGCTTCGGCATCGAATTTGTCCATCACGACGACGGTGCCGCCCATGGCCTGAATCGCAGCGCAGGTCCGCAGGGGGGCAGCATGATAGAGCGGCGCCGGGGAGAGGTACACCGTGTCGCTGCCGCACCCGAAATGTCCGCCGAACATGGCGACCATGCTGTCGCCGGCGTCCGACACCTGACGGTCGGGCAGCGGAAGTCTCACCCCCTTCGGACGTCCGGTTGTTCCCGACGAATAGAGCATGTCTGCGCCACGGGGCTCGTACTCGGGTCGTTCCGAGGACGCCGTTTCCAACACGGAACTCATCGAAACCGAACCGGGCAAGGCCACGTCAAAATGCACGACATGCGAAAGAGACGGGAGGTCGGCCCATGCACGTGCGAGATCCTGCCCCACGTCTCCGACAAAGAGACATTTCGCCCCAGAGTTCTGGAGGATGTACTCGATCTCCTCGCTCTTGAGATGGAAGTTTATTGCCGCGACGTAAAGCCCCGAGCGTTGGGCTGCCCAGTAGACGTCGAATATGCGGTGGTCGTTCTCTGAGAGGATGGCGACGACGTCACCTCTGTTCATCCCTTGCGCGCGAAGCCAATTCGCGATCCTGAGAGATCTGTCTTCGAGCTCGGAAAAGGTGACATGCAGCCCTGATGCAGCCATGATCACGGCAGGCTTCGAGGGGTGGGTTTGGGCGTGCGTTCCGGGGTACATTGCTTTTAGGAAAGTTGAGTTTCTCTGAAGGCGAGATCCAGCTTGGAGGGCATTTCGGATCAACAAGAAGGCGGTGTCGAGGGCGACTTCCGGATCACGAACGAGTTCTCGGCGTTTGCGAAGACGCGTGAGGCCCGGAGACATGGGGTGCCTCTCACCGCAGGAGGGGCGCCGCATCGCATTGTGAAGGGCGTGAAGAGTCGACGGTTATCGACTCCATGAGCATGTTGGCCTGGCACATCGTCTCTCTCCATCTCGCATCGTTCTGCGAACAAGGGCCCATGCGACCACGCTCTTGACAGACTAATGTCAGCGCTCCGTCTGGCCCAAATCCTACTTTGGAGTATATACAATACTTCGACGTAAGAACAATGCCGATTGTGTGTTTGTGTGTCACCGGTAGAGACAGCTACTAAAGCGGGCTATCGACAAATACCGTGGCTCGTCACTTGATTCATTGCATGTCGGTGACATCTTCATGTACCGCCACCAATTTCTCGTACCAATCCATGGCCAAGCGTTGTGCAAGGCGCGCCGCGGTTCTTTGTAATGTTGTTCATATGAACTAGATCGCCATGGAACCGGTCCTCCGTGGTCCCTTTGGGTTGGGGTATCTGCTGAGTCGTTAGTTCTGCGCACTGCGATCTCGTCTGTTTCGACGATGGTCTCACCTACGTGAGTGCGCGCCTAATCCGTGTGCCGGCCGCGATGCACATCGCTGGTCGGCACACTTAGACAAGGTGGAGACAACATGACCGACGAATATCAGACAACCTCGAGCTTCTACAGAGGGTTGGCCGCGACGAGCATCGTGGGCGCGGTGGTGGCTTTGGGCCTCGCTGCTTGTGGGGGGGGGAGTGACAACGCTGCGGCACCAACGCCGGCGGCTCCGACTTCGATGCAAGTGCAGAATGCTGCGAGCGCATGTTCTGCTCTTGCTGGCTCAACCGTTCCGGCCAGCGCCATTGCACTGCCGACGCAAGGCGCGACGATCACATCCGCATCACTGGTCGCAGCCGATAGCAAGACGGGCCTTCCGGACTACTGCCAAGTGCTCGGCAAGGTGCTCGCTACCAATTCCGCAGATCCCGCGATCAACTTCGAAGTCAATCTCCCGACGACCTGGAACTTCAAAGCACTGCAGTTGGGAGGTGGAGGCTTCAATGGACTGCTTGTGACCGGTCTTGGTGGGCAGATAGGCGGCGTGCCCAACTGGCCGTCCGACGAACAGCAACCGCTGTCGATGAACTATGTAACCTTCGGCAGTGACGGCGGAACGACCCTAGACGGGTCGTTCGGTCTAAACGCTCAAGCACTCGCCAATTATGGCGGGGAGAGCGTCAAACGCACGCATGACACGGCGCTCTATATCATCAACGTGTTTTACAAGACCGCGCCACATCGAATGTATCACATCGGGCATTCCAAGGGGGGGCATGAGAGCCTCGTGGCGGCGCAACGGTACGCAAGCGACTATGACGGGATCGTCGCTTACTATCCTGCGAACCAGAATCAGGCCATGGTGATGTCGTGGTTCCGGATGTGGAATGCCGCATATTCAACCAGTGGCGGGGCGCTCGATCCGGCCAAACAGGCTCTGGTTCGGGCCAAAGTGCTGGCTGCATGCGACGGACTGGACGGTGTCGTGGATGGCATCGTGAGCAACACCGCGGCTTGCCAGGCCACATTCTCGATTAACAGCTTGCGCTGCTCCGGCGGAGCGGACACCGGTGATACTTGCCTGTCCGACGCTCAGATCAATACGTTGATGACTGCAGCGACGCCAATGGAGTTTGCTTTCCCATTGGCTAACGGAGTCACTAGCATTGGGCCATACCCGGTGTTCCAAGGTGCTGACGTGGAAGGAGTACTGTTTGACCCCTTTGGGACGGACGGCACTCATACCGCCTACTACAACCTGTTCAATCCCGTTATCAAGTACTTCGACGAGCAAAATCCGAATGGCACGAGTACTGGTTTTGACTACCGTGCGTGGCAACCGCGGGTCACGCAGTTGTCCAATGAACTGGACGCGACGAATCCGGATCTCGATACGTTTCAGAAGAAAGGCGGAAAGCTGATCCTGGTGCAAGGCACGACCGACATGTTGGTGACGCCCAATCAAACAACCGCTTACTTCAGTAAGGTTGCGGCACGATACGGCGATTCGACGAGCAGCTTTGTCCGGTATTACGTTGCACCAGGGTTTGGCCACGCGAACGGCACATTTGCGCTGCAGTGGGACTCGCTGGCAGCGCTGGATGGGTGGGTGGCATCGGGACAAGCACCCGTCAGCCCGGTCGTGACGGATGGGAATCCCGCTACCAAGGGACGTACTCGTCCGTTGTGCGAGTACCCGCAATTCCCAATGTACAAGGGATCCGGCGACGCAAATAGCGCTTCAAGTTTCGTTTGCGCCGACAGCTAAAGGACCGGACTCGGCTCCCTCGTCTGGGCGCCGAGTCCACACAAATGCGGGAGCCGACCACCCGTGTCAAATGGTTGAGATGAACGAGACCGATGTTTGTTCGAGCACTTCAGGCATGGTGCCGAAGCGCCGCACCTGAGGTAAATCGTGCGGGGCCGTCGAGACTCACCATATCAAGCCTCGCTCGATTTGCCGGAGATCGAGTAAAGGCATTTGAGCAAGCCTGTTTACTTCGCGGTAAACGACTATCCGGAAACAAAAATATTCTTACATTTGGTTAGGAGATCTACGCATGAAGAATCCGTTCTATCGAAACCTTATCTGCACAGCGCTCTTCGGCGCGTTCTCGGTTGCGAGTCACGCGCAAAGCTCCGTTACGTTGTATGGGGTCATCGACGAAGGCGTGGTGTTTCAGAGCAATAGCGGGGCCGGCAAGCGGGTCTCTCTTGACTCGCTGGGCGGCATCTTCGGCAGTCGATGGGGGATGACGGGCAGTGAGGACCTCGGCGGCGGCCTCAAGGCGATCTTCACACTTGAGTCCGGCATCAACTTGAACAGCGGCGCATTCGGTCAAGGTGGAACTGCATTTGGCCGCCAGGCATTCGTAGGTCTCAGCAGTGATCGCCTTGGGAGCCTCACCCTCGGGCGGCAGTACGACATGATCTTTTATTTCCCGGAACCCCTGACCGCCGAGGGGCTGCTTGGGGGGCCGGCCTCGTCGCATCCGGGCGATCTCGATAACGCCGCCAATACTATTCGCGTGAACAACGCGATTCGCTACATGAGCCCGGCGTTCAATGGGTTGAAATTCGGTGGCGAATATAGCGTCGGCGGTGTTGCCGGCAACTTGACGGCCAATAGCGGTTATTCGGTCGGCGCATCGTATGAATACGGACCGTTCAAGGTTGCCGGGGCGTACGAATATTTCAAGAATCCGACCTCGGCGACGGCCGGATCCGGCTTCTTCACTGACAACGCCAGCGGTGCTTCGCCCCTGGCATTTTCACTCAACTCCGGATACAAGAGCGCGCAGTCCTTCCAGAATGCGGTCGTAGCGGCCAACTACAAGATCGGGGCGCTGACGCTGGCGGCGTCATACTCGAATATTCAGTATGGCCACCTCAACGGGGAGTTGCTGGGTGGAACCGCTCGCTTCAACAATTTCGACGTTGGCGCGCAGTATCAGTTTTCGCCCTATTTCTTCGCGGGCATTATGTACAACTATTTGAACGGCCGGAGTGTCAGTACTGCCAGTGGTGCAACGATTGGCGGACAACACTACAACCAGATCGGGCTGATGGCTAACTACTTCCTTTCCAAGCGAACGGACGTGTACTGGACCATCGGCTGGCAACGTGCGTCCGGCATCTCGTCGACTGGCGCTCCCGCCGTTGCGGATATCGGCAACTACGGCGATTCGTCGAACAATCATCAGATTCTGATTCGCGCGGCGTTGCGTCATCGCTTCTAAATCCGAGCGGGGTTGCGTGCGGCCGCGTCCAGTAGACCGTGCCGCATGCAACTCTCCATGATAGTTGTACTTACCAGGTCGACTATCTGCGTTGACGGTGAAGATCGAAGCATCAATGGAGTCTTCGGTGCTTGACAGTGAGAGAGCATCGCTCCAGAATCTACTCGTGAGTAGGTAAAATACTTTGCGGTAATTTTTGATTCGTGACGTTTCCCAAGACGCCTGAGAGACGAGTCGTACTTTTATCGGAATGGAGATTGGCATGCATATCGAGGGATTGGCTGCAATTGTGACTGGTGGCGCATCCGGACTTGGCGGTGCGGTAGCACGACTGCTAGCGGAGAAGGGCGCCAAGGTCACGATTTTCGATCTCAATGAGGAGTTGGGCCGCGCCTGCGCGGAGCAAGTTGGTGGCAATTTCGTCAAGGTCGACGTGTGTGATGAGGTTGCGGTCGATGCAGCGCTCGCGAAAGCGGAGGGGCTCTATGGGAAGGCGCGCTTGCTTGTGAACTGCGCCGGCATTGGCCCGCCGGGAAAGGTAATCAATCGCGATGGATCTCCGCTCGCGCTGAACGACTTCGCGCGGATCGTCAACATCAATCTGATGGGGACATTCAACGTCTTGTCAAAATTTGCCGCGCGGTTGCACACGGAAGCACCGATCGGTGAGGAGCGCGGTGTCATCATCAATACTGCGAGCGTGGCCGCGTTCGACGGACAAATCGGTCAGCCCGCTTATGCCGCTTCGAAGGCGGGTATTGTCGGCATGACGCTTCCCATTGCACGCGAGTTTGCTCGGTTTGGAATTCGGGTAATGACGATCGCCCCAGGCATTTTTCTTACGCCGTTGTTGGCCAGCTTGCCGCAGGACGCTCAAAATTCGCTTGGCAAGCAGGTTCCGTTTCCGAGTCGTCTCGGGCAACCGGACGAATTCGCGAAGCTCGTGCAATCCATCGTCGAGAACTCCATGCTGAACGGGGAGGTGATTCGGCTCGACGGCGCAATCCGCATGGCGCCGCGATGACGTATTGCAGTTGCGGGCTGAGCGTTTAAGTTGTGCTGCAAGCCGCCGCGTTGAAAGCAGGCTTGTGATCGCGATGACGTGAACGGCCGGAAAGTTTGTGGCATTTCCGACCGTGAGATATAGGAATGTGTATGAATGGAGAATGCTTGCTGGTCGACGTTGAGGATGGCATTGCAACCCTTGCTCTCAACCGACCGGAATCCGGAAACGCAATCGATTTGCCCCTGGCACAGGCGCTGATGAGGGCGGCAATCCGCTGCGACCAGGATCCGGCGATTCGATGTGTCGTACTCACGGGAATGGGGCGACTCTTCTGTACGGGAGGAGATCTGGGTTCATTCGGGGCGGTAGGCAACGATCTGCCCGGATTTCTGAGCGAACTGGCCGGAACGCTTCATCTGGCGCTTTCTCGCCTCATGCGAATGCCCAAGCCGCTTCTCGTCCTGGTGAACGGGCCGGCTGCCGGCGCGGGCTTCAGTCTGGCGATTGCTGGAGACATCGTCCTTGCTGGACGCTCGGCACATTTCACCCCTGCTTACGGAGCGGTTGGCCTCAGTCCTGATGGAGGCATGTCCTGGCAACTGCCTAGGTTAGTGGGGGTCAGGCGCGCCCTGGAAATGCTGCTTTTGAACCAGCGCGTTCGGGCAGAAGAGGCACTCGCAATCGGCCTGATCAATCGGGTCGTGAACGATGAGGATCTCGCGAACGAGGGACGCACGATGGCGCGTACGTTGGTCGAATCAGCGACGAAAGCACTTGCCGCCAGTCGCGAGCTGCTGCTCGAATCGTTTCATGGCGAGTTCGAGGCTCACCTCGAGCGGGAAGCACGGTCAATCGCAGCACTTGGTGCAGGAGTGGAGGCATGTGAAGGCATTCGAGCTTTCACGGAACGGCGAAAACCTCGATTCGTTCAAGATACGGAAATCGGCTAATGTGATGGCGTGGCAGTCGTAGCCCGGTTCGGGGCGGCAATGACCTAGGATCGATGATAAACGGGCGCCTAGGACTGGCATTCTTGCGTGCTGCTCACGGAAACTGATTGATGAGGTAGCCGCATCGGCGTTTGCTCATCAAGCGACGGGGTGCGTCAACGCGCTCGCCTAGCGAATTTGAACCATCGTCGTGATGGTGGCATCCCGCTTTCAGCACAACAACGAAGGTGCGGGATTTGTCAGGTAATTGCGCGAACGTCTCCCGTAGCGACGGGCCGACTCGATCGTGGCTGCATCGTACTTCATTCGGATACTGAATGTAGTTGCGATGCGGCCACGAGCCGTTTTGGGACGAGGATTTCTGTCGGGCGCATACGCAAGACGTCGGCTCGCAACCTTAGCCGTCGCAGCTTCCGCAAGGGCTCTGTCCAGAGTCGTCGATCCTGATCTGACGAGCTAATTTCGTGAGTGCGCAAGGTTTCCTCGTTTTGACCGCCTCGAACGCACGCAAATTCCATTTGCCGTCCGACAGCCAATATTGGCTATCGAGGTCATTCCGTAGCATTGAACCAGCCGGCGAGCATGCGCCGGTTTGGAGCGGTAGCGTTCGCCGCTCGTTTGCCACGAAAGTACACCACAGGGTGACTACTGATCATGACCACCATGAAACATACTCCTGCAATGCTGGCTATCATACTGGCTCTCCAGACCATTTCTGCACAGGCCGATGTCACCGTAAGAATTGGGCAGGTTTCGCCACTGACCGGAGAGCTCGCTCACATCGGAAAGGATGACGAGAATGGTGTGCGTCTCGCAATCGAGGATCTGAATGCGAAACGGTTGAAAATCGGTGGTCAACCCGTCACGTTTGTGCTCGATTCACAGGACGATGCAGCAGATCCGAAGACAGCCATGGTTGTGGCCCAGAAGCTGGTCGACGATCGCGTTGCCGGTGTGATCGGTCACGCGAATTCAGGTACGTCCATTCCTGCCTCGAGGATATACGCCGATGCCGACATTCCGATGATTTCCGAGTCCGCGACGAATCCGAAGTTGACGCAGCAGGGCTATCGAAACGTGTTTCGAATGGTCGCCAACGACGTACGTCAAGGCAACGTGATTGGCACTTACGTTGTGAAAGACCTGAAGGCAACAAAAGTGGCAATCGTCGATGACCGGACGGCTTATGGTCAGGGCTTGGCCGACGAAGTGGAAAAGGCTGTCAAGGCGTCAGGCGGCGCGGTCGTGGACCGTGAATACGGTACGGACAAGACAACTAACTGGATGGCTGTTCTTACCACCATCAAGAACCACACACCCTCAGCCATCATGTTCTCCGGCGGGGACACGCAGGCCGCTGCATTTGCACAGCAGGCTCGCAAGCTTGGAATCAAGGCAAAACTGATTGCCGGCGATGAGGCATGCACCCCGCAGTTCATCACACTTGCAGGCGCAGCGATGAACGAGGATGTGTACTGCACGCTTGCGGGCGTGCCACGTGCTCGCATGCCGCAGGGGGAGGCATTCTTCAAACGCTACCAGCAGCGCTTCGGCGTTCCGGTTCAGTTGTATGCGCCGTATTCATACGATGCGACGATGGCCCTCGCGAACGCGATGCAACTGGCGGAATCGACTGACCCGAAGGCGTATTTACCCAAGCTTCGCGAACTTCGGATGGACGGCGTTACCGGGGCGATTCAATTTGACGCGAGCGGCGACATTCGTAATGGCGCGATCACTGTCCGTCGGTACGGTAATGGTGAGTGGCGCGATCAGAGCGTCGTAAGGTAAGCGCAGATCTCAAGCTTGGAGAGCGCTCAAACGGAGGGGACCACGCGAACTTGCCGGCGTGCACAATCCTCTCCGTCCTGTACTGTTCCTTGGGACCTCATGCTCGCGATCGTGAGAGGGTAACCCTCTTGGAGGTGAGGATGGCCGTGTACGCGATCAACAACGTCCGCATTGGCCAGCCGGCGCAACCGGCGGGTGGAGGGGGGGGTGAAATTTCCTTGCAAATCTACGCTAAAAAACGCGCCAAAATTCGGCGGGTTTCGAAATATTATTTTCACGGAGACGGTGCATCAACAGAACTCCCCACCGTGCATTGTCAAGATGAATATGTCCCCGTGCATGTGCCCGGCGCGATCCGTTGATTTCGGATCGGAGCGGCCCACGGGCGACTCCCGAACTGCCGTCACCGCAGCAACTGATGGTCGCCGTGGCTAGGGAAAGTTTGATTTCGAATTCCAAGGATATTGTGAATATGGAAAGCACACTGCAATCAAAATTGAAGCATTGGAGACATCACTTTCATCACAACCCCGAGACCGGGTTTGAAGAAGTAGCGACCTCGGACTACGTTGCCAACCTGCTAGAGAGCTTCGGCCTCGAGGTCCACCACGGCATAGGTGGAACCGGCGTCGTGGCGAACCTCAAAGTCGGGGACGGGACGCGTGCGATCGGCCTGAGAGCAGATATGGACGCGCTGAACATTAAGGAGAACGCACCCGGGCGTGCCTATGCGTCGTGCATCCATGGGAAGATGCACGCATGCGGGCATGATGGGCATATGGCAATGGTGCTTGGAGCAGCGCGCTTGCTATCGGAACAGCGCGATTTCGACGGTACCGTACGATTCATCTTCCAACCGGCTGAAGAGCATGGCAAGGGCGCAAAGGCGATGATGGACGATGGCCTGTTCGAGCGTTTCCCCGTCGACGCAATCTTTGGCGCCCACAACATGCCCGGTATGCCCGCAGGGTCATTCTCGACGCGACCTGGCGGCATCATGGCCAGTGAAGACAACTTCGTCATTCATATCAAGGCGCGTGGCACGCATGCGGCCCGTCCGCATATGGGAGTCGATCCGATCGTGCTCGCCGCGCAGATCGTGCTCGGCTTGCAGACGATCGTTTCCCGCAATCTTGATCCGAGCTTGCCGGCAGTGATTTCGTGCACGGAGATCATTACCGATGGCTTGCGGAATGTGATTCCGTCTAATGTGACTATCAAAGGTGACACGCGCAGCTATTCGCCGGACGTGCAGAAACTGCTCGCGACGCGCATGCGTGAAGTCAGCGAGGGAGTTTGCCGAATGCACGGAGTTGAATGCGACTTCGAGTACACACACGAGTTCGCACCGACCGTGAATTCACCCGAGTACGTTGATGTCGCAGTGGCGGCCGCGACCAAAGTCGCCGGCATCCAAAATGTCGATCCGAACGTTCAACCGATGATGATCTCGGAAGACTTCGGCGCATTCCTTCAGGCTGTTCCGGGTAATTTCATCTTCATCGGCAACGGCGGTACGGGCGAAAAGGGCGGGGTGCCTCTGCACAACGCGACTTACGACTTCAACGACGATATTCTGCCCATCGGGGCTCGGTATTTTGCTGAAGTTGCACGCCTGGCACTCGCCGGTGTCTGACCGAGAGAAGTGAAAATCCGAGGCAGCGTCCCGGCAATGGCGACGTGGCCAGCATTCGACGCATGGAAAGTGAGAGTCCAATGAGTGATGTGATTGGAACCCGTGAAGGTGCGATAGCGGCCGCACTTGCGTGTTTCGATTCGGGTCAATTCCGTCGAGACCTGGATCGCCGCGTGGGTTACCGGACTGAGAGTCAGGAACCGTCGGGCGCTGCGCAACTGCATGGATACTTGATCGACGAAATCGCTTCTACACTGCAGCGACTCGGATTTGCGTGCAGGATCGTCTCGAATCCGTCCGGGATTGACGCACCGGTGCTGCTTGCGGTCCGCCAGGAGGGCGACGATCTTCCCACTGTTGTCACGTATGGTCACGCGGATGTTGTGCGCGGCTACGACGAACAATGGGATTCCGGTCTTGAACCGTGGAAAATCGTCGTGGTCGGGGACCGCTGGTATGGTCGAGGAATCGCCGACAACAAGGGGCCACATTCGGTCAATCTTGCAGCACTCGAGGCGGTGATTGACGCACGTGGCGGCAAGCTCGGCTACAACGTGAAGGTGATTTTCGAGGCTGGCGAAGAGATCGATTCGCCAGGCCTGGACCAGCTCTGCGCGGCGGAGAAAGCATATCTGGCCGGCGACCTCTTTCTGGCGTCCGACGGGCCGCGCGTTTCAGCGGAACGACCGACGATTTTTCTCGGGTCTCGCGGTGAATTGAACTTCGATCTCGAAGTGAACCTGCGTGACGGCGGACATCACTCCGGCAACTGGGGAGGCGTGTTGCGCAATCCGGCGGTCGAACTTGCGCACGCCATAGCGAGCTTTGTGGGAAAAGACGGTCGTATTCAGGTTGACGGACTGCTTCCGCCCCCGGTGTCGCCTGCCGTGCGCCAGGCACTCGCCGACATCGAATTGGGCACGGACGACAATGCACCTGCAATCGACGCTACATGGGGCGAACCAGGTCTTACACCGGCCGAACGTGTACTGGCATGGAACGCTGTCGAGGTGCTCGCGTTCAAGTCCGGCAATCCGGATGCTCCGGTAAACGCTATCCCGCCGACGGCACGGGCTCATTGCCAACTGCGGTTTGTCGTCGGAACCGACTGGGAAAATGCACAGCACTATCTTGAGTCTCACCTAAGCCGGCACGGCTTCGCGAACGTGAAGGTGTTCGTCAAGCCAGGTGTCGCGGCTACACGGCTTGATCTCGACAATCCTTGGGTGAAGTGGGCCTTGGTGTCGATACACAGTACATCCGGAAAGACGCCCGCGCTCATTCCCAATCTGGGAGGCACGGTGCCCAACGCAGTATTTGCGAAGACGCTTGGTTTGCCGACGGTCTGGGTCCCACATTCGTATCCTGCGTGCTCGCAACACGCACCGAATGAACACTTCCTTGGTTCGTTGGGGCGAGAGGCGTTGGCTATCATGGCCGGCTTGTGGTGGGACCTCGGCGAGGACGGGGCTCGAATTGCCTCGACGCTTCGCGAATAGGGCATCGCGGGAGACAACGCAGACGTGATATCTCTCGACAATGCCCTGCATTCAATCGCGTATCGACATGCGCGTTGGACGGACACCGTGCATCGCGCGCGATGTCCCGTCGGCATGAACGGCTGGACGCGAATGAGCGGAGATTTAGCGCAGCTGGGCCACGCTATGGCTTACCCGGCACGATTCGTGTCAGATTCCGGGGGCCAGTGAGTTTCCGCCTGGCCCCGTAGTCGCGGGCGCTTAGCTACCTTGCAGCCGGATATCGCGCGACGATGCGCCTACATACACAGTGCCGCCCGGCACGACCTTCCAGCCGTTGCGCGACGTATCCCACACGCTCTGCATCCGCGGCGACACGGTCACGTGGACGTGCCGCGCCTCGCCCGGGTTCAGCTGGATCTTCTCCCAGCCGACCAGCCGCTTCGGCGGTTCGTCCTTGTACGGCACGCCGAGATAGACTTGCGGTGTTTCCGCGCCTGCGACTCGCCCGTCATTGCGCACGGTAAACGCGACGCTCAGCGAGCCGTCCCCTTGGCGCGACACCGACAGCCCCGAATACGCGAAGTGCGTGTACGACAGCCCGTAGCCGAACTCGAACATCGGCTTGATGTTGCGTGCGTCGTACCAGCGATAGCCCATATTCAGCTTTTCCGCGTAGACGGGATCGTTCTCGAACGCGCCGTTCTGTCCCCACGTCGGCGTATCCTGGTCGCGCGCCGGGAACGTGATGGGCAGCTTGCCGGACGGATTGACCGCGCCGAACAGCACGTTCGCGATCGCCTTGCCGCCGGCCTCGCCCGGATACCACGCCTCGACGATTGCCGACACGTTGTCCTTCCACGGCATCAGCACGGGGTTGCCGCTCTGGACGACGACGATCGTGTGCGGATTGGCACGCGCGACCGCTTCAACGAGCGCGTCCTGGTTCGACGGATTCGCGAGGCTCAGGCTTTCCAGATCGCCAAATTCCTCGCCAGCCGGTTGCGCGACCAGGACGATCGCGACGTCCGAGCGGCCCGCGAGCGCCGCGGCCTGGT
>NZ_JSZN01000069.1:0-1286 GCF_000801975.1 Burkholderia sp. A9 | reverse complement strand
AGCGTGATCGTCTATCGCCGCACCGGCGGCAAGATCGACTGGCATGCCGAGCGCGACCTGTGGATGCACGACATCGCGGACAGCGAGCCCGACACGTGCGCACCGGAATGGGTCGGCGCCGAGCATCCGCTGTTCATCCTGTATACGTCGGGCTCGACCGGCAAGCCGAAGGGCGTGCAGCACAGCACGGGCGGCTACCTGCTGTGGGCCGCGCAGACGATGAAGTGGACCTTCGACTGGAAGCCCACCGACGTGTTCTGGTGCACGGCCGACATCGGCTGGGTCACGGGGCATACGTACATCACGTACGGCCCGCTCGCATGCGGCGGCACGCAGGTCGTGTTCGAAGGCGTGCCGACCTATCCGGACGCCGGCCGCTTCTGGAAGATGATCGACGATCACAAGGTCACGGTGTTCTACACCGCGCCGACCGCGATCCGTTCGCTGATCAAGGCCGCCGAGGCCGACGACAAGGTCCACCCGAAGAGCCATGACCTGTCGAGCCTGCGCATCATCGGCACGGTCGGCGAGCCGATCAATCCGGAAGCATGGATGTGGTACCACAAGCACGTCGGCCAGGAGCGCTGCCCGATCGTCGACACGTGGTGGCAGACCGAAACCGGCGGCCACATGATCACGCCGCTGCCGGGCGCGACGCCGACGGTGCCGGGTTCGTGCACGCTGCCGCTGCCGGGCATCATGGCCGCGGTGGTCGACGAGACGGGCCAGGACGTGCCGAACGGGCAAGGCGGCATCCTCGTCGTCAAGCGTCCGTGGCCGGCGATGATTCGCACGATCTGGGGCGACCCGGAGCGTTTCAAGAAGAGTTATTACCCGGAAGAACTCGGCGGAACGCTCTACCTCGCCGGCGACGGCACGGTGCGCGACAAGGACACCGGCTACTTCACGATCATGGGCCGCATCGACGACGTGCTGAACGTGTCGGGCCACCGGCTCGGCACGATGGAGATCGAGTCGGCGCTGGTCTCGCATGAGCTGGTTGCGGAAGCGGCGGTGGTCGGCCGCCCGGACGACACGACCGGCGAAGCGGTGGTCGCATTCGTGGTGCTGAAGCGTTCGCGCCCGGAAGGCGAGGAAGCGGCGGCGCTCGCGAAGACGTTGCGCGACTGGGTCGGCAAGCAGATCGGGCCGATCGCGAAGCCGAAGGACATCCGCTTCGGCGACAACCTGCCGAAGACGCGCTCGGGCAAGATCATGCGGCGCCTGCTGCGCTCGCTCGCGAAGGGCGAGGCGATCACGCAGGACACGTCCACGCTCGAGAACCC
>NZ_JSZN01000068.1:0-1372 GCF_000801975.1 Burkholderia sp. A9 | reverse complement strand
GCGCGGGCTCGTCGGGCTCGACATCGCGATACACCGACGACACGCCCGGCGCGATGCTCTGCGCGAGCCGGATCTTGAATTCGCGAAAGCCGCTGCAGCCGAGCGCCTGGCAGAAGCGCGCGATGGTCGGCTGGCTGACGCCCGCGCGGGTCGACAGCTCGGTCATCGCGAGGTCGAGCACCTCGCGCGGCGCGGCGAGGATGTAGTCGGCGAGCTTGCGCTCGGACGGGCGCAACTCGGCGCGGATCGCTTCAATGCGAGGCAGCATGGGACGGCGGATGAAAATCGGGTTCGGATGAGCGAGTGTATCGCAATCGAATTGTAGAAAATCTACAAGAAATTGCTAGCTTCATCGGTGGCATTTTTCGGAGCAGGCGACGCGATGGATTAGGGTTTTCACTAGGTAAAGCCTTGCTGGTGGCGGGAGTAAGGGTTGCGCGCAGATCGATCTGCATTGCGTGCTTGTAGTTTTTCTACTAGACTGGCCTCGTTCGTTCGACGCATTCGATCGTCCCCACGATTCCAACCGCCGGTGTCGTCCGGCATACAGGAGCGCCCAGCATGACGTCGCTGCACCCCACTCTGGCGAAAGTCACCGAACGCGTGATCGCCCGCAGCCAATCGACCCGTTCCGCCTATCTGCAGCGCATCGACGGCGCGCAGGGCAAGTTCCCGGCGCGCGGCGCGCTGTCGTGCGCGAACCTCGCGCACGGTTTCGCGGGTCTCGAAGGCAGCGACAAGTTCCAGATCAAGGCGATCCGTGAGCCGAACATCGGCATCGTGTCCTCGTACAACGAGATGCTGTCCGCGCACGCACCGTACAAGGATTTCCCCGACATCATCAAGGCCGCCGCGCGCGAGAACGGCGGCGTCGCGCAGTTCGCGGGCGGGGTGCCGGCGATGTGCGACGGGGTCACGCAAGGCAACCCCGGGATGGAGCTGTCGCTGTTCTCGCGCGAGGCGATCGCGATGGGCACTGCGATCGCGCTCACGCACAACATGTTCGACGCAGCGCTCTGCCTCGGCATCTGCGACAAGATCGTGCCGGGCCTCCTGATCGGCGCGCTGCAGTTCGGCCATCTGCCGACCATCTTCGTGCCGGCTGGCCCGATGACGAGCGGCCTGTCGAACGACGACAAGGCGAAGATCCGCCAGCAGTTCGCGACCGGCCAGGTCGGGCGCGACGCGCTGCTCGAAGCCGAATCGGCCGCGTATCACGGCCACGGCACCTGCACGTTCTACGGCACCGCGAACAGCAACCAGATGCTGATGGAGCTGATGGGCCTGCACCTGCCGGGTTCGGCGTTCGTCCATCCGCACACGGCGCTGCGCGATGCGCTGACCGCCGAAGCCGCGCGCCGCGTGCTCGACC
>NZ_JSZN01000067.1:0-2845 GCF_000801975.1 Burkholderia sp. A9 | reverse complement strand
GACCGTGAAACGACTCTACGCCGATGATAGTGCGGATTCCCGTGTGAAAGTAGGTAATCGTCAGGCTCCCTAAGCCAGAAACCCCCGCCCGAAAGGCGGGGGTTTTTGCATTTCTGGCGCCGGAAATGGTGGGGTGCTGAGGCCGTGGGCTGGTCATTGGCATCGGCGGGCGGTGAGCTGGCCGCGAGCTGCATCCAAATGCACGCCGGTAACTCCATGCCGCAACCCGGTTGAGATCAACTGTATCTCGCTGCGACCCGTCGTCGGGCCGCAGCCATGACCGTGAATCTCGCACCGCTCGCAGCACGGTTGCCGGATCGACGCCGAGCGTTTGAGCTGCGGCAGCTGAACGAGGCAATTCAATCCGCATCAAGGCCGGCAGCATCGGACCTCGCGCAGCGAGATCCGCAGCTTCCGTCGGCTCTACAGCCGCAGGCACTGAGTGCCATGCGGTTTCCATCCTCCGAATGACTCGACCGTCGGCTACGCCGCCGATCCCCCAGGCGCGCGGCGAGGATTCTGTTACTCGTCTGGCTGCCGGGACTGGCTGCGTCATGCTCGTCGCGATTTCGTCTCCTGGCCTTTCACCGGCTATTTGTCCCCTCGGGTACGTCGCACATCGCAACGAGGCGTCGTGTTTGGTTAATTTGCCATTTCGGGTTATTTCGTGGTCTACCTTGACCATCTCCGGCCAATGTCGGCGATTTTTGGTGGCGAAGCCGCCCCGCAATTGGCGCAGTTCGGGGCGCATCCGCAGTATCTCCGTCAGCAGTGCAAGCCCGCGAGAGCAAGTCCGTTGGCAGCCGAATGAGGTGTGAAACCGTCATCGAGCGATCCAGCGAAGTCGACGCAGCAAGACGCAAAATTTGTCCAGTGGCTCGATCCCGTCAGAAGTCCGCGCTGTTGTTTCTGACGAGCGGGGGCTGACCATTCCGGAGGACGTAGACTTCCTCGGCGAGCGAATAGGCGGTGCCGCCGAAGCAGTCACGACCTTCGTCCATCAATGCAAAATGCCGCCGTCCACGTTGACGCCGGTCGACCGTACCGTGCATGCGGTGCTTGGATCGCTCAATGCCGAATGCTCGACCGCGGCAAACCGGCGAATCGTGCCTTTACCCTGTTCTCGGGTCAACACGAGCAACGCCGGGCAACGAGCGATCGATGTCGAAGAACTCGCGTCGCACGTCAACTTCTTTGCATCCTGATCGGTATGAGGCGCGCGATATGCCCCGCCGTCGAAGCCGACGCAGGTATCTGCGCTCAACTGAACGAGACGCGCGTCGTATCGACATGACGGACGTCGTGTGTACAACGCGGCCTCGCTTCGATAGGCGGACCAGGCGCTCATGTTGGTCGGCCTGCACGACGGTCCGACACAATGCGCGCTGCACTGCTGGACGTTCGCTGCGACGGCGACGTGCAGGCCATGCGGCAGCCCGGAGCGCGGTCGCATATTGTCGCGTATCAGCGGCAGCAACACATCAAGGCAGGTCGCGTTGTCCGAGTCGCCCCGGGTGGCGTCATCGTTGCTGCCGGCTGCGATAAGGTAGACCGATGCATCGGTCAGTAGCCACGCGTACGCAATCGCTTCCGGAGTCATGGCGCTCGCGGGTGTCGCCCCGTCATATGTCGCGGTCAAGCAACCGGCGTCGATGGCCGGCTTTAACGTGTCGTACGCCGCGCGCGCCGCAGCGCCGCGCGCGCGCGCGGTGTGGCTCTCGGAAAGCGCCTGCTGCCGGATCGCGGCGATCGTCCCTGCGCGGCACCAGGCATTTTCGGTGGTGCCTGCTTGTGCCGCGGGAGCGGAGAAGATCAACGCGAAGACAAGAAGGAAAACTGGATTCCGCATGGGGCGGAGGAGTCGCGAAGGCGGGGCGATCGCGCGACACGGGATGGTACCGTGCCTGCTTTCCGATCGCGGTGATGAGGGCTTCGTCGATCCTGGCACCCGTTCCTGAAAGGTCGGTTCTGGCGTCGCAGCGGAGCTGGCGGAAGCGGTGGAAGCGGTGGAAGCGGCGGAACCGGTGGTGCTCTATCCCGAATCCGGTTTTGGCGCGCCGGCCAACCCTGCAAAGTCGCGAGCCGTCCCGTAGCTGGCGGCGGGCTGATGTGTCGCTATTAACCGACTTCGACCGGTCCGAGCCGCCGAAGAAGGTGCTGCAAACCCATCCGGCATGGAAATTGCGATTTTTTTCATCTACCCGCTTGGCATTATGCGCGGGAGGTCGTATGATGGCGGTCTTTCGTTTTCAGCGAAGATGCAAATCGGCGCTGAAGGCGGAGTCTGACGAAGATGTGGGCGCCGATAGGCGATCCTCTCGTGCTTGCCTCAGCCAGGCGAGTGTGGGTGTCGGGTGAGTCGAGCGGGCGCGCTGGAAGAGAATGAAAATAATCTTCCGGATGCGCTTGACAAGAGTTCGATGCACCCCCATAATCGTCAGTTCTCTACGGAGGGGTGCCCGAGTGGCTAAAGGGGGCAGACTGTAAATCTGTTGGCTTACGCCTACGTTGGTTCGAATCCAACCTCCTCCACCAAGAATATCAGCGCAGTGAGTGGTAAGGGATCGTAGTGGCCCGTGCGGGTGTAGCTCAATGGTAGAGCAGAAGCCTTCCAAGCTTACGACGAGGGTTCGATTCCCTTCACCCGCTCCAGTCCGTGAAGTTGAAGCGTAATACCGCCCATGTGGCTCAGTGGTAGAGCACTCCCTTGGTAAGGGAGAGGTCGGCAGTTCGATCCTGCCCATGGGCACCAGCAGTTAAAGTCAGTGTCTGTTTGCGCGCGGCGCAACCTGTGAAATTCCTTTTGGGAGTCGAAAATGGCCAAGGGTAAATTTGAGCGGACCAA
>NZ_JSZN01000066.1:0-292 GCF_000801975.1 Burkholderia sp. A9 | reverse complement strand
TCGCGCTCGCCGCGTGCAGCTCGCCGCCCGCGCGGTTCTATACGCTGAGCCCGGCCGACGCCGCGGCGCCCGTGCGCACCGCGCCCGCCAACCCGCCGTTCCTGATCGAGGTGCCGTCCGTCGGCGTGCCCGAACAGGTCGCGAAGAACCAGCTCGTCGTGCAGAAGAACGCCGCACAGGTCGACGTGCTCGAGCAGGAGCGCTGGGCCGCGCCGCCCGCCGACGAGATCCGCCGCGCGCTGTCGGACGATCTCGCCGCGCAGCTCGGCACGATCGACGTCGCGAATTCCGC
>NZ_JSZN01000065.1:0-764 GCF_000801975.1 Burkholderia sp. A9 | reverse complement strand
TCCTGCGTCTCCGCTTCGAACCGCATCACGACCACCGGCGTCGTGTTCGACGAACGCGCGAGGCCGAAGCCGTCCGGATACTCGACGCGCAGGCCGTCGATCGTCACGACCTCGTCCGCACCGTCGAATTTCGCTTCCTGCTGCAGCTTCTCGATCAGGCGGAAGTTCTCGCCCTCGTCGAGCCAGAGCTGCAGTTCGGGCGTGCTCATCGCGTCCGGCAGCCCGTTCAGCAGCGCGCTCGGATCGGCCGTCTTCGCGAGGATCTCCAGCAGGCGTGCACCCGTGTAGAGGCCGTCGTCGAAGCCGTACCAGCGATCCTTGAAGAACACGTGGCCGCTCATCTCGCCCGCGAGCGGTGCGCCCGTCTCGCGCAGCTTCGCCTTCACGAGCGAATGGCCCGTCTTCCACATCAGCGGCTCGCCGCCCTTCGCCTTCACCCACTGCGCGAGATGGCGCGTGCACTTCACGTCGTAGATGATCTGCGCGCCCGGGTTGCGCGACAGCACTTCCTCCGCGAACAGCATCAGCTGGCGGTCCGGGTAGATGATCTGGCCGTCCTTCGTGACGACGCCCAGGCGGTCGCCGTCGCCGTCGAACGCGAAGCCGAGTTCGGCGTCGGTGTCCTTCAGCGCCTGGATCACGTCCTGCAGGTTTTCCGGGTGCGCGGGATCGGGGTGGTGGTTCGGGAACGTGCCGTCGATGTCGGTGAAGCGCTCGACGAGTTCGCAGCCGAGCGCCTTGAACAGGCGCGTCGCGAGCGGGCC
>NZ_JSZN01000064.1:0-2458 GCF_000801975.1 Burkholderia sp. A9 | reverse complement strand
GCGCAGGTCGAGGCCGCGCATGCGCTGTACCGGGAGGTCGGCGGCACCGCGCGCGATGATGCGATGGCGATGCGGTATCTGGTGCCGGGGTGGACGTACGATCCGAAGCGACCGAGTTTCGGGCGAGGGTGAGTGCGGCGGGCCGGGGAACGGGCGGGATGGTGGGCTGAACCGGCGCGCAGCGGGGGCGGTGCCGGGCGTCGTGTGCCGGCTACCGGATCGACAACGCGGTCTCGCGATTGCCAAACCGCACAAACGGCCGCACCCTGCCGGCTGCCCGATCCGCCGACTCGCCGACCACCGGCGTCGCGAACGGATCGGCACGATCCGTCCAACAGAACCAGAACCGCCCGCGATGAAGCCCGTCGACGCGACGCTGCGCCTGCTCCTCATCATCGTGCCCTGCTCGATCCTGTGCCTGCCGGCCAGCACGACCGTCGCCGGCTATGTCGCGCTCAGGATGACGCAGGACACGTTGCACTTCGATGACGGCGCCGGGTATGCGCGGATCGGGCTGACGCTCCTGCTGAGCGGCGCGTTCGATACGCTGGGCATCGGCATCTGCGTGCTGTTGCGGAACAGGCTCGCGATCGTCGCGGCGGCGCTCGTCGCGTTGTCGGTGCCGACCTTCAAGACCGTCAATGAATGGCTGAACTAGCCCGCGAACCGACGAACGTTCAGAACGTTTCGAGCCGCAGGCCAGCCTCTCATCGTCTTCGCAGCGCGCATCCCCTCGCCAAGTTCGAACCCCACAGCGCCAGCTTCCGGATCGAATGTTTCACGCCTGAAACACGACGTGCCGCGCGAGGTTTCGTCCGGTGCACCTCGATCGCGACACACCGCAACCGGGATCCGGAAGCCCGGCCCGCACCGCTCACGCGTTACAGGACTGAAACATTTCCGACGGCGAAATCGCGATCGCGCGCGAAGCGGCGACCCGCGGTCAGCCGGCTGGGCGTTTCCGGGTACATGGCACGCTCCCTGCGTGCGTCGTCAATCGTCTCGCCAGCCCAAAGTCAGAAGATTTGAGTCAACGCTGGTTGGACGGCGCACGTAGACGCCATACACTCAAATAGTCGTTTCGTATTCGGGGCGAATATGAAAACCAGAACTCAAGCCGCATGGCCGGCGAATTCGGGGTTGAGCAGCATGCTGCGCTCATTCTGTTCGGCATTGCGAAGAACATGCCGTCTCGATATCCATTTCCGGATCCCGCCCGCGCAATTCCGCGGACGCGGCCACACCCTATTTGCACCGCCCAGCCATTTCGAGCCCTTTGCTGGCGCGGCCTGCGCAACCGTCGTCGCACATCCGCCGCACCGTCGAACACGATCGAATTTCGGAATGTGATGGGCGGCGCCGGACGTCGGCGCTGCCAGCCATCGCCCCCGGCATCGCGCGAATACGTGAAATCGCACCGCCGCGTGGCATCCGCGGACTTGGCATCGAGCACGAACTGCATCGCGTTCGCTCCGGACGATCAGGACTGCGCGGCACGCGCTCGCGTCGACGCCAGTCGCGCTGACACGTCCTGACCGGCTGGCAAATCGGTACGCGGCGTCAGGTCCGGCCCGCCGCAACGCGAGAGCCAGGAAAAGCATGTAACCAATCAGGAGACCAAAATGGCGAGCGATATTGTTCTGCGCGAGGATTGTGGCGGCGCGCCGGCTTCGAATCATGCCGCGCCAGCCGCAGGCGAGAACGGTCCCTCGGCCGCTCGGATCAGGGTGTCGGCCGTTATGCCCTGCCTCGACGAGGAAATGACGCTGGCCATGTGCATCGTGAAAGCGCAACGCAGCTTCGCCAAGCTGGGTGTCACGGGTCAGGTCGTCATCGCCGACAACGGTTCCACCGACCGCTCAGTCGAGATTGCTCGCGAGCTCGGTGCCAAGGTGGTGCATCAGCCGGTTCGGGGCTACGGCTCGGCGCTGATGGCCGGCATTGCCGCGGCCGACGGCGACATCATCATCATGGGCGACGCGGACGACTCCTATGACTGGTCGAACATCCGCGGCTTCGTCGCGAAGATCGACGAGGGCTACGAGTTCGTCATCGGCAACCGCTTCAAAGGCGGCATCATGCCGCATGCGATGCCGCCGCTTCATCGCTATCTCGGCAATCCGGTACTGTCGACGATTGCACGACTGACCTGCAGCGTCCCGGTCGGCGATTTCCATTGCGGGATGCGTGCGTTCACGCGGGAAGCGTTCGCGCGCATGGATCTGCAGACGCCCGGGATGGAGTTCGCATCGGAGATGGTGATGAACGCGGCGCGCAACGGATTGCGCATCGTCGAGATTCCGACCGTGCTCCACCCCGACAAACGCAACCGTCCGCCGCACCTGCGTTCGTTCCGCGACGGCTGGCGGCACCTGCGCTTCATCCTCACGTACGCACCCAACCACGTCTTCGTGATGCCGGGGCTCCTGCTGTTTGTCGCGGGCCTGCTGCTGCTCGG
>NZ_JSZN01000063.1:0-1316 GCF_000801975.1 Burkholderia sp. A9 | reverse complement strand
ACGCGCCGGCCGAATGGTCGGCCGCGCACGGCGGCGCGACGGCCCCCAAGGAATAAGGCCGCGCCGGCTCGCTGGCCGGCATCCTGGCGCAGAAAACCGCTCGCTTCATCGCGAGCGGTTTTTTTTCGTCCGTCGATCCGTATCCGGATCGGCCCGAATCGAGGGTCGCGGCGCGCATCGCGCATCGCGCATCGAACCCTAATGCTAGACTTGATCTGCCGCCGCCATCCGCTGCGCGGGCAACCTGCAACGCCAACCATGCCGGGCGCATCGGCCCGGCTCACGTGACGGGAGAAGCGCCTTATGCGTGTGGATCGCCGGATCACTCTGCCTGCGCCGCCGGGTCCTTCGTCCCCGTTCATCGCCACCGTCCTCTGCGTTGCCGCCTGGCTCGCGTGCGCCGCCCTGCCGGCGCGGGCGGAAGGCCCGTTCACCGTGTCGAGCGACCAACTGACACCCGGCGGGCGCGTCGGTGCCGCGAACGTGTTCGATCGCGGCGACTGCAAGGGCGAAAACCGCTCGCCGCAGCTCAGCTGGCACAATCCGCCGCCCGGCACGCGTGGTTATGCGATCACGATCTTCGATCCCGATGCACCCGGGCACGGCTGGTGGCACTGGGCCGTCGCCGGTATCCCGGCGACTGTCACGAGCCTGCCCGCGGATGCGAGCGCGTCCGGCTTCCTGCGGCGCATCGGCGCGAGCGAGGCGCGCAACGACTTCGGAATCGACGGCTACGGCGGCCCGTGCCCGCCGCCAGGCAAGCCGCACCGCTACGTGATCACCGTCTACGCGCTGAAGGGGATAGACCTGCGCATCGCTCAGGGGCGCCCCGCGCCGATGTTCGAGCACGAGATCGGCACGCTCACGATCGGCACCGCGCAACTCATCGTCAATTACGGACAATAACCGGCGGCGCGCCGGCGCAGGTTGCGTGTCGGATTGCCCGCGCCGGCGAATTTCCGTGCGCCGCACACGCGCTTTTTTCCCGTCATTTCGGCTTGCTAGACTCGCCTGCACCGGTCGCGGCATCCCGCCGCGGATCCGCCGCGCCGCCCGTCCGCGGCGTATCACGCGGCAGGCCGCAGTGCCCGCCGTTTCGCCCCTTTCCGGAGAACGCCTCATGTCGAACATCGTCATCGTTTATCACAGCGGCTACGGTCACACGCAGAAACTGGCCGACGCCGTTCACGCAGGCGCGCAGGACGCCGGCGCGACCGCACGCCTGATCGCCGTCGGCGAGCTCGACGACGCAAGCTGGGCCGCACTCGATGCGGCGGACGCGATCGTCTTCGGCGCGCCGACCTACATGGGCGGGC
>NZ_JSZN01000062.1:0-676 GCF_000801975.1 Burkholderia sp. A9 | reverse complement strand
CACGCGATGTCGTCGTCGCTGACGACGTGCGCGGCCATCCGCGCGGCGAACCCTTCGAGCGCGTAACGCATCTGGTACGTGTCGGGCGGCGACGACTGCTCGGCGAACCGCCATGGATGGGCGGCCGTCGCCTGCGCGCTTTCGACATACACGCCCTTGCCGGCGCGGATGCGCAGCATCCCGAGCGCCTCGAGCGTGGACAGCGCCTCGCGCAGCGACGCGCGGCTGATCTCCAGCTCCTCGGAGAGCTGGCGCTGGGCCGGCAGCAGGCTGCCGACCGGATACACGCCTGCCTCGATCCGGTCGCGGATCGTCGCGATGGCGGCGTCGGTCACGGTGTGCGGAACGTTTTTCATGATGTGAGCGATGGCCGGTCTGACCAGCATTGTAATCCGCACGCGCACGGTGCATCACCGACCTACGGGAAAGCCACGATCAGCCCCTGTTTGGTGCGTCGAAAGCGCGGACGAAGGGGTGGGAAATCCCTATTTGATTCGTCCTTGACGCCACTATATCGGCTTCCTACTATCCACCATAACATCACTGGTCTTACCAGTATGAACAGACGAAACTGCAACCGTTGGATCGGGAGAGCGCCGTGTCGAAATTCCTCAATTCGCTGTTTGGCCGGGTAGTCGTCGCATTAATCCTGGGGGTCGCGCTCGGCGCGTTCTTC
>NZ_JSZN01000061.1:0-1301 GCF_000801975.1 Burkholderia sp. A9 | reverse complement strand
CGCGTACGCGTTCGAGGTCGCCACCAGGTACGTCTTCGCATAGACGGGTTTCATGCCGGTGCGGTAGCCCGACGCTGCTTCCGGCAGCGACGGATCGCCCGGCTGGTTCGAGCCCACGACGACCGTCGAGCCGCTGTTGTCGATCGCGAGGCAACTCGCGTCGGATGCGGGCGGCGACGTGGCGCCCACGTTGTTTTCGACGTCGTCACTGCCGCACGCGGTCATCACGACCGCCGCGACCAATATGGACGCATACGGGAAAATCGCTGTTCTGTTCATTGTCTCTCGATGTTTTTGTCGGTCGTTGCGATGTACGTCACGCTGACTGCGCCGCCCTCGGCGCGCAGGCAACGCGATCGATGGTCCCACGAACGGATTTTTTTGCGCAATAAGAAATTTGCGACGTGACCGGCGGTTGTGTACGCAACGTCACTGGACCTGCACGCGATCTCGGCACCGCTACATATCACTGCCGTCGCGACGGACGATTTCCGGTCACTCGACCGGTGCCCGTGCGAGGCGCAACGCAGCGCGGCAAGTCGGCCCCGCTGGACGATGCGGGCAACGTCCATCGACAATCGCCGCACTCTCCTGGCCCGAGCACTCGATCCGGCCGGCACCGGTGCGTCCTCGACGCCGTGCACATGTACGCCAACTCGCCGGTAACAATTTCTCAGGTATCGCCCAGAACGCCGCTTCAACGCCGCTCGCTAATGCTCAAGCCGTATCATTCATTTCGGACTGCAATATGATTATTCGTATTTCAAAGACTACCATGATGCCGGCCATGATTTAGTTTGCATCGCGCATTGCGTTCGTGCACCACGTGCTCCTGATGGACACGACCTTTCCCGGCAACGACATCATGTATCGCACAATCGACACGCCGTGGATTCGCCATCATGCCCGCTGCGCCGCGATCCTCTCGATGGAAAGGCTGACAGCCGTTCTGTGCGGGATCGGCAGCATCCTGCTGCTGCGCGCACGACGCGCAACCGGTGCGGCAATCGCGCAGCCAGGTCGTGCGCGATTGCCGGGCTGACGCTCGGCTTCCTCGCGAGGCAGGTCGGGTTCATGTCGGTCGGGGGCGAACGGCTCGGGATGGGGATGTCGAAACCACGGAACGATCCGCCGGGCGCTGCCGGCCCGACCGCGTTGCGCCGGCGGACGGCGGGATGTCGGGGTAATTGCAAACGCCGCCGCGTTGCGGATATAAATTGCGCATGGACACGAATCGCTGGACTCACGACCCCGTCGGCGCGTTTCGCACGTGGCAGGAAACGGCCGCGACCGGCGCCGGC
>NZ_JSZN01000060.1:0-384 GCF_000801975.1 Burkholderia sp. A9 | reverse complement strand
GGCCTCGAAGTCGGCTACCGGCTGATTCCGCTCGTCGACAAGAACAGCGACGGCGAGTTGCTCAAGCGCATCAAGAGCATCCGCAAGAAATTCGCGCAGGAAATCGGCTTCCTGCCGCCGGTGATCCATATCCGCGACAACCTCGAGCTGCGGCCGAACGCGTACCGGATCGCGCTGAAGGGCGTCGAGATCGGCACGGGCGAAGTGTTCCCGGGCCAGTGGCTCGCGATCAATCCGGGCCAGGTGACGGCCGCGTTGCCGGGCGCCGTGACGCAGGATCCGGCGTTCGGGCTGCCGGCCGTGTGGATCGACGTCGCGATGCGCGAGCAGGCGCAGGTGTACGGTTACACGGTGGTCGACGCGAGCACGGTCGTCGCGACCCAC
>NZ_JSZN01000006.1:0-39036 GCF_000801975.1 Burkholderia sp. A9 | reverse complement strand
TGATCCGAAGATCAGCTCGCCACCATCAAGCGCCCACACTTATCGGCTGTTAATTTTTAAAGAGCATTTCTGCGAGGAACTTCGTGCTTCTCAGCAGCGCTGCGTTTTCAGCAGCAGAGAAGCGAGATTATCAACCGTTTTTTTAAACTCGTCAACAACTTTTTTAACTACTTCGTTGCGACGACTGCGGTTTAAATTCGTATGCACTGGAGTCGATAAAACCGACTTCAACAGCACCGCTTCTCTTCTTCCCCCGCGCTGCGTTTCCGTTAGCGCGAAAGAGGCGTAATTCTAAGCACCCGCCCCGGTCTCCGCAACCCCTTTTGTGAAATATTTTTGACGCGCAGTGCCGAGGACCGGTGAGCCTCCCCATTGGTCATATATAAGCGGCACGGCAAGAGCAGCCTCGGTCGCCCGTGATCAGCCCCGCCGTAGCGAACTCAACCTTCCGTCAATTACCGCCCAACCATCGCCCTCACCACGCCGTCCCGTCGAATCAGTCCGTGATACAGCGCCGCCGCGAAGTGCGCGAGGAACGTCAAGAAGAACAGATAGGCCAGCACGCGATGCGCGACCCTGAGCCAGGCGAACGCAACCGGATCAGCCGCAACGATCGCCGGCAACTGCACGCCGCCGCCCAATGTCACCGGATACCCGCCAGCCGACAGCATCGCCCACCCGATCAGCGGCATCGCCAGCATCAGCGCATACAGCACCAGATGCGACCCATGCGCGGCAACCTTCTGCCACCAAGGCAAATCCTCAGGCAACGCCGGCGGCTTCGACGAAAACCGCACCACGATCCGCACACACACCAGCACCAGCACGGCAATCCCCAGCGGCTTGTGCAACGCCACCAGGAAATCGCGCCGCCCGGAAACCGACGCCACCATCCCTACCCCGATGAACAGCATCGCGACGATCATCGCGGCCATCACCCAATGCAGCAGCCTCGCCGGCAAGCCAAACGTCGTAGCAGCCTTCATCATCGTCCCTCCGCACTCAATCGCGCCGCGCCAGCCACGCCGGCCTCTTCACTCGTCCTGCGCAGATACGAATCCGCATACGCCGCCGACCGCGCCGCCAGCAACGGATCCCCCGACACCTGAATCCCCTGCGGCAGCACCGTCGGGTCGTAATTCACGTCCCGGCACGGCCCGCTGTCCTGCGGCTCCACGCGATCGAGCACGAGCGTGCCCGCGTCGATCGTCATCCGCTGCGCGGGCCAGGTCTTCGTCGCGTCGTCCACCGGGTCGCCGGGTTCCGCCAGCGTGACCAGCAGCTTCCACTTCTGCGCGCCGTCCGCGATGCGCCGCGTCAGGTCCTGCTGCAGCACGTTCGGATCCGCGGTCGTCGCGACGTCCCCGGCGCCCGCCGTCTGCTCCGGCACGACGCGCCAACGCACCGCCTGGCGCTTGCCGGCCGCGTCGACGAAGTAAAACGCGTTCAGCCCGTAATAGCTTTCGGTTACGTAGCTCGCGCTCGGCTTCGCACCCTTCACCCAGGCGCGGAACGCGGCCGTCTCCGGATGCGCACCGAAAAACGCCTTCACCTTCGCCGGATCGGGCTTGCCCGTCGCCGGATCCGGCCGGGTCGCCAGCAGCTGCGCGTAGAACGCCTTCGGCGTCGCCACCGGAAACACGGGCATCGCGTTCATCCCGGTCCGCCATTGCTGGCCGTCCGGCGCGGTGAGCTTCAGCGCGAGGCTGCGGATCGGCACGCTGCTGTCTGGCGCGTACGGATTCCCGCCCGGCAACGCGAAGCGCCCGACCACCGGCGTGCGCACTGCCTTGAAGAACGGCGCAACCGAATACGCGCTCGCGGCGCCGTTGCCTTCGAAGTAACCGGTCGCGCACACGCCCTTCGCGTGATTGCGGCGGAAGCCCGGATGCTCGCCGCCGGCCGTCTGCAGCGCATCGACGAGCCGGTGCGGGGTCAGACGCGCCGGCGCAAGCCAGCCGCCGACATACCCGAACGCCACGGCCACGCCAGCCACCGCGCCGCCGATCACGGTCCAGCGCCACCACCCGCGCCCGGGCTCGCGCGGCGGCGAAGAAGAGGAAGACTGCTTCATGGATGCACTCCCGATCGTCAGATCATTGTCGAACGCACGTAGGACGCCACCCGCGCCGCTTTATTCCACGAAGAAATTTTTCGTATGCTGACGGAATAAGCGGCGCCGACCGGCGTCCTACGCGGCATCTCCACGCTTTCGGCTCCCGGCCCGGCCATGCCACCACACGCCCCCGACGACGACGCGTTACGCGAACTCATCCCCAGGCTTCGACGCTTCGCGCTCTGGCTGGCGCGCGACGTCCACGCGGCCGACGATCTCGTGCAGTCGACGCTCGAGCGCGCGCTGTCGCGCTGGACGAGCCGCCGCGACGACGCGTCGCTGCGCAGCTGGCTCTTCACGATCCTTTACCGGCAGTTTCTCGACGGCAAACGCAGCGCGAAGCGCTACGCGTGGCTGCTCGGCCGCATCCGCAGCGACGACGAGCCGCACTGGCCGTCCGCCGAACGCGAAGTGACCGCGCGCGCGACGCTCGAGGCGTTCGGCCGCCTGTCCGACGAACAGCGCAGCCTGCTGCTGCTGGTCGCGGTCGAGGGCTTCACCTACCAGGAAGTCGCCGACCTGCTCGACGTGCCGATCGGCACCGTGATGTCTCGACTCTCCCGCGCGCGCCAGGCACTGCGCCAGCTCAGCGACGGCGAGCTTCCTGCCCCTTCTTTGCGGTTGATGAAATGAACAACCTCCATCCCGACGAACACGATCTCCAGGCCTATGTCGACGGCCAGCTCGACGACGACGCGCGCGCCGCGGTCGAGCGCTATCTCGCGCTGCATCCGGAGAGTGCGGAACAGGTGAAACAATGGCAGCAGGATGCGCAGCGGTTGCGGGCCGCGCTGGAGGGCGTGCGGATGCCTGGCGCGAATCCCGAGCTCGATCCTGCGGCGCTTCGTGCCCGACGCGCGGAGCGTTCGCGGATGCGGTTCGCGATGGCGGCTTCGTTCGTGTTCTGCATCGGGCTCGGCACGTTCGGCGGGTGGCAGGCACGCGGCTGGAACGCGCCGCCGGCCGTGGCGCCGATGAGCGATGCGGTCGAGGCTTACCGGATGATGGTGGTCGATCGGGCCGCGAAGGTGGATTTCCGGCCGACGAGTGCGGGAGATTTGCAGACCTGGCTCACCAGCCGCGTGGGCGCGTCGGCGAGGCTGCCGGATTTGAGCGCGGCGGGGTTCAGGCCGGTTGGCGGGCGTCTGTTTGCAACCGGGCATGGCGCGGCCGCGATGGTGCTCTATCAGGACGACGCGGGACGCACGCTGAGCTTCTACCTGCGGCCGCCGGAATCCGCGCACCGGTTGATGGAAGCCGGCCAACGGGTCGATGGCGCGTTGCTGGCGCGGTACGGGTCGGTGAACGGACTCAACTTCGCCGTGGTCGGGCCGGCGGATAGTCTTGGGGAACAAGCGGTCGTGCGGGCGCTCGACGCGCAGACCTGAGTGATACGATGCGCGGCCTCGCGGCCGGCGCTGGACCGCCGCCCGGGTGCCTGATCACGCGGGCGACCAGGCCTCGGTGTGCCCGCCCACCGCTCAAGCGCACAGCGTTTGGAGTCAGTTTGGAATCGGTTGTCCACATCGGGAAGACGGCTCGATGTCTGGATTGAAAATCGCCGCTCTCACCTTCGTCCTTCACAGCATTTCGAGTGGCTTCCGTGTTGGATATCCACATCGAAGCTTCCATTCTCGATCGCGCTCACCGGGCAAGCGCACAGTTTTTTAAGTGCTCTGGTAATTGAGATATCCACATCTCGAGCACCAATGTCATCGATCGCCAGTCAGTTGATCGATTCATCACATCAAAACGGGCAAAGCCACGCCACACGGGCCTCGCGGCGCGATGAAGCCATCCGCTTCCGGGTGCCAACTCTTTCGTTGCACAGCATTTTGATTGATTCCAAAGCAGGATTATCAACATCTTTTTCAACATGCTGCGCCGCTCGAATAACTGAATCCTTCCCGGTCTGCCTTTGTCGTGAAACACGCTTCAGGTAAGGCTGCGAATGTGCCACAGCGTTTTCGATCTGGTTTGCGCCGTTTGTCCACATCCATCGCAACGCTCACACGAGCATGCCATTCCGACATGCTCGTCAGCGCGATCACGCCGCCTTCTGCGTTCGCGGCAGAGTTCACGTGCACACAGCATTCTGCCTCCTCAGTCGGCGCAATATCCACACGCATCAGCGCTGCGGTGGCTTGGTCCGCCCTGCCACCAGCAAATGGCCATGCCGCTCGCAGAAACACTCGTCATGCCAACCGTAATGCGGATCGGTGCAGACCGAGTGCCGCACATGCGCGGGCAACGTGAGCGCGCGCAGATGAAGATCTTCACGTAACGCCGCGAACACGCCGCCCTTCGTCGGCCAGTCAGCGCGGACAGGCTTTTCCGGCAGCGCATTGCCGAACTTCAGTTCCTCGCGAACGATCGCGTCGAGGTCGGCGCACAACGGTGCGGGTTGCATGAAGCTCATGATCGATTGCTCGGCGGTCGTGAGGGCGTGGAATCCTGGCTGAATCTCATCTGTGATCCCGGATTCCCCTGGTGCGGATCGTAGCGAAACTCGTCTGCTTCCTGTGCACACGGTTCGCGGCTCGCCACAGCGGGATATTCGCTTACCACCGTCAATCCCAATGACTTCGCTATCGACCAGACGATCTTCGACCCTGTGACGTTCGCGTCGAGGAAGCCGACCGTATCGAACAGGATCGCCACACTGTGAATGCCGGCGATTCTACAGATGCGCGTGTTGGCCCTGCGTCCTCATGCATCACAGCCTGTCGCTTTGGTTGTCTGCTCGCTGCACGCAGTGCATATCGTGCCCGGATCACAGTCTCCGGACTGTGCTTATCCAAGGGTGTTAACAGAGTTCGTATACATACGTAGTGATAGTTAACAAGCTGGCTGCCTCACAGTGGATAACCTCCGTAACGCACTGATTTTTCAGCACGAAGCGGAATGCATAACCGTAGGCGATGCGCGTGCACAGCTCTGTGGAGCACAGAACAACTTTTCGTCGATTCACAGCGGCGCCGACATATCCTCAATCGTTCCACTGTGAATTCAGAGGCTTGCAGGACGGTTATCCAGAGGGAAGTGTGGATAACTTCACAGCGCGTCGACACGTTTTGCTGTGACGTCAAGACGTGAAGCCCACGTCCTCGGCGCGCCCCAGGCAAGGTCGATCGCCAGCGCTCACGACCCTCGATTCAAAAAATTTTCACGAAGGGGCTTGTGCTCCTCAAAAACCCTCTCTATAATTCGCGGCTTCTTAGGCTCGTAGCTCAGTTGGTTAGAGCACCACCTTGACATGGTGGGGGTCGTTGGTTCGAATCCAATCGAGCCTACCAACGAACAAAATGAAGGGGTCCGGCAGCACGCATTGCCTACAGGCAATCCGGCTCGCCAAACATACAAACGCCACGCGGCAACATCGCGTGGCGTTTTTCTTTTTCCGGCCGAAACAACGCATGCACGTGCCGTTGCATCGTGCGATCCGCGTAGCAGCCGGCGATCGGCAAAGCAGGGCGCAGAGCGGGGAAAGCGGGCACAAGGCGCCCGCCGGCCACCCTCAGTGCAGATGCTTCAACTTGTCAGGATTCCGCACGACATAGATCGCGACGATCTTCCCGTCGTCGATCTCGAGCGCAGTGGTCTGCAGCTCACCGTCAGCTTCCAGCGTGACGAACCCCGGTAACCCGTTGACGAATCCTGCACGCACGAGCGTCGACGGATGCGTGGCGAACAACGGGACGCCGATGCTCGCGCATCGGCTGCTTGACGCGGTTCCTCCGACGAACCGGTGTCAAGCTTTCACGAGCGCCGCGCGGTTGTCATGGGCCGTCAGTAGCGAGCACGCGCGGGCATGCGCATTGCATCCACGTTCCGAGCCCCACCATGACAGGCGCCGGCGGCTTGTCACACCGCCGTCCCGTTCACCGCGACGTGCTTTCATTTTTCTTTCGCTTTGGTTGCGCCCGAAATCCGATTCGCGACGTTCACATTTCTGGCCCATACTGTTCTGCACGGGCAGATGAAGTGATGCCGCATCAGCGGCCCGGCACGCGCCGGCTGCCCGACGACGCAGCAACGAAGATCGCACGTCAGCCGCGCGCATCCGAGCGCAAGGCTTTCCTTTTTCCGGCAACGCAACGCAGCGAATCGCGACGTGGACGGTAAACCGATGAGCCTCCTTGCATCCCAGCTTCAGCGCCGTTACCAGGACGTGCGCGCCCATAGCGTCGCGTTGACGGCGACGCTATCCGCTGAAGACCAGGCCGTGCAGTCGATGCCCGACGCGAGTCCGGTGAAATGGCATCTCGCGCATACGACCTGGTTCTTCGAAACCGTCGTGCTGATGCGCCGCGTGCGCGGCTACGCGCCGTTCGACGACGCGTTCCAGTTCCTCTTCAACTCCTATTACGAAGCGCTCGGCCCGCGCCATCCGCGGCCGCAGCGTGGGCTGCTTACGCGTCCGTCGCTCGATGAGGTGCATGCGTACCGGCAGCACGTCGACGAAGCGATGCTGCGCGCGGTCACCGATGCCGATCCGGCGTGGCTCGCCGCGATCGCGCCCGAGGTCGAGCTAGGCCTGCATCACGAGCAGCAGCACCAGGAGCTGATCGTCACGGACATGCTGCATGCGTTCTCGTGCAACCCGCTGAAGCCGGCGTTCCGGCTGCGCGACGCGGCCGACCCGCAAGCCGCGCTGGCCGCGGGCGACGCCGGTCCGTTGCGCTGGCTTCACCAGCCGGGCGGGCTCGTCGAGATCGGCCACGACGGCGACGCGTTTTCGTTCGACAACGAACGGCCGCGCCATACGGCGCTCGTCCAGCCTTGCGAGATCGCGAACCGTCTCGTGACGAATGCGGAATTCGCGGCCTTCATCGCGGACGGCGGCTACCAACGCCCCGAATACTGGTTGTCCGACGGCTGGGCGACGGTGCAGCGGGAAGGGTGGCGAGGGCCCGCGTACTGGATGCCCGACGACGACGACGGTGCGATAGCCCCGCGCGACTGGCGCACGTTCGGCCTGCACGGCGTGGCGCCGCTCGCGCCCGATGCGCCCGTGTGTCACGTGAGTTTCTACGAAGCAGCCGCGTATGCGGAATGGGCCGGTGCACGCCTGCCGACCGAATTCGAATGGGAAGCCGCGTTCGACACGGACGGTATCCGGCAGATGCTCGGCCACGTGTGGCAGTGGACGCGTTCGTCCTACGAGCCGTACCCGGGTTTTCGGCCGCTCGCGGGCGTCGCGGCCGAATACAACGGCAAGTTCATGGTCGGCCAGCAGGTCCTGCGCGGCAGCAGCATCGCGACGCCGCCGGGGCACGAACGGCCGACGTACCGCAATTTCTTTCCGCCGGCCGCGCGCTGGCAATTCACGGGAGTGCGACTTGCGCGAGACGTCTGACCTGACGGCCACGAGCGGTGGCCTGCAACCCGCCCGCGATTCGCGGCCGAGCGCGTTCGAGCGCGACCTGATCGACGGACTGTCGCGCACGCCGCGCAGCATTTCGCCGAAATACTTCTACGATGCGGCAGGCTCCGAGTTGTTCGACCGCATCTGCGAACTGCCCGAGTACTACCCGACACGCACCGAGCTCGGCATCCTGCGCGATCGCGCGGCCGAGATCGTGCGGCGCGTCGGCCCGCATGCGGACATCGTCGAATTCGGCGCGGGTTCGCTCGAGAAGATCCGCGTGCTGCTCGACGCGTGCGCGGACAACTACGCGAACGCGCCGGCGCGCTACGTGCCGATCGACATCTCGGCCGACTACCTGCACGGCGCGGCCGCGCGGCTGCGTGCCGCGTATCCGTGGCTCGACGTCGCGCCGATCGCGGCCGACTACACGAAGGCCGAGCAACTGGCCGAGCTGACCGAGACGCCGCGGCGGCGCATCGGCTTCTTCCCCGGCTCGACGATCGGCAACTTCTCGCCGGAGGAAGCCGACGCGTTCCTGCGCGATGCCGCGCGGCTGCTGCGCGGCGGCGGACTGCTGGTAGGCGCGGATCTCGTGAAGGACGAGCGCACGCTGCATCACGCGTACAACGACGCGCAGGGCGTGACCGCGCAGTTCAACCTGAACCTGCTCGCCCGCGCGAACGCTGAGCTCGGCGCGGATTTCGATCTCGACGCGTTCTCGCATTGCGCGTTCTACGACGCCGAGCGGCAGCGCATCGAGATGCATCTCGTCAGCGACATCGCGCAGACGGTGCACGTGCGCGGCCACGCATTCCGCTTCGATGCCGGCGAGCGCATTCACACCGAGAACTCGCACAAGTTCACGATCGACGGCTTCCAGGCGATCGCACGGCGTGCGGGTTTCGAACCGGATACCGTGTGGACCGACGCGGACAACCTGTTCAGCGTGCATTGGCTGCGCAGCGTCGACGACATTCGCGCGTAACGGCAACGCGGGCTGCATCCCGGCAAAAATGCCCGCCTTTACCGATTCGATGCGCCGTCGCAACGGCGTGTCGAATCTCGCCTCTTCCTTGTCCCGCAAGGCTTTGCGTCCGTCCGTAAACGCCCGTTACCGGTCTCGCATACCGGTTTCACCTGTGTCGGCTCCGCGTGCCTAGACTCCGAACCGTATTCACATGACGCACGACACGTGCAGGGAGTCGCGAGATGAGCAAGAAACTTATTCTCGGTGCAGTTCTCGGTGTAGCAGCGCTGGCAGCCTCGGGCGTCGCATCGGCCCACGTCGACCTGTCGGTCGGGATCGGCGTGCCGGGCGTCTACGCGGAACCGGCGCCCGTCTACGTCGCGCCGCCGCCGCCGGTGATGTACGCTCCGGTGGGCTACCGCGACGACGACTGGCGTGCGCGCGAATGGCGTGAACACGAGTGGCGCCGCCGTGAATGGCGCGAGCACGAGTGGCGCGAGCACGGCGGACGTGACGGCGGCTGGCGCGGCCGCTGGGACTGAGCCTGGCGACCGATTTACAAGAACATTGATCACGACAACAAGAGGAGAGTGATCGCATGAAGCCGATTCAACACATCAGGTTGTGCGCAACGGCCGCTGTCGTTGCGCTCGCAACGATCGGCAGCGCGCACGCGGCAGGCTGCATGAAGGGCGCGGTGGTGGGCGGCGTCGCCGGCCACTACGCCGGACATCACGCGGTAGTGGGCGCGGTCGGCGGCTGTATCGTCGGCCACCACATGGCGAAGAAGCACGAGCAGGAGCAGGCCGCGCAGCGCAAGGCCGCCGCGCAGGGCATGCAGCCTGCGCCGTAAGCCGCAGCAAGCGCATCCCGGGCGGAACGGCAGGCGCCGTTTCCGCCTTACATTTTCCTTGTTCGATGACGGCCGGCCACACATCCCGCACCCGCAGCCAGCCCGCCGCCGATTGATCTGACGAATTCGTTGTACACGCGCCGTTACGATCATTTACAACGTCGAACAGCGTGACCTTCGCGCGTTCCTAGAATGCAATCACTCGAACGCGCTCCAGGGAGCAAACAATGAAAACCAAACGATATCTGTCCGTGCTGGCAGCCGCGCTGCTCGCACTCGGTACGGTTTCCGCGTATGCGGCAGCCGGCGGTAATGGCGGCGGCAACGGCGGCGGTCATGGCGCAGGCGGCTCCGGCGGCAACGCGGGCGGCATGTCCGGCGGCCACATGAGCGGCGAAGCGATGAGCAACTCGAACGGCATGCGCGCGGGCGACCGCGACAAGGGCCTGTCGCGCGCGGCCGATCGCTCCGATTCGATCGCCGATCGTGCCGGTGCGCAACCGGGTCACGGTCACGGGCGCTCGCATGGGCATACCGCGCATGCATCGACGTCCCACCATCACGCGCATCACGACGCGTTCGGCCACACGCTGTAAGCGCGGGACTGCGCGAGAAAGAAGGGCGCTTCGGCGCCCTTTTTTCATGGCGGCGGCGAACGCGGCTGTCGCGCGCGCGCATCGCATCGACCCCGATTTGCAACCAGCCGTAACCACGCGCGCGAACGCGCGAGGATACGAATCGCTTTCATCCGAATGACAGGCGGATTCGCCGCGCAGCGGCGGGTATCGCATCAACGTCGCGGCCCGATCCATGAAAAAAGGGCGGCTCATCGCCGCCCTTCGTTTCAGCGCCCGGCGCCCGCAAGCGGCGCAACGGGTGCGACAGGCTCGAACAACGCATCGGCCTGCCTGACGCGCACGAACCGCGCCGCGTCTCCCCCCTGCACCAGCGCACGGAAATGCGCCTCGCCGCACGCGAGCTTCGCGCGCTCGTGCTCGCTCGACACATCGCCATCCGCATTCGGCGTATCGACGACGAAGTACAGCCGCTCGCCGTCATCCTGCTCCGCGAGCACCGCCCAGTCCGGGTGATAGCTGCCGAGCGGCGTCGGCACGCGGAACCACGCGGGCAGCTTCGCGTACAGCTTCACGCCGTCGTGCGCCTCCAGTGCGTCAGCGAACGCGCGCTCCGCATCGGTCTCGCACACGACCGCCTCGTGGATCGACTTGCGCGCCTCGGGCCGCAGGTTGCGCAGATAGCCGGTCAGCGCCTCGCTTTCGAACGATTCGAGCGCATGCACGTGGCGCTCGCCGAGCTTTCGGTACGCGATGCCGGCAACCAGCGCGAGCCGCTTGCAACGGTTGATCGCGTCGGCGGCCAGCGCGATGAACTGCTGCGGATTCACGCGGAAATCGTCGAGCCGGCCGCTGTCGGCCAGGATCGTCGCGAGCGAGCGGCGCGTGAGCTGCGTGCGGTCCTGCAGTTCGGTCAGCAGGTCGGGCAGCGGCAGCTCGCCTTCGTCGATCAGCACCGTGCCGGCGCCGGCCACTTCGATCGCCTCGATGCCGGCCTTGCCGATGTCGATCTCGGCCTTGCGCCACTGCAGCCGCGCGCGCGCGATGTCCGGCGCGTCACGCAGCGCGGCCGTGCAGTCGCGCACGAGCTTCGCGTTGTCGAACTCGACGCTGTACACGGTGCGATGGCGGATACGGTCCCACAGCGCGCGGAAGTCGTCGCCGAACACGACGGCCTTGCCCGACGCGTCACGCCGCAACGCGATCGCACGGCGCTCGTCGGCATTGCGGACCGCGAAGCGGCCCGACAGCTTGCGCAGCGTCGCGACGATCGGCGCGCGCAGCGACTCGAATGCTTCGGGCAGCACGAGCGCGCTCTGGCGCAGCGCATCCTTCAGCCGGTCGAGCACCTTGCCCTGCGCGTCGACATAGCCCTGCTCATGCAGATGCGTCCACAGCACCCGTGACAGCTCGATGCCGAGCGCATGCGCGGGCCCGTCGCCTTCCTGCACCGGCAGCGCCGCGAACTGGTGTTCCTCGACGATCCCGAAACGGATGCCGGTGTCGGCCTCGATTTCCTTCTGCAGGTTCTCCGCGAACGACTCGTAGCGCTCGGTCGCGATCACGGTGAGCGTGTTCACGCCCGGGTCGCGCACGCGTTCGCCGTCCTGGTCGACGGCGAGGCGCAGCCCGCGGCCAAGCGTCTGGCGGCGTTCGCGCTCGGTCTGGATGTCGCGCAGCGTGCAGATCTGGAACACGTTCGGGTTGTCCCAACCTTCCTTCAGCGCCGAGTGCGAGAAGATGAACTTCAGCGGCGTGTCGAACGACAGCAGCGCTTCCTTCTCGCGCATGATAAGGCCGTACGCGCGCTCCGCGTTTTCGCGGGCCGCCGCGCTGCTCTCGCTCGTGTCGGTCCAGCCGCCCTTGCGGTCGATCGAGAAGTAGCCGTTGTGCGCGCGCTCGACTTCGAGCGCGACGTCGACGCCGTCGAACAGCGCGCGGTAGGCCGGCACGCGCGCCGCGCGCGCATATTCCTCTTCGAAGATCAGCGCGTAGTCGCCCTTCACCGGCATCCCGCTCTCGTCGTAGCGGCGATAGCGTTCGACCGAATCGACGAAGAACAGCGACAGCACCTTCACGCCGCGCTCGGCCAGACGCAATTCCTTGTCGAGATGCTCGCGGATCGTACGGCGGATCATCTCGCGCTGCACGGCGAGCGTGTCGATGTCGCCGAACGCCTCGCCGAGCGACAGGAATGCCTCGCCCTCCGGATGGCGCAGTTCGACGTATTCGGCGCCCTTCACCGCATGGACTTCGCCGATCCGCAGCCCCGCATACAGCGCGCGTTTGGTCACGCGTTCGAGATCGTCGCCGTCGGTGGCCGACACGATCTGGCGCTTCACGCCGGCCGTGGTCGCGACGTCGAGCTCGATGCGCGCGCTGATCGCGCCGCGCCGGTTCGACACGCCGACGAGCCGCACGTACGGCTTGTTGTGCGCATCCTCGACGATTGCCGACGCGATCTCGATCTGCTTGACGAGCTTGCGCTCGTACGCATCGACCGCGTCGAGCCGGTACACCATGTGGTGACGGTCGACGTGCGTCGCCGAATAGCGCAGCGTGCAGAGCGGCGCCATCGCGGCCAGCGCTTCGCGGCCGCGCCCCTCGAGCCCGCCGTCGACGCTTTGCGGCTCGTCGACGATCACGATCGGCCGCGTCGCGCGGATCAGGTCGATCGGCTTCTCGCCGCCGGTCTTCTCGCTGTCCTTGTAGAGGTTGTTGATCTCTTTCTTGTTGATCGCGGCGACGGTCATCACCATGACCTGGATCGCCGCGCTCGCCGCGAAGTGGCGCACCTGGCCGAGCTTCGCGGAGTCGTACAGGAAGTAGTCGTACGGCACGCCGGCATACAGCGCGCGGAAGTGATCCTCGGTGATGGACAGCGTCTTGTGCACGCCTTCCTTGATCGCGATCGACGGCACGACGATCACGAACTTCGTGAAGCCGTAGCGGCGGTTCAGCTCGAAGATCGTGCGCAGGTACACGTAGGTCTTGCCGGTGCCGGTCTCCATCTCGACGGTGAAGTCGCGCGAGCCGGGCAGGCCGGACGGCGGCAGCCCGCCGCGCAACTGCACGTCGGCGAGATTGCGCGCGAGCGCGTCGTCGGTCAGCGACAGCCGGTTGCCGACGCCTTGCTCCGACACCGCGAAGCCGAGCGAGCCTTGCGCCGCGGCGGTGGTGCCGGGCGCGGCGTTCGCGAGCACGCTGAAGTCGCCGCGATACGATTCCTGGCCGCGAAACAGGTCGCAGACGGCGTCGATCGCCTCGCGCTGGTAGTCGAGATCCGCTTCGAAATGCAGCCGCATCACAGGCTCCGCACGCGCTTCACGCCGTGCTGTTCGAGCAGCGCGGCGAGATTGAGCTTCGCGACGTCGTCGACGAAGCCGCTGTCGCGGAACAGGCACGTGACGTCGCGCGTCGCGCCGGTCGCGTCGAGCAGCGCGACGATGCCGTCGGCGAGCGGGCCCGCGTCGTCGCGCGACACGCGTGCATCGAAGCACGCGACGATCGAGCGGCCGATCAGGTGCACGGTCTTGCCGGCCACCTGGTGGTGCTCGACCGGCGTGCACAGGTCGAGGCCGAGCTTCAGCGTCAGCTCGGCGAGCAGGTCGTCCTCGCTGCGGCCGGTCTTCACGTGCTCGACGGACGCGAACAGCGCATGGTCGAAGTCGTCGCGGCGCGGATCCCACTCGATTACGTTGGTCGTGTCGAGCCGGTACACGCGGAAACCGAGGTCGCCATAGCTTTCCGGATAGTCGCGCGCGACTTGCTGCGCGGTGCGGCGCAGGCGTTCCTTCGTGACTTCGGCGAGCGTCAGCGGCTTCTTCAGCTTCGCGCAGAAATCGGCGGCCGCCAGTTGCGTCTTGTCGCGGCGGTCGAGCGCCTCGGGCAGCTGCACGAGGATGTAGCGGCGCGCGCCGCCGTCGGTCGCGTTCACCTGCATCACCGCGTGGCCGGTCGAACCGGAGCCCGCGAAGCAGTCGAGCACGATGTCGTCGCCGCGCGTGCACCAGCCGATCACGGCCGCCGCGAAGTCGACCGGCTTCGGCTGGTCGAACGGGATGCCGAGCGTCTTCAGCAGCGCGTCGTCGGAGCCGGCGAACGGCAGCACCGACGGCACGTTCTCGTACATGTTCTCGTCGAGGTAGTAGATCCGCTGCGGCTGCGTGGTTTCATCCGCGCCGAATTCGATCTGGCCGCGCTCGATCAGCGCCTGCATCGTCGCGGGCGGGTTGCGCCAGCCGCGCGCCGGCATCGCGCACGGCTTGCCGGTGACCGGGTGGAGCAGCGGCGTGAAATACTCATCCGGCGCCTTCTTCTTGTTCGGCCACGCCATCGACACGAGGCGGTACACGCGCCCGTCGGCCGACAGCCGGTCGTACATCACCTCGCCGCCCGACAGGTTGGTCTGCGCCTTCATCCATGCGCGGTACGCCTTCTGCGCGTCCTTCGCGTTGCCGCTGCGGTACACCGCGTCGTGCGCGGCATCCAGCATGCGCTGCGCGTTGCGCTTCGGGCGCTTGAGCGGCGCCTGTTCGAGCAGCGTCTCGGCATTGCGCGCGAACAGCACCAGCGATTCGTGCTGGTACGCGACGCCGCGCGCATCGCCCTTCGGGTTGCGCTTGTCCCACACGGCCACGCCGAGCTCGTTCTCCTCGCCGAAGATCTCGCGCAGCATCAGCACCAGCGCATGCACTTCGTGCTCGTCGATGTGCACCGCGATCAGACCTTCGTCGGACAACAGCGCGTGCGCGAGCTTCAGGCGCGGATACATCATGTTCAGCCAGTCGGTATGGAACCGGCCGTTCGCCTCGGTATTGGTGCTGCGCTTCAGGCCGCCGTCGGTCTGGCCCGTCATCGACAGGTAGTGGCGGATGCTGTCGCTGAAGTCGTCCGGATAGACGAAATCGCTGCCGGTGTTGTACGGCGGGTCGATGTAGACGAGCTTGACCTTGCCCGCGTAGCTCTTGTGCAGCAGCTTCATCACGTCGAGGTTGTCGCCCTCGATCACGAGATGGCGCGTGTCGTCCCACGCGACGCTGTCGCCGGGGCAGGGGCGCAGCGTGCCCGTCGACGGCGTGAGCGCGGCCTGGCGCGCGCTGCGCTTGCCGTGCCAGTGGAAGCCGTAGCGCTCGTCGGCGGCGCCGACCGTGCGCTCGCCGACCAGCGCCTTCAGCACGTCGACGTCGACCGACGCGCCGTCCGGGCCTTCGGTCACGAGTTCGGGGAACAGCGCCTTCAGGCGCGCGACGTTGTCGGCGGTGAAATCCGTCGACATCGCCTGCGGGCTCGCCGCATCGAGTTTCTGCATCGTTTTTTCCATCGGAGCCCGGCCGCGTGCGCCAGGACGTCGGGCGCACTCACGGCACCGGCGGCAACGGCCACCCGGGCAAACCCGAAACGCTAGCGAGTCGGTCGGCGCAGGTCAAGCACCGATGTGAGGCGATCGTGCGCGCATCGGCCGCGATCGCCCGCCCGACGGGCCGCAAGGGGCTTCGGGCCGGTTGTCGCACGGGCCGGCCGGCGGGCCGTTCCCGGGCATCTCTCGTACCCCGAAAACGACGAAAAAAAGGGCACGGTCGGCGCAAAGCGCCGGCGTGCCCGCATGGAGAAATCCCGGATGGAGGGTACGGCGGGGCCGGATCGGCCCCGCTTGAGGTCAGAAGCGCGTGCGGATGCCCGACGTCAGTTCGAGCTGGTTCTTCGCGCCGAACGTCGACGACACCGTGTAACCGCCGTGCAGCTTCATGTAGTCGCCGGCCAGGTACAGCTCGGTGCGCTTGCTCAGGTGATAGAACACCGACCCGTAGATCGTCTCCTTGAAGCCGTTGGCGACGCCGTTGGTCAGGCTGAACGCGCCGAGGTTTGCATTCGGCGTGAAGCCGTCCGCGTTGTTCGCGGCATTCTTGATGCGCATCTGCTGATAGCCGAGCTCGTAGTCGAGCGCGCCCTTCGGCGCGATCTTCATCGACACGGTCCACGAATCGTCGTGACGCTGGCCGAGCGCGCCCTGGTCGCCGTTGTAGCGGAAGTAGCCGGCGTTCAGGCGCACGATGCTGAACGCGTAGGTGCCGCCGGCCGAGAACGTCTGGTTTGTGAAGCCGTTGTGGTTCACGTGGTTGTAGAAGCCGGACACGGCGAACGGGCCACCGTTGTAGCCGAGCGCGAGCTGGTACGCGGAACCGGTCGCGAACTGCGTCGAGTTGCTGAACTGGTAGCCGGCGCTGGCGAAGATGCCGTTGCTGAACAGCTTCTTCCACGCGATGCCGTTGTTGTAGCGCGTGCCGGTCGGGCCGGCCGCGTAGAAGATCATCTGCTTGAAGTTGTTCGAGTTGGTCCAGCCGCCTTCCTCGGTGGTCAGCTTCGACGAGCCGTACGCGTCGCCGTAGATCGCCGATGCGTCGCGCGCGATCGTATTCTGGAAGCCGGCCGTCAGCTTGCCGAAGCGCTCGTCCTCGACGCCGACCCACGCGTCGCGGTCGAAGATCTGGCCTTCGTCTTCCATCTGGCCGTTCGCGACCACGAATTCGCTTTCGAGGCGGAAGATGATCTTCGTGCCGCCGCCGATATCTTCAGCGCCTTTCAGGCCCCAGCGGCTGCCGCTGAACCACGGCTCGCCTTCGTTGCCCATCCCGATTACGTGATTGCCGTTCGCGTCGGCGTGGGTCCGGTAGGTCGGAAAGCTCAGGTCCATCAGGCCGTAGAGCTGCACGCTCGATTGCGCATGCGCCTGGGTGCCGGCACACAGGCCTGCCGCCGCGATGGAAAGGGCAAGGGTTTTTCGTTTCAAGATCGTCTCCTCCGAGCTGCCGCATTGAAATCTATTTGTCGGCAGTACGTAATGTATGCCGGATGTTGCCGACCACAGCGAGGGGGCCGACGCATAGCATCGTAGAGGGTGCAATCCTTCACGCCGCTTTCCCGGAGGAAAGAATCGGATCGGTGAAAACACCGAACGCGCAATAATCGCGAATCGGGCAGGGCGTGCGAACCCGCGCCCGCCAGGCCGATGGCGGGCTTTCGATACGCTTCGTGCTACGAATCGATAATGAGGGTGGGGCCGTCAGTCCTGCGCATGCTTCGCGCGCAGGATATAGCCGAGCCCGCGCAGCGTGATGATCTCGGCCGTGCTGCCCGCGAGATGCTTGCGCAGCCGGTGGATGTAGATGTCGATCGCATCGGCGCTCGGTTCGTCGTCGAGCGCGAATACGCTGTCCATCAGCCGCGCCTTCGACACCGTCTTGTTCTGCTGCAGCATCAGCGTTTCGAGAATCGCATGCTCGCGGCGGCGCAGCGCGAGCACCGCGTCGCCGCAGCGGAATTCGCGCGTGCCGAACGCATAGACGAGATCGCCGCACACCAGCTGCGTCGTGCCGACGCCGGCCTGCCGGCGGATCAGCGCGCGGATCCGTGCGACCAGTTCGCGTGATTCGAACGGCTTGACCACGTAGTCGTCGGCACCGGCGCCGAAGCAGTCGACCTTGTCGTCGACCGAGCCGTGGGCGGTCAGCATCAGCACCGGCACGTTGTCGTTGCGGCGCCGCAGCCGCGCGAGCACTTCCTTGCCACTGATGCCGGGCAGACGCATGTCGAGCAGCACCGCGTCGTAGCGTTCGGTCTTCAGCACCGTATCGGCGCGCTCGCCGTCGCCGACGCAGTCCACCGCGAAATCCTCGCCGCGCAGCAGGTTCACGATCCAGTGCGCGAGTTCGGCGTTGTCTTCGACCAGCAGGAGTTTCATGACCACATCTCTAAAGAAAACGCCGGGCCGCCCCAGGTTTTCCGCCCGGAACGAAGTCCCCTTGGGGGATTGCCCCCTCGGGCGGCCTGGCGCGTAGCGGCAGGTTTGAGGGGCACGCTTCAATCATAGGCGGGCAGCCGCACGGTCACGACGATACCGCGATTGCCGGGTCCCGGCGCGAGCGACACGCTGCCGCCGTGCGCCTGCGCGATCTCGCGGACGATCGCGAGCCCCAGGCCCGAGCCTTCGGTGTCGGCCGACACGCGGTAGAAGCGCTTGAACACGTGCGGCCGCGCTTCGGCCGGGATGCCGGGGCCGTTGTCGACCACGTCGAGCACCACCGCGTCGCCGTCGCGCCGCGCGGCGACCGTCACGCAGCCGCCCGGCTGCGTGTAGCGCACCGCGTTGTCGACGAGGTTCATCACCAGCGCGGTCAGCAGGCTGTCGCTGCCCGCGACGTCGAGCCGCTCGCCGAGATCGGCGCCGAGGTCGATATCGCGCCGCTGCGCGAGCACGATCGTTTCCTCGAGCACGCTCGACACGATGGTGGCGAGATCGACGCGATGCGTGAGCAGCGTCGACGGCGTCGCTTCCGCATGCGCGAGCAGCAGCAGCTTGTCGGTCACGTCGGCCATCTTGCGGCTGCTGCGCTGCATGCTGTCGAGCACCGACGCGAGGTCCGGATCGCCGTTGCCGCGCTGCTGCGCGTACTGGATCTGCGTGTCGAGCACCGCGATCGGCGTGCGCAACTGGTGCGCGGCGTCGGCGATGAAGCGGCGCTGCGTGGCCGTGTGCGTATTGAGCCGCGCGATGCACTGGTTGATCGCGTCGACGATCGGCCGCAGCTCGTGCTGCAGCCGCTCGGGGCGGATCGGCTCCAGCTCCATCGGCCCACGGTCGGCGACGTCGTCCTTCAGCTTCATCAGCGGACGCAGCTCGAGCGTGAGGCCGAGATAGACCAGCACCACCGCGAGCACCAGCATCAGCGACAGGCGCACGAGCTGCGGCCGCCAGATCGTGTCGACCATCGCGTCGCGCGAGCGGGTCGTCTTCGCGACGATCACCGTGACCGTCTCGATCTGCCCCTCGTCGTATAGCTGCCGATCGTAGGCGACCGCGCGCAGCGGCAGGCCGTCGAGCGTCGTGTCGTACAGCGTCGGGTCGATGCCGTGCTGCGCCGGCACGGCCAGCGCCGGATTGCCCGCGAGCAGCCGGTCGTGGCCGTCGATCACCTTGTAGAACACCGAATCGCGCGACGGCGATTCGAAGATCTCCAGCGCGGCCGGCGGCACGTCGGCGACCGGCAGCCCGTTGCGCCATTCGACGTCCTCGCCGATCGTGCGCGCGGACGCGACGAGCGCGCTGTCCTGCACGAGCCCGGCCGTGCGCCGCGCGGTGTCGTACGACATCGCGCCCGCGATCAGCACGAAGGCCGCGAGCGGCAGCAGCAACCACCACAAGAGCCGCCCGCGCAGGCTGTGCGCCATTCCCTCTCCTCAATGCCGAACCGCGCCGGGGCAACCGGCGCGGTTCGGGCGTGTCATGTGATGCGTGCGATGTTCAGAACGCGGCGGGGCGCCACTTCAGCAAGCGCTTCTCGACCCAGGTCAGCAGGTAGTCGGCGGCCAGCGCGACCACGGCCAGCACGATCATCGCCGCGAACACGCCGCTCGCGTTGAACGCGCCCTGGGCGGTGGAGATTAGCAGGCCGATGCCCTGCTTGGAACCCAGGAATTCGCCGACCACCGCACCGACCAGCGCGAAGCCGAAGCTCACGTGCAGGCTCGCGAGAATCCAGCTCAGCGCGGACGGAATCACGACGGCCGTGGTGATCTGCCGGCGCGACGCGCCGAGGATCTGCGCGTTCGCGATCAGGTAGCGGTCGGCCTCGCGCACGCCCTGGAACGCGTTGCCGAACACGACGAAGAACACCATCACGACGGCCAGCGCGATCTTCGACGCCATCCCGAGGCCGAGCGCGATCACGAAGATCGAGCCGAGCACGACGCGCGGGATCGAGTTCGCGATCTGGATGTACAGGCCGAACACGTCGGCCATCAGCTTGTTGCGGCCGAGCACGATCCCGCAGATCACGCCGGCGACCGAGCCGATCAGGAAGCCGATCCCGGTTTCCTCGAGCGTGACCCACACCTGCGTGAGCAGCGGGCCCTGCGACGTGCCGTTCACGAACCAGTCCTGGATCTGCTCGAAGATCAGCGTCGGCATCGAGAAGAAGAACGGATCGATCCACTTCAGGCGTGCGGCGAGCTCCCAGCCGCCGAGCACGACGACGAGCACGGCGATCCGCAGCGTGACGATCAGGTTGCGCCGGCGGCGCAGCCGGCGTTGCGCGGCGCGCTCGTCGTCCTCGAGCGTCGTCGCCGGAAGGGCGGTAGTGGGAAGCGTCATGTCGGTCATGCTCCTGTCCTTGCTGTTTCTTGCCATTGCGTGCCGTGGGGCGTGTGCGTCAGCCGATCTGCACTTCTTCGCGCAGGTCGTGCCAGATGTCCTTGGAAATCTCGATGAAGCGCGGGTCGTAGCGGATCTCCGACGTGACGCGCGGGCGCGGCAGGTCGATCTCGTACACGCGCTTGAGCGTCGCGGGGCGCGCGGTCAGCACGAACACGCGGTCGGCGAGCGCGATCGCCTCCTCGAGATCGTGCGTGACGAACACGACCGAGCCCTTGTTCGCGGACCACAGCTGCAGCAGTTCGTCCTGCATCAGCGTGCGCGTCTGCATGTCGAGCGCGGAGAACGGCTCGTCCATCAGCAGGATTTCCGGCTGGTTGATGAAGGTCTGCGCGAGTGCGACGCGCTTTCTCATCCCGCCGGAGAGTTGATGCGGGTAGTGCTTCGTGAACTTGTCGAGGCCGACCTTGCGGATCCATTCCTCGGCCTGCGTGTACGCGACGTCCTTCGAGCGGCCGCGGAACAGCGGGCCTGCCGCGACGTTGTCGATCACGTTGCGCCACGGGAACACGGCGTCGGCCTGGAACACGAAGCCGATGCGCGGGTCGATCCCGTCGACCGGGCGGCCCATCACGCGCACCTCGCCCGACACCGGCTTGAGCAGCCCGGTGATCATGTTCAGCGTGGTCGACTTGCCGCAGCCGGTCGGCCCGACGATCGCGATGAACTCGCCGCGCGCGACGCTCATGCTGAAGTCGCGCAGCGCGACGGTGGCCTTGCCTTCCGGCGAAATGAAGCGGCACGACACATTGCGAAACTCGATCGCCGGTGTGCTCGGGGAAACTGCCTGGTTCATCGCGTTTGTCCTGCGGGTGAAGAGGGCGTCGCATCGTGGCGACGCCGGGCCGGTCAGCCGGACCGGAACGGGGAACGCGCGGCGGCGGGATCGCCGCCGCCGGCGCCTGTACCGATATCGATTACTTCGCGTTCACGAAATCGTTGGTATAGGTGCGTGCCAGGTCGATATGCTTGCCCTTCACCGACGGATTGAACGCCGACAGCACCTTCAGCACGGTTGCCGGGCCGTCGGCCGGCATCTTCGCGTCGGCCGTGTACATCGGCAGCGACGCCTTCAGCGCGGCCACGTACAGGCTCTTGTCCTTCTGGTAGTCCGCCGGCATCTTCGCGGCGATTTCCTCGGCGCTGTGCGTGTGGATGAACTGCATCGTCTTCGCGAACGCGTGCGCGAGCTTGGTGGCTTCCGCCTTGTGCGAATCGGCCCACGCCGACTGCACGTAGAGGCTCGCGGCCGGGTAGGTGCCGCCGAGCGCGGCGCGCGTGCCGTCGACGGTACGCATGTCGACCATTACCTTTGCCTCGCCCATCTTCTCGAGCGCGGACACCGTCGGTTCGGTCGTCATCCCGGCGTCGATCCGGCCCTGCTTGATCGCGGCGATGAAGCTCGCGTCGGCGCCGACCGGCAGCATCGTGTACTGCGTCGACGGCACGCCGTGCTGCAGCGCCAGGTATTGCGTGAGGAAGCTGGTCGACGAGCCGAGGCCCGTCACGCCGAGCGTCTTGCCTTTCGCGTCGGCCATCGACTTGAACGTGGGCGCGGCCTTGGTCGACACCATCTCGACCTCGCCCGGCACCTGGCCGAACACGGCGATCGCCTTCACGTCCTTGCCCTTGCTCTGCAGGTCGATCGTATGGTCGTAGAAGCCGACGACACCCTGCACGGCGCCCGCCAGCAGCTCGTTCTCGGCGTCGACGCCGGCCGGCTGCGACAGCAGCTCGACGTCGAGCCCTTCAGCCTTGAAGTTGCCGAGTTCCTGCGTGAGCCGCGCGGGCAGGTAGATCAGCTTCGCGATCCCGCCGACCATGATCGTGATCTTGCCGCCGTCATCGGCGAAAGCGGGGTGAGCGGCGAGCGCGCAGCTCAGGCTGGCCGCAACGGCGAGGGTGCGCAGGATGGGTCGCATCGGGGTCGTCTCCTTCGTTGTATTCGTCTGGCGCGATGCTTGCTGCATCGTCACGACGAGTATAGGGAGGCGAAACCTTCCGGTACCTTTCGCGGGCGGGCGATTCCTTTAGGGGTTTTCCAGCAATCTCGTCGAAGCAACCAGCATCCGCCGCTTGCCATGCGCGGTGCGCCGCGCAGGCATCGGCAGAGCCATCAGGTCGCCTATGTGTGTCCGCGCTGGTCTTGTCGCCGATGTGGCAGCAAGACCCGACGCGTGCCGCTTCGCGAGTCAATCGAGCATCGGAATAACGCGATCACGCCGGAGATTCTCTTCCTGAGGCAACGCTCTATCTCGATATTAATCGTACAAGTACTATTTTATTAATAGTATCGAGGTATTAACATTTGGCTTTTTTTAGGAGGGTTAAAAAATGGCATTAACCTTCTTTTTATCTATTTAACATTGTCGGGACTTGGGACTTGCTTCATGACCGCAATTACCATCGCGATCGCAGACGATCATCCCATCGTGGCGGATTGGCTCAAGAGCCTGCCGCATTGGCCTCCCGCCTATCGCATTTTGCATTGCAGCAACAGCGGTGCGATGCTCGTCGAATCGTTGACACGAGCACCTGCCGACATCGTCATCTCCGATTTTGCGATGAGCACGGGGGACAGGGCACTCGACGGATTCATGTTGCTGCGCAAGCTGCGCGAGATCGTGCCGGATGCCCGACGCATACTGTTCACCGCTCAATCGAATCCGAGCGTGTTCGCGGCCGCGACGAAGCTCGGTGTGAGCGCCATCGTCAGCAAGGAGGATGCGGCTGAGGAGGTCGTCCGCGCGTGCCGCTACCTGTGCTCGGGCGGCACCCGCTATTTCTCCCCGACGATTCGCTCGATCATCGCGCAGACCGGGGCGCTGCCCGACCGTGTTCAGTCCGAGCTCAGCCGAAAGGAGCTGGACGTCGTACGCCTGTTCGCTGCGGGTCATTCGCTCGACAGCATCGCCAAGCAACTCGGCTCCTCGGTGAGTACCATTTCGACGCAGAAGCACACGGCGATGCGAAAGCTGCAGGCCGAGACGAACGTTCACCTGCTGCGCTATGCATACGAGAACGGGTTGATCTAACGGCGCCCTCCACATTATCGGTAGATGATCGTAAACGTAGCCGCGCCATTGGCAGTGCCCGGTTTGGCGGTCATGTCTGCCTGGTAGTAGCGGGCAGACAGCGGTACCGAGAAGTTCGACGACCTGGACTGTGACGACGGCGAATCAGCGATTTGCCACGGCGTACCGAGCTGCACCGGCTGGCCGTCGTGCTTGAGCAACTGAATCCCCACGCCGGTCGCCTTGGTCCCGGACGACAGCGCCAACACGCCGTTCGCTGCGTCAAGTGCATTGCCCTCGAGCATCATGTTGACGACGAAGTCGCCGGCAACGCCCGAATCGCACTGAATCCCGACCGCGAAATCCTTCGACGGCGACGTCGAGCCAATGCCGGAGCCGATCCCGCCCGCCTTGCCTAGCGTGTGCGTGCCGAGTTCCACCTGGAGCGAAGGGGTCGTCGTCGTGCAGGTCGTTTGCTGGAACGAGACGTTCTCGAAACCGAACAACATATAGCGCGCACTATCGGACCGTTCATCCGGCGCGGCGATCATCCCGACCAGCACCGACCTCAGCGGGAAATCCGTTGGCGTGGACGGCGTCGGACCGATCTTGACCAACTCGACGTCGACGGTCGTCGTTATCCGCGCCTCGCCGGTCCGCGGGATCATCGTCCCGGTCGGAATCGTCGCATCCCCGTGTCCGCGATTGCCGTTGAAGGTCACGTAAAGCGCGAGCCCGTTGGCGATGAGCTTCGGATCGTCCCGGTAGCGGTAGAACACCGCTTCCATGTTGCCCGACAAAGGCAGCACCTGCCAGCACCTTGCAGAAATCTGGATTCCGCTCTGCTTCCACAGGACTGTATTGATCGGCGCATCCGACGCGATCTTCAGATTTGCGGGCAAAGTCGTGAGTTTCCCGCCCGTCAGGGACTCGCACTTCGCGACCGTGGCCGCCTGAGCGGCCCCGATGCCGGCCGCCCCGAGCAGCAGCGTTGCCGCGATCGCTCGCAGTAGCGTCACGCCGTACCCGCTGCGGCCCCGTATCCTTTTCATCGTGTTGCGTTTCATTGAATTTTCTCCTGCCATCCTCGGTCAAGCGGACGCTCGCCGTTGCGCGCGCTCGCCGGTGACGCCGGCGCGCTTTTCGTCGATTTCACACGGCGCGCTGAGGCGCTCGATACCCGCGGGCATCGCACGCTCGTCGAGCGACGGTAATGCGACCTTGATCGAACATTGCCATGCATCGGCATGACCCCATTTCACGGTCAGCTGCTCGCGCGGCCCCGACAGCCGCGCGTAGATCTGCCCGCCCTGCGACACCATCCCGACGTTGTTACCTGCGCTGTCGAACACCGGCGCGCCCAGCGGCAGCTCCGTGCCGTCGGACGCCTGCGTCTGGATCAGAACCGGGCGCCCCGTGACGGTCGGATAGCGCAGCATCACGATCGCACCGTGGTGCGGCGCGACCTGCTGACTCGTCGATTGCAGCTCGACGTCGGCGGGCAGGCCTCGCGGATCGATCTCGATCGCGTTCAGCCGATAGGGACTCAGGTATGGCACGACCGCGTAGCCACGCGGATCGAGCCGGACGCCGCCATAGCCCGACACCGTCGCACCGTGCGCACGCGGCGCCTCGACGATCGCCATCGTGTCGGATGCATACGGCGTCGCCGTCACGCCGCCCGGATGCGCGACGATCGCACCGCTCAGGCCGAGCGATGCTGACCCGTAGCCGCTTCCCCTGCCGAACGCGCCATGAACCGCCGTGTATGGCGTTCGGTACTGGGCGGCGACGTTGCCGGCATAGGTCGGGCCGGCATTGCGCGCCGCCGACACCGAATAGCTGCCCTCGCTGCCGGCACCGATCAGGCCGGTGACGCTCGCCATCGACGTGACGCCGCTCGTGCCTTCGCGTGCCACATTGACGCTCATCCGTGGCGCACGCACCTTCGGCCCGAGCGGCATCGACACGGTCAGCATGTACTGGGTATCGGTGATGCCGGAGAACGCGCGCGCGCGGTTCGCCGACAGGTTGTAGTCGAACACGCGATAGCGGTTGCTGTAGCCGACCTGGAACTGCGTGTCGGTGCCGCCGCGCCCCCAGTAGTTCTGCGTGTAACCACTCACGTAGAGTTGGCCGCCGCGCTCGCCGAGACGCTGGCTCGCCGTGAGCGACACGCGATTGCGCGCGCGCCACGCAGGCACCGCGGCGACGTCCGTCAGACCGCGCTGCACGTTGTCGACGAACGCCATCGCATTGTTCAGATCGAGGTAGCCGGAAGACGAGAAGCGGTACGCGGCGATCGATATGCTGCTGTTCGTCGCCTCGATCGTCTTGCTGTATGTGACGCGCACGCTCGTCCCGTTCATGTGCTGACCGGACTTCGACGTGAATGCGCCGGACATGTCGATTGCCAGCGCACCGATCGGCATGTTGAATGCGCCGCCCAGCAGCACGTTCTGATAGTTCTCGTTTGCGAGCACACCACCGTACAGCGTCAGCAGGTTATCGATGCCGCGCGTATAGGTCGCCTGCACGATGCGCGGCATGTGCGACAGGCTCCGGTCACGCACCGTGCCGGCGACGAAGTTGAACCGGCTCCGACCGGGGCGCAGCGACTGCGGGACCGCCGCGTACGGCACCTTGAAGCTGCGCTCGCTGCCATCCGCCTCGGTGACGGTCACGTCGAGATCGCCGCCATAGCCGGTCGGATACAGGTCGTCGATCACGAACGGGCCGGGCGGCACCGACGTATCGTAGATGACCGCGCTTTTCTGGCGTACCGTCACGCGCGCATTCGAATTAGCGATGCCTCGAACGACTGGCGCGTAGCCGCGCTGCGAGTCGGGCCACATCCGGTCGTCGGTCGCAATCTGCACGCCGCGGAAGGCGAAGGTGTCGAACACCTCGCCGGAAGTGTTCGCATCGCCGAGCCGGACCCGTGCGTTGAGGGCCTTCAGGTCACGCTGCACGTAGGTATTGATGGCGCCGTAGTTCCGGCCTTCGCGCTGTTGCCAGTTCAGCGCGCCATCGTGCCGGAAGTACCAGCCGCCGATGTTAAGGCCTGCATTTACGCCGAGATACGCGGAGTTCGCGCTGTCACCGTGCGATACGTTGCGGTAGACGTTCGCGTTGTAGCCGAAGATCCCGGCGGTAACGCCGCGGTCCCACATCGACGGGTCGACATAGCCGCGAGCGGTGCGGCGCAGAAGTGCTTGCGGGATCTGGGCGTCGACGCGCGCGGCCGCAGGATCGAGCGACAACGACGCACCGGGCACCAGTTCGTCGAGCGACACGCATGCGCCGGCATCGTCGAGCGTCGCGAGCTGTTCGGCCGGAATGCGGCCGAGGTCGAGGCTGAACTTGTCGAGCAGCCCGCGTGCGACACAGACCTTCGTGACGCCGCTGCCCACTTCCCGCACCGTCACGTCGTCGCGATCGAGCAGCGTGCCGTTCAGATAGAGATCGACGCGATATTGGCCGGGCCAGACCGGGTTGCCTTGTTCGTAGCGCGAAAGATCGATCTCGCTGCCGGGCTCGGACAGCACGAAGTCCGGATTGAATCGCACGCCCAGCGGCGTGTGCTGCTTGGCCGTGCGCTCCCCGAGCCCGGGGTGCGGGTCCGGGGTGGGCGCGAGCGTGTTCGCGGCGACGCCGAGCGGCATCGCAGAACACGCGAACAGCACCATCGCGCACGAGCGGCGCAGAGCGGGCGCAGACGGGCCCGCGCGCGGCGTCGCCGCGCGGCATGCGTGTTCCATGATTGTGTTCCTGATAGTCGGTATGAACGTGCCGGCGGCCGGCGCGACACTGTGGGCGTGGCCCGCTCGTTTGGCGTCAGGGCGCAGGCGTGATCGCCGCTTCCCACTTCGCCTCGGAGCCGAAGTCGTTGATCGTCGAGTAGCCGAGCTTCGTGCCGGCCGGCAGATGGGGAAGAGGGGCGTCGGATGCGAACGTCAGAGATGCGCCAGGCGCGATCATTGCGCCGTCTTTCGTGGTGAACGTGTGGCCGTCGTGTTCGACTCGCGCGCTCAGCACGGTGATGTTGAACCGCGACGGATTGGTCGCACGCAACACATGGCCTTTGCTGTCGTCGGATGGCACGATGGACCACTCGATGGCCTTCGCCGCAGCCGCCGCGCCATCGCCGTCAAGCCCGGCCGGCCGGAAAAACAGCTTGATCCGCGAGCGAAACGCGAGCTGCAGCGCGGTCGTCGACGACGATTCTTCAACTTTCGGCGGAATGTCGAGCACATTCAGCCAGAATACGGACTCCTTGTCCTGCGGAAGCGGATCGCCGGTATAGACGATTCTGACCGTTTGCCCTTTGGCGGGATCGATGCGGAATACGGGCGGCATCAGCACGAACGGTACCTTCACGGTGCCTGGGCGTGACTTGAGATCCCCGGCGTCGATCCATGCCTGCACGAGCGCCGGTTGCTTGCCGGTGTTGTCCATCTTGACGGTGATTTCACGATCGCCCGCCGGATAGATCACGCGTGTGCCGGAAATGATGACGCTTGCCGTCGCCTGCTGCGCGTAGCAAGCGAGCGCGATGCAAATACATGTCGCGACGCGACGCGACATGAACGAGAAAATTGGAAGCATGGTGCGAAAACTCAATGGGCGGGAAACGCCGTCAAGCGGTGTTTCCCGCGGTGTGCAGCTGACGTCCATCGGGCAATGCGCCGACACTGGCGGGCCTGCACGGCATCCGTGCAGATCGGGCGGTGTTGCCGTGCGGCCCGCCAATGTGCGCCGAGGCTTACAGGTAGTCGATCGAGTACGTAACCGACGTGCTCACGCTACCTGCAGTCGTCTCGTCCTTCGCGTAGTACTGCGCGCCATAGACGAGCTTCGCGGCACCATCCTTGAGCGCGACGGGGGTAACGGTGCGCTGGCTGTCGTCACCGACCTTCAGCTCGGCGCCGTATGTGTCGAGCAACTGCACCGCGACATTCGTCGCGGCGCTGGTTGCCGCGCGGTTGATCAGCGTGCCGTCCGAGTTGTCGACGTTCGGGCCGGCTTCGAAGAATGCGCGAACCGAATTGCCTGCGTTCTGGCACTTGCTCAATTCAATCGCGAAGTTCGTCGCGCCCGACACCTTGCCCTTGCTCCCCAGTTGGGCCGCGCCTACCGTCGGAAGCTGGACCGTGCCGTTGTTGTCGGCACCGTTGACCTTGATTTCGCATGACGCGCCGCTCAGTGCGCCGGAGAAGGTCACGGTGCCGTCATAGGCGTGCGCTGCCAGCGGTGCGAATGCCACGATTGCCGTCGCGATCGACGCCAGGGTAAGTTTCTTGCTCATGTTTTGGTTTCCTTAGAAAGTCTCTGGAAATGAAGCACCGACTTTTGATTGTTTCGGCTCGTAAAATTTACATCGATGAAAACACGGCTCACAATCGTAATTCGTCCAGAAATGAATCTTGAACTGCGACGAATGGAGCTTTGTCATCTACCAAACGATCAGTAACACAGGACTGCGAATCGTATCGATCGCAGGGAATTTTTCCGGGGCGGCCACTTACCGCCTCATGGCAAACCGGAACATGACGGCGATGCCTGTCAGCGCCGCCGCGACGACGAACTTTCCGATCGTCTCTACCACGTTCATATTGGCGCTATCGCTCGGAAACGGATTGACGTAGTCGCCCGGGGGTTTCGGCCGGAGGATGTTCGAGATCCAGTCCTGCACGTCCCTGCTCGTCAGTCCACCTGAAACGTCCGCATGTTCGGTAAGATTCAGTTCACGCATGATTCACTCGTACGGTTGAGTTGGAAACGAGCCCCATTGCTCGACGGTGCGTGCCGTGGGGCTCCAGACACGGTCCTGCCCATGGAAAACCCGGGCCGAACGTTTCGATCATTACTTCGGGCTCGGTGCCAGCCAGTCGAAGATGTTTTCCATCATCGTGTTGAAGATCTTGACCGTTTGCTTCTCGTCGTTGATCGCGCCATAGACGACACCGCTGATGGTGCCGGCCACCGCGCCAATGATCATGCCGGCGGCGCCGGTGATCAGGCCGACGCCGAGCAGGCCACCCTGTGAGCCACCTACCACGGCACCCTTGGCCAGTCCGGAGATGAGGCCGGTCAAACCACTCAGCCCCACTGCCCCCATGCGGCTAAAGAATCCGCCGCCGCTCACTTCATCGATTTCCATCGTGGTCAATTCACGCACTTTCGTTCTCCTTAAAGTAACGTGTTACCGGTCTTTGCGGGCCGGACCGGTAGCGGCCGCCGCTGCCGTATGCAGCGGGAATGACGTGCGCGGTACCGCGCTATGCCGGTTGTGGCGCGAACAATGCGCCGAGGTCGAGTTCATGCGCGCTGCCCTGCGCCAGCCGGACGACCCGGTCCGCGCTGCGAATGGTTTCCGGGCGGTGCGCGACGATGATCCGCGTGACATTCATCGCCCGCACCGCATCGCTGATGAGCCGTTCGCGCTCGACGTCGAGATGGCTCGTCGCCTCGTCAAGGATCAGGATCGCAGGCTTGCGATAAAACGCACGGGCGAGCAGCACGCGCTGGCACTGGCCGCCAGACAGGGACGAACCCATGTCTCCGACGAGGCTCTGGTATCCCATCGGCATCGCGTTGATGTCGTCGTGAATCTGCGCGAGCCGCGCGGCCTCTTCGATGTGCGCCTGATCGGGCTGCGGATCGAAAAAACAGATGTTGTCGGCGATCGAGCCGGCGAACAGGATGTCGTCCTGCATCACGCAACCGATCTGTTCGCGATACCCATGCAGCCCGAGCTTGCGGATGTCGGTACCGTTGATCATCACGCTGCCTTGTTCCGGCGTCAGCAGGCCGAGCAGAAGCTTCGCCATCGTCGTCTTGCCCTGGCCGGACGGGCCGACGAGTGCGACCGATTCGCCAGGCGCGATGGAGAACGAGCAATCTTCGAGTACCCACGGCTCGGTTTCCGCGTAGCGGAAGCTCACGCCGGACACTTCGATGGACGGCGCCGGATCGCGGCCCGCGCGCGCCGGTTCGCGTGGAACCTTCGCTTCCATGTCGGGCTCGACGTCGGTCAGCACGATGTCGGCGAGACGTTCGCCGTGCAGGCGCAGCATGCGGAAATCGATGACCGCGCCAATGAGGCCCGCGCCGCGCGCCATGAACTGGTCGGCAAAGCTGACGAACGCGACGAGCATCCCCGCCGAGAGCTGCCCGTCGAGAACCTGCCTGGCGGCCAGCCATACCAGTATCACGCGGCCCGCGCCGGAAATGACGCCCTGCAGCGTCGAGAAGCCGATCGACAGCCGCTGGATCGCGACGTTCCTGTTGGTGGTCTCGACGACCGCATTCGCATAGGTCGCGACGCGCGCTTCCTGCTTGTTCGCGAGCTTGATTGCCTGCACGCCGCGGATCGACTCGAGCAGGTTCGACTGCGCGCGTGCATCGTAGATGATCTGTTCCTCGTTCGCCTGCCGGAACGGCCGGTACGCGACCCATCGGATCAACCCGTACGTGGCGAACAGGCCGAGCACGAGCCACGTCAGCGTGGTGCTGTAGAGGAACAGCATCGCGAGCGTGACGATCGCCATCACGCCGTCGAGTAGCGCGCCGACGAATTGCGTGGTCAGCGTGCTCTGAATCGAGCCGATCGCGCCGAACCGCGACACCACGTCGCCGATGTGACGCTGTTCGAAATACGTCATCGGCAGTTTGAACAGGTGCGCGCAGACGTTCGCCGTCCATTGCACGCCGAGCAGGCTGGAGAACCACGTCACCACCCACGAGCGCAGCGCCGACACTGCGTTCTGGAACAGTACAACGAGCAAAAAGCCGATGCCGAGCAGGGTGAGCAGGTCGGCGTCGGCCGACACCAGCACCTGATCCATCACCCACTGCATGTAGAACGGCGTGACAATGCCGAACACCTCCAGTGCCGCCGACAGCAGCAGGACTTGTGCCAACGTTGCGCGAATGCCGGTCACACTGCCGATCAGCTTCGCCATCGAAATCGACTCGCGTGCCTGCGCACGCTTGAACGAAGGCGACGGCATCAGCTCCAGCGCGACACCGGTGAAGTGCTCCGAAACCTCCGCGAGCGGAACGTCGCGGATGCCTCGCGCCGGATCGTGGATCGTGATCTTGCCGCGCGACACGGACTTCAGCACCACGAAGTGGTTCATGTCCCAATGCAGGATGCACGGGCGGCGCAATTTGGCCAGCTCGTCGATCTCGAGCCGCAGCGCGCGCGACGCGAGGCCGAGACGGTGCGCAATCAGCATCACGTCGCCGAGCGTCGCACCCTTCAGCGACGGGGGGAAGCGGCGACGCAGGCTGACCAGGTCGATGTCGTGGCCAAAATAGCCCGCAACCATACCGACACAGGCCAGTCCGCATTCGGCCGCCTGGGTCTGCAGCATGTTAGGCAAGCGGCGGCGCCAGCCGAACTGCAGGGCATCCATCCATTTCATCGTTCAATCAGCTCCGTAGCGAATGCGTGTGTGCGTGACAGGGGCGTGGTCCTGCCGTCATGCGGAAGTCCGTCGGCCGAGTGCGTATAGCGGCTCGAGTACCCACTCGATCAGCCTGCGTTTGTCGATCAGCACATCGGCCTCCAGCGCCATGCCGGGGCGCAATTGTTCGTGCTTGCCGTATGCGTCGATGTCCTGGCGGTCGAGTGCCACGATCACGCGGTAAAGCTGCTCCTGCACGTTGCTGCGGCCAGTGAGGTTCGAGACCTCCTGCGGTGACAACGCGGTGCGCGACACTTCGGTCACGCGCCCGAACTGCTGGCCGAATTTCTGGAACGGGTAGGCTTCGTAGCGCAACACGACGCGCGCACCGGTCCTCACGAACCCGATCGCTCGGCTCGGTACCATCAGCTGCGCCTCCAGCAGCGCTCCTTGTGGCAGCAGCGACACGACCGACTGGCCGGCGTTGACGATCTGCCCGGGCTTCGCCAGCAGCGCGGCGACGACGCTTGCCTGCGGCGCGCGCAGAATTGCCGCGCGGCGCGCCTCGTTTTCCGCGATCGACTGATCGACCTCGGCGAGCTTCCGCTCGATGTCGTTCTGCTGGTTGCGCGCGTTGAGCGGCAGTTCCCGAAGCTGCTGTCGGGCCTGGTCGAGCTGCTGCGTGACCTCAAGCCGCTGGCGCGCGAGATCCTGCAGCCTGGCCCGGGCGTCGAGCAACACGCCTTCTTGCTGTTCGACCTGGCTGTTCGACGCGTAGCCTTGCTCACGCATCGATTGCAGCTTGTCGAGCTGACGCTCGGTGAGTTCGACCTGGCGCGTCCGCTGGTTCTTTTGCAGCGCGATTTGTGCAAGCTGATCGTCCAGCGCCGTCGCACGCGCCAGCAGGCCGCGCCGCGCCTCGCCGCTCAGTTGCGACTGGCTCGCAAGGTCGGTCTCGAGGCGCGAACGCTGGAACTTCAGCTGTCGACCGACCGTCTCGCGCGTACCGCCGAGCTCCGTTGCCACTTCGGCGGACACCGCCATCAGCTCGTCGCCGGCCGCTACGGTCTGACCTTCGCGCACCCGCAGGTCGATTACGGTACCCATCATCGGCGGCGCTACCGACAGCAGCCCCCTCGCAGGCAGCAACTGGCCCTCGACGCGCTCGCGTTTCGTGTACGTACCGAACACGAGAAACGCGACGATCGTGAGCGTGAGCGCAGTCGCGACACCGATCATCAACCAGCGCCACGGGGGCGAATAAAGGCTGACGGTGCCCATCAGCTTGTGCTTGGTCGCGTCGAGCGCTTCCTGCCGGAACAATGAATCAGTCATGGGCCACCGGGACACAGTGATCGATTGGAGGAGATACGGAAAGGGAGCTGGCCGCTCAGCAAGCGATAGCGGACATGTCGACGTCGCTGAGCGTGCCGAGCGCGGCGGACAGCTGCAACCGCGCGCGCAGATAGCGATAGCGGGATTCCGCGAGGTCACGGGTCGCCTCGAAGTAGCGCTGCTGGGCGTTCAGTTCATCGATCTGCGTACGCAGTCCCACTTCACGACCATGATGGGTCGACTGAACCATGCCGGCCGCGGACGCGAGCGCACGCTCTCGAGCGCGGATCAATGCCAGGCCGTTGGTGATGCCGAGATGCGCGCTGCGTGCGCGTTCGCGCGCCTTGCGACGGGCGTCTTCGAGCGCATCACGCGCCTGGTTGCGCCGTCGGTAGGCTTCACGGCTGGCTGACAACTGACCGCCACCGGCAAACAAAGGGATCGTTACGGTCACACCGATCACGGACGAGCGCGTCTTCGACGTTGTCCCGAAAATGTCGTCCAGACCGTTCTGATCGGCGCCCCGGCTCCAGTTCGTCCCGTAGCTCGCCTGCAGATTGACAACGGGCAGGTTGGCGCCCGTCGCGGCAACGACGTCGGCGCCGGACTGATTCAACTGCTTCTCCGCGATACGTACGTCAACGTTGAAGCGGGCGGCTTCGTCCACCGCAGTCGCGAGATCCACGGGCACCGCCGGCGCGCTGCACTGCCACGCGATCGGCGCGATGTCGCCCGGCGCCAGCCCGGTGAGCCGTCGCAGCGTGCCGCCGGCGATTTCGAGGTCCGTCTGCGCGCCGACCTTGCGTGCGAGCGCGTCGTCCAGATTCGCTCGCGCTTCGTCGACGTCGGTTCGCGTGCCGTCGCCGAGTTCCAGCGCAGCCTGCGCCTGATCGAGTTGCTTCTGGAAGGCCAGCTGTGCAGCGTCAGACGCCTGCAGCACGTCGCGTGAGTACAGCGTGTCGAAGTACGCGTCGGAGACGTCGACGAGCAACGCCTGTTCGGCTTTCTCGTATTCGACCTCGGCCTGGTCCGACAGTGCGCCGCCACGCCTGAAATCGGCGATCCGCGTCATGTCGAAAATGGGCTGCGTGAGCGTGGCGGCCATGTTGTGGCGCCGAACGGCCGCCGCATACGCCGCGGTGGGCTGATCCTGCCTCGTATAGCTGCCTTCGAGCTGCACACGCGGCAACAAGCCGGCCAAGCCCTGCCAGCGCTTTTCCCGGCCTGCGAGCCGGGCCTCGCGCGCGGCGGCCACACCGGAATCGAATGTGCGGGCAGCATTCACCGCATCGAGCAGGGTAGCCGCCTGGGTCGGCAATGCAGCCGCAAGCCATCCGAGCGCGGCGAGCAATGGTATGAGTCGACTGAATATCATCTGTAACAGCACGTGGCGACGGTCTCGTCGAACACGTAGCGATCTCTGCTTCGTCCTTAATGGAACGAATTATTCAGTGTCGCCTTTCACAGTGATATCGCAGTTCGTCCATTTTCGAATGAGGCTCATCCGATACCGGTCGGAAGCTGGCGTGGCCCGCTACCGCCACCCGACCAGCACCCTTCCCATCGCAACGAGCCCCATGGCGAACAGGTGCGACACGAACGGCACGAGGTTCGGGATCATCAGTTGCACGAGCAACAGCCCGACCAGCATCGTGACGGGAAAGCCGATCTGGAAGATGCCGATCTGCGGCGCCGCGCGGTTCAGGATCCCGAGCGCGAGGTTCGCGATCAGCAGCGCCGCGACCACCGGCAGCGCGAGCAGCAGCCCCATCTCGAACACGGTCGCGCCGAACGCGGCGAGCGTGCGCCAGCCGGGCGCGTGCAGCAAATCGGTCGACACCGGGAGCGACTGGAACGACGCGGCGAGCGCCGCGAACACCTGCAGGTGGCCGTCCACCGCGAGGAACGCGAGCATCGCAATTGCGTTCAGGAAGCGGCCCATCACGGGCGTCGCGCCGCTCGAATGCGGGTCGAAGAAGGTCGCGAAGCCGAGCCCCATCGACAGGCCAATGAAGTCGCCGGCCGCCTCGACGGCCGCGAACACGAGCTGCATCGTGAAGCCCAGCGCGGCGCCGATCAGGAACTGCGTGACGACGATCCAGATGCCCTGCGCGGAGAACACGGTGACGGCCGGCATCGCGCCGAGCGTCGGCGCGACGACCAGCGCCATGAACGCGGCGATGCCGATCTTCACGCGCACCGGCACGGCCGCGTGGCCGACCACGGGCGCCGTCGCGACGAGCGCGAGCATCCGCACGAACGGCCACAGGAAGGCGGTCAGCCAGCCGTTGAGCTGCGCGTAGGTAACCGTGAACATCGCGGTCGAAGCGTGCCGTGCGCGCCGGTCAGCCGGCGCCGAGCGTCGCGACGTGCAGCAGCGTCTGCCGCAGGTAGTCGAGCATCGTCGTCAGCATCCACGGGCCGGCGATCACCAGCGTCGCGGCCACCGCGAGCAGCTTCGGGATGAACGACAGCGTCGATTCGTTGATCTGCGTCGCGGCCTGGAACAGGCTCACGACGAGGCCGACCACAAGTGCGACCAGCAGCAGCGGGGCGGAGAGCAGCAGGCCGACCACCATTGCCTGGTGCGCCAGCGTCATCACCTGTTCGGGCGTCATCGCGCGATTCCTCCGCTTACGTGAAGCTCTGCGCGAGCGAGCCGATCAGGAGCTGCCAGCCGTCGACCAGTACGAACAGCATCAGCTTGAACGGCAGCGACACCGTGGACGGCGACACCATCATCATCCCCATCGACATCAGCACGCTCGCGACGACCATGTCGATGATCAGGAACGGGATGAAGATCGTGAAGCCGATCTGGAAGCCGGTCTTCAGCTCGCTCGTGACGAACGCGGGCACCAGCAGCGACAGCGGCACGTCTTCCGGACCCTGCATCGGCGCGGCCTTCGAGATCTTCGCGAACAGCGCGAGATCGGTCTCGCGGGTCTGCTTCAGCATGAAGGTCTTGAACGGCGCGACGCCGCGCTGAACGGCCTGCTCCATCGGCATCGAGCCGTCGGAGAACGGCTTGTAGCCGTCGGTGTAGGCGCGGTCGAGCACCGGCGACATCACGAAGAAGGTGAGGAACATCGCGAGGCCGACCAGCACCTGGTTCGGCGGCGTCGTCGCGGTGCCGAGCGCCTGGCGCAGCAGCGACAGCACGATGATGATGCGCGTGAAGCTCGTCATCATCAGCAGCATCGCCGGCAGGAACGACAGCATCGTGAGCAGCAGCATCGTCTGCACGCTCAGCGAATAGGTGGTGCCGCCGTTCGGGCCCGGGCTCGTGTTGAACGCGGGCAGGCCGGCCGCCTGCGCGCACGCGAGCGCGGGAGCGAGGCCGAGGATCAGCACGGGCGCGAAGCGCGCCGCGCGACGCAGGAATTGGTGTTTCATCGGAATGCAGGAACGGAAAGAGGGCACGACGCCATGTCAGCGGTCCTTGCCGCGTCCGAAGCGCTTCGCGGCTTCGCCCGCGAGCGCGTCGCGAAACCGTGCGCCGAAGGTGCCGGGCTGGCCGCGTTCGGCCGAGGCGGCGCCGGCGGGGGCGTCGGTCGAAGCCGCAGCCGAGCCGGCCGGCAGCGTATGCAGCAGCCGCACGTTGCCCGGCGCGACGCCGAGCACGAGCCAGGTATCGCCGATCTCCACGATCGTCGCGCTTTCCTTCGCGCCGAGCCCGACGCTCGACACGACCTTCAGCGGGCCGCCACGCCGCGCGGGCTGGAACCCGAAGCGGCGCGCAAGCCACGCGCAGCCGAACACGAGGCCGATCACGACCGCGAGCCCGACCAGCGTTTGCAGCACCGCGCCGACGCCGAGCGACGGCGCGGCCGACCCGACCATCACGCCCGACGCGATCGCGCCGGCGTTGTTCACCGCGTTCATGTCGGCGGCGCCGGCCGGCGCGCACGCGAGCGATGCGGCGATGGCCACCGCCGCCGCGATTGCGCGGCGGCCGGGCTTCGCGACGTTCATCGATTCAGCTTCCGGATACGTTCGGCCGGCGTGATGATGTCGGTCAGCCGGATGCCGAACTTGTCGTTGACGACCACGACCTCGCCCTGCGCGATCAGGCAGCCGTTCACGAGCACGTCCATCGGCTCGCCGGCGAGGCCGTCGAGCTCGACGACCGAACCCTGCGCGAGCTGCAGCAGGTTGCGGATCGCGATCTTCGTGCGGCCGAGTTCCACGGTCATCTTGACCGGGATGTCGAGAATCATCTCGATGTCGTTGTGCGTCGAGCTGGCCGCGGCCTTCGACAGCGGCTGGAACACGCCGGCGCCGGTCGCGCCTGCCTGCACCGGCTGCTGGTTCTGCTCGGCGAGCGCGGCAGCCCAGTCGTCCATGCCCGGATCTTCTTCCGCGTCGGCGGGTGCCGCCAGCGCGGCCGCAGCCGATTCCGCGAGTGCCGCGTCGGCGAGCGCCTGCGGGTCGAGTTCGGGCGTCGGGTTCAGCTCACTCATATCCACCTTCCTTCATCGTTTCGCCCGCGCTGATCATCTTCTGCACGCGCAACGCATATTGACCATTGAAAATGCCGTAGCCGCATTCCATCACCGGCACGCCGTCGACCTTCGCGGTGATCGTTTCCGCGATGTCCAGCGGCAGCACGTCGCCCGCGCGCAGGTTCAGGATCTTCTCGAACGTCGACGGGATCTCGGCGAGATCCGCGCTCAGCTCGACCTCGGCCGACTGCACCTGCTGCGACAGCACGCGCACCCAGCGGCGGTCGACTTCGAGCGCCTCGCCCTGGATCGGCGAGCTCAGCACGTCGCGGATCGGCTCGATCATCGAGTACGGCATGCAGATGTGCAGGGTGCCGCCCGTCGGCCCGAACTCGATCGAGAACTGCGTGACGATCACGATCTCGTTCGGCGTCGCGACGTTCGCGAACTGCGTGTGCATCTCCGAGCGCACGAATTCGAACTGCAGCGGCCGCACGCTCTTCCACGCGGTCGTGTAGTGCTCGAACACGAGGTTCAGCAGCCTGCCGATGATCCGCTGCTCGGTGGCCGTGAAATCGCGGCCCTCGACGCGCGTGTGAAAGCGCCCGTCGCCGCCGAACAGGTTGTCGACGACGAAGAACACGAGGTTCGGGTCGAACACGAACAGCGACGTGCCGCGCAACGGCTTCACGTGCACCAGGTTCAGGTTCGTCGGGATCGGCAGGTTGCGGGTGAACTCGCTGTACTTCTGCACCTTCACCTGGCTCACGGAGATTTCCGCCGTGCGCCGCATGAAGTTGAAGATGCCGATCCGCAGCAAGCGCGCGAAGCGGTCGTTGATGATCTCGAGGCCGGGCATCCGGCCGCGGACGATCCGCTCCTGCGTCGCGATGTTGTAGGGGCGGACGCCCGACGTGTCGCGCTTCTCGTCGACCGTGTCGGTTTCGCCCGTGACGCCCTTGAGGAGGGCGTCGACCTCCTCCTGGGACATGAACTCCTGGTGGCCCATGCGCGCTCCTTTTGCGGCCGCGTTACTGGACGACGAATTCGGTGAACAGCACGTCGTCGACCTTCGCGCGCTGATTGCCCGGCTGCGTCGGCTGCTCGATCAGGTCCCGCAGTTCCTTCGCGAGTGCATGCTTGCCGTCCGGCGTCGCGAGCTCCTCGGGATGCTTGTTCGACAGCGCGAGCAGGATCCGGCTGCGGATTTCCGGCATCCGCGCGGTCAGCTGCTCCTGCGCCTTCGGGTCGGTGAGCTTCAGCGACAGGCCGACGCGCAGGTAGTGCTGCACGCCGTCTTCAGACTGCAGGTTCACGGTCAGCGGGTCGAGCGGAAAGAACACCGGCGCGGCGAGCGGCGCCGGTTCGGCGGGCGCGCTCGCATGGCCGACGCCCGCCTTGCTCAGGAACACGTACGTGCCGCCCGCGGCGGCAGCCGCCGCGCCCAGCGCGATGACGGCGATGAGCGCGATGCGCTTGAACTTGCCGGACGAAGCCGGCCTGTCGGCAGTCGGGTTTGCGGTCGTGGAGGCCATGTGAATGCGTGCGTGATGTCTCGTAGCATGCATTGTTCGGCATCCGGGCCGAGCGCGATGGGCGGAAAAGAGGGGGGATTTGCGGCTATCTCAGCCGATTGTCGGCCGGGTGTCGGCTCGATGCAGGGTAGGAACGGCGGGGGAACACGTACGTGCCGCCCGCGGCGGCAGCCGCCGCGCCCAGCGCGATGACGGCGATGA
>NZ_JSZN01000059.1:0-1136 GCF_000801975.1 Burkholderia sp. A9 | reverse complement strand
GGTAAATTTGAGCGGACCAAGCCGCACGTCAACGTTGGTACGATTGGTCACGTTGACCACGGCAAGACGACGCTGACGGCAGCGATCACGACGGTGCTGACGAAGAAGTTCGGCGGCGAAGCGAAGGCTTACGACCAGATCGACGCGGCACCGGAAGAAAAGGCGCGCGGCATCACGATCAACACGGCACACGTCGAGTACGAAACGGCTAACCGCCACTACGCACACGTCGACTGCCCGGGCCACGCTGACTATGTGAAGAACATGATCACGGGCGCAGCGCAGATGGACGGCGCGATCCTGGTTTGCTCGGCAGCAGACGGCCCGATGCCGCAAACGCGTGAGCACATCCTGCTGGCGCGTCAGGTTGGCGTTCCGTACATCATCGTGTTCCTGAACAAGTGTGACATGGTGGACGACGCTGAACTGCTCGAGCTGGTCGAGATGGAAGTTCGCGAACTCCTGTCGAAGTACGACTTCCCGGGCGACGACACGCCGATCGTGAAGGGTTCGGCGAAGCTGGCGCTGGAAGGCGACACGGGCGAGCTGGGCGAAGTGGCGATCATGAGCCTGGCAGACGCACTGGACACGTACATCCCGACGCCGGAGCGTGCAGTTGACGGCGCGTTCCTGATGCCGGTGGAAGACGTGTTCTCGATCTCGGGCCGTGGTACGGTTGTGACGGGTCGTGTCGAGCGCGGCATCGTGAAGGTCGGCGAAGAAATCGAAATCGTCGGTATCAAGCCGACGGTGAAGACGACCTGCACGGGCGTTGAAATGTTCCGCAAGCTGCTGGACCAAGGTCAGGCAGGCGACAACGTTGGTATCCTGCTGCGCGGCACGAAGCGTGAAGACGTGGAGCGTGGCCAGGTTCTGGCGAAGCCGGGTTCGATCACGCCGCACACGCACTTCACGGCTGAAGTGTACGTGCTGAGCAAGGACGAAGGCGGCCGTCACACGCCGTTCTTCAACAACTACCGTCCGCAGTTCTACTTCCGTACGACGGACGTGACGGGCTCGATCGAGCTGCCGAAGGACAAGGAAATGGTGATGCCGGGCGACAACGTGTCGATCACGGTTCGCCTGATCGCTCCGATCGCGATGGAAGAAGGTCTGCGCTTCGCAATCCGCGAAGG
>NZ_JSZN01000058.1:0-2162 GCF_000801975.1 Burkholderia sp. A9 | reverse complement strand
CAGGCACGGGCTCGGCGACAAGTTCACACGCTCGGCGATCTCCTGGTTCGACAGGCGCCCGTTCTCCTGAAGAATCGCGAGAATGCGCCGGTCGATGGCGTCCAATTCGGCTTGCGCCATTTTCTGCCCTCCGATGTCTAATTCTAGACTGGAAATTGCGCCATCGTAGGCACGGACAATCAAGTTCGCAAGTTAACGCTCCACCCTGCCCGCTACACTTTGTCGCATGTACCGATTCGTTGCGCGCGCCGCGGCGCGCGTCATCTTCGACATGGAACCGGCCGGGGCCCCCGCATCGCCCCGGCCGCTCGGAAAGGACACAGGAGACACGGCATGCAGATCCCCAACTGGGACAACCCCGTCGGCACCGACGGCTTCGAATTCATCGAATACACCGCACCGGATCCGAAAGCGCTCGGACAACTGTTCGAACGGATGGGTTTCACCGCGATCGCGCGCCACCGCCACAAGGACGTGACGGTCTACCGTCAGGGCGACATCAACTTCATCATCAACGCCGAACCCGATTCGTTCGCGCAGCGCTTCGCACGCCTGCACGGCCCGTCGATCTGCGCGATCGCGTTCCGCGTGCAGGACGCCGCGAAGGCATACAAGCATGCGCTGGAACTCGGCGCGTGGGGCTTCGACAACAAGACCGGCCCGATGGAGCTGAACATCCCGGCGATCAAGGGCATCGGCGATTCGCTGATCTACTTCGTCGACCGCTGGCGCGGCAAGAACGGCGCGCAGCCGGGCGCGATCGGCGACATCAGCATCTACGACGTCGACTTCGAGCCGATCGCCGGCGCGAACCCGAACCCGGTCGGCCACGGCCTCACCTATATCGACCACCTGACGCACAACGTGCATCGCGGCCGCATGCAGGAATGGGCCGAGTTCTACGAGCGCCTGTTCAACTTCCGCGAAGTGCGCTACTTCGACATCGAAGGCAAGGTGACGGGCGTGAAGTCGAAGGCGATGACGTCGCCGTGCGGCAAGATCCGGATCCCGATCAACGAGGAAGGCTCGGACACGGCCGGCCAGATCCAGGAATACCTCGACGCGTACCACGGCGAAGGCATCCAGCACATTGCGCTCGGCACGAACGACATCTACGGTGCGGTCGACGGCCTGCGCGGCAAGGAAGTGAAGCTGCTCGACACGATCGACACGTACTATGAGCTGGTCGACCGGCGCGTGCCGAACCACGGCGAATCGCTGGACGAGTTGAAGAAGCGCAAGATCCTGATCGACGGTGCACGCGACGACCTGCTGCTGCAGATCTTCACCGAAAACCAGATCGGCCCGATCTTCTTCGAGATCATCCAGCGCAAGGGCAACCAGGGCTTCGGCGAAGGCAACTTCAAGGCGCTGTTCGAATCGATCGAGCTCGACCAGATCCGCCGCGGCGTGGTCCAGGACAAGGCCTGACGCGTCCGGCGGCGCAGCACCCGGCAGACCGGGCGCGCGCGCGAACCGGCGGCACAAAGAAAAAGGGCGGGAATCGCGAGATTCCCGCCCTTTTGACGTTTCGGCGCGGCCCGGCGGCCGCGCGAACGGATCAACGCACGTTCGCCTTCGACACGACGGCGCGCTCGGCCGTCGGCTGTGCGTCGGCGTCCTGCGCCGGCGCGATCTGACGCATCTGCGCGCCGGCTGCCGCCAGTGCGCTCGCGCCTCGCGCGTGCACCGGGCCGGTCATCGCGAAAAACGCGGCGGACACGATCAGGAAACTCTGGATATGACCTGTGTTCATTGCACCTCCTTTAAAACCGCCGGCGCCTCCCCGGGTGCGTCGAAACGGGCCGACGCGGCCGGGCACCTCCGGCAGGCCGACAAGATTAACGGCATTTGTACGATGATGGGGCCGGCTTTACATGCCTTTACATGATGTAACGCATCCCCACGCGTCATTTCGTCGACGCAGCGCGGCACGCCGGCCGGTGGTCGGCGGGTTTATCCCAGTGCTACCATCAGTTAAAACCGGCCAATATGCCGGCCACTGCCGACACGTTCACAAGACGTCGACGCAATTGAAGCTTTGGTGATCCCAAACTGGGTGGAGGAGACAGTTCAATGAATGCCCCGCTAGACGCAGGCCAACGCGCGTCGCTTGAAGCCGCGCTGAAGTCCGTCACGCTTGACGACAAATACACGCTCGA
>NZ_JSZN01000057.1:0-2109 GCF_000801975.1 Burkholderia sp. A9 | reverse complement strand
CGTTCCTGCCGCACAGCGCGGTCGAGGATGCGGTGGCCAGCGGCCGCCTGATCCGGCTCGACCGTTCCGCGCGCGGCGGCACGCATCCGTTCACGCTGACGATGGAGATTCGGCTGTACTGCGACAAGCTCGCGTTGCAGGGCGACGATCCGCGCCAGAAGCTCGTGCGCGCGCTGTGGGACGTGGTGCGCGACGAACTGCGCGAAACCACCGGTTAACCGTGGGCGGTTAACCCGGTCGAGCGCGGACCGTTCGAGCGCGACCGGCTGACGGCGAGCTTGCGCCGCCTGTCGGACGCCTGTCCGGCGGGCGTCCGGCGACTATCCCCGACGTTTTTTCACGCACGCGATGCACGACCGATCGCGGGCGTTCTTGCGCAAATCGACCGCGGATTTGCGAAAAATCCCGATCATGCAAGAAACGCATAATCGAATAAGCAAACGGCATTGGATAAAAAAAACGGGTTTTTCGACAATGTGCGCAATCCGTTGAACGTTGGAGCATCCATGTCTTCGCAACTGCAGTCCATCCCGTCCTACCTGCACGCCGACGATCTCGGCCCGTGGGGCAACTACCTTCAGCAGGTCGATCGCGTCGCACCGTACCTCGGTTCGCTGTCGCGCTGGCTCGAAACGCTGAAGCGCCCGAAGCGCATCCTGATCGTCGACTGCCCCATCGAGCTCGACAACGGCACCGTCGCGCACTTCGAAGGCTATCGCGTGCAGCACAACGTGTCGCGCGGCCCGGGCAAGGGCGGCGTGCGCTACCACCAGGACGTGACGCTGTCGGAAGTGATGGCGCTGTCGGCATGGATGTCCGTGAAGAACGCAGCCGTGAACGTGCCGTACGGCGGTGCGAAGGGCGGCATCCGCGTCGACCCGCGCAAGCTGTCGCGCGGTGAGCTCGAGCGCGTGACGCGTCGCTACACCAGCGAAATCGGCATCATCATCGGGCCGAACACCGACATTCCGGCACCGGACGTCAACACCAACGAACAGGTGATGGCGTGGATGATGGACACGTACTCGATGAACCAGGGCCAGACGTCGACCGGCGTCGTGACCGGCAAGCCGATCGCGCTCGGCGGTTCGCTCGGCCGCAAGGAAGCGACGGGTCGCGGCGTGTTCGTCGTCGGCTCCGAAGCGGCGAAGAAGAAGGGCCTGGAAATCGAAGGCGCGCGCATTGCGGTGCAGGGCTTCGGCAACGTCGGCGGCATCGCGGCGAAGCTGTTCCAGGAAGCGGGTGCGAAGGTGATCGCGGTGCAGGATCACACGGGCACGATCTACCAGCCGGCCGGCCTCGATTCGAACAAGCTGCTCGACCACGTGGCACGCACCGGCGGCGTCGCGGGCTTCGAAGGCGCTGAACCGATGCCGAACGACGAGTTCTGGACGGTCGAGACCGACATCCTGATCCCGGCGGCACTGGAAAACCAGATCACCGAGAAGAACGCAGCGAAGATCCGCACGAAGATCATCGTCGAAGGCGCGAACGGCCCGACGACGACGGCGGCCGACGATATCCTGAGCGCGAACGGCGTGCTCGTGATCCCCGACGTGATCGCGAACGCGGGCGGCGTGACCGTGTCGTACTTCGAATGGGTGCAGGACTTCTCGAGCTTCTTCTGGACGGAAGACGAGATCAACCACCGTCTCGAGCGCGTGATGCGCGAAGCGTTCGCCGGCGTGTGGGCGGTCGCGGAAGAGCACAAGGTGTCGGTGCGCACGGCGGCGTTCATCGTCGCGTGCAAGCGCATCCTGATGGCGCGTGAAATGCGCGGCCTGTACCCCTGATCGGTCATTGCCGATCGTCGATCGGTTGACTACGATCAAAGCATGACGCAATCCACCCGATTGCGTGCATGAACCCGCGCGGGCGGTGCCGGATTCGGCACCGCCCGCGCGCGCATTCAGGTGCCGCACGGGGTGCCCGAAGCCGGGAGGACGGCTTCGCACAGGGCGATTCGTAGTGCGGTCAACAACCAGTTCTTTCAAAAATATTACTTTGATACACTGGCGCGGGTTTTAGCCAAGGAGATGAACAAAATGAAATTCCACAAGGCAGTCCTGATGGTCGCGGCGCTGTGCGCGTTCGCAAGCGGCGCGCATG
>NZ_JSZN01000055.1:0-3429 GCF_000801975.1 Burkholderia sp. A9 | reverse complement strand
ACCTCGGCTGCGGCGACGGCAAGCTGATGAAGACCATCACGGATCACGTCGGCCGGCGCGAACTGGTGGGCGTCGACATCGATCCGCTCGAAACCGGTCAGGCAAGCGCGCTCGGGCTCTACGACACGATTCATACGACCTCGGGCGGTCGCATTCCCGAGCCGGAAGACTCGTTCGATTTCGTGTTTTCCAACTCGGTCCTCGAGCATATCGACACCATCGGCGACGTGCTCGATGAAGTCTCCCGCATCCTCAAGCCGGGCGGCAAATTCGTGTTCACGGTGCCGAGCAAATATTTCCACGCGTGCCTGACGGGTCCGTGGCTGCCAGCGACGAGCCGCTCCGCCTACCTGGACGAAATCGATCGTCGCTGCGCGCACAAGCGGTACTGGGGCATCGAGCTCTGGGAACAGGAACTCGCCCGCAGGGGGCTGAAGGTTAGCGACCACGTCGAGTACCTGACCGTAAGCGAGGTACGGCGTTGGGAAAACATTTCCAGACTGACTGCGGGCATTCTTTATCTGGCGTTCGGCAAGCGCCGTCAGCCGATCGACATTCAGCGCAGTCTCGGCTTGCGCAAGTCGAAGTCTTCCGTTCCGAATGCGCTTGCGGTCATGGCCAGCAAGATGCTGGCGATCGGTCTGAACCGATCCTCACCATCGACAGGCCCCTTCGGTTGCGTGCTCGTCGAATCCGTCAAGGTTGCGTGAGCAACTAGAGCGATGCCTCCGCAACCGGCCTCTCGCGTTCCGCCCCTACCCGGAAAGTTTCTACGCTTCGTCCTGGTCGGGGGCATCTGTACGCTGCTGAACCTGTCCGTGCTCTGGTTCGTGACCACCCGCCTCGGGTGGCATTACCTGATTGCCGCCACTATCTCGTTCTTCACGGTCAACGGGGTGGGTTTCGTTTTCAACAAGTACTTTACCTTTACGAAAATATCGCACCCGAACTTCCGCGAGATCCGGCGGTACTACTTCGTGATGTCGATCTCCCTTGCGTTGAATCTGGGCATCATGTTCATCATGGTCGACGTGCTAGGCATCAATTACCTGCTCTCCAGTGTTGCGATCACCCTGCTGTTCATGATGTTCAATTTCCTCGCTCATCTCGGCTGGACCTTTGCGCCGTGACACACGACCTGCCGCCGGAAGACGACGTGACCGCCCAGACGCTCGCCCCCGTGCGCGTCGACGCCGCATCACTGTCCCGGGACACCGCACAACGCATGCGCATCGTCCTGATTACCCATTTTTTCCCCGCCCACCGCGGCGGCGTAGAACTCGTCGCGGGCCATCTTGCCGAGACGCTCGTGCGGAACGCAGCGGCCGTCATCGAATGGTTCGCGAGCGATTGCGACCCGGCCCCGGTCATCGAAGGCATCACGTGTGTCAGCGTACCGGCCTGGAATCCCCTCGAGCGCCGCTGGCACCTCCCGTATCCGTTCTGGTCACCGTTGCGCCTGAAGGCTCTGTGGAATGCGGTCCGGCGAGCCGATCTCGTGCACATTCACGATTACATTTACGTCGGCAGCATCGCTACGTTCGCGATTGCGAAAATCCAGCGCAAGCCGATCCTGATCACCCAGCATGTCGGCGCAGTTCCGTTTCGCAACATGATGGTTCGCCGCCTTCTCGCGTTGGCAAACATGACGCTCGGCAGGGCGATGCTCGAGTACGCCGATGGCGCAGCCTTCGTCAGCAGCGTCGTCAGGCAATTCTTCCTGCCCGGCGAAACATCCGAACGACGGGGCTGCCTGATTCAAAACGGACTCGACCGCTCGACCTTCTTTCCGGTCGCCGATGCCGAACGAGACAGGCTGCGCGCCGGCCTGAACATTCCGGCCGGCCGCACATGCTTTCTCTTCGTTGGCCGCTTCGTCGAGAAGAAGGGACTCGATCTGCTAGAACGCCTGACGGAATCGCTCCCCGACGTGATCTGGATATTTGCCGGCAAAGGGGAAATGGACCCCGAAAAATGGGCAAGAAGCAATGTCCGGATTTTCCGCGACCGTTCCGGTTCGACGCTTGCCGAGCTCTATCGCGCGGCCGACCTGCTCGTCTTGCCCAGCGCAGGGGAAGGCTTTCCGCTTGTCGTGCAGGAATCCATGGCCTGCGGCACGCCCGCCATCGTCGGCCGCGATACCGCATCGGCGCTGCCGGGCGTCGAACAGATGCTGTTCTCCGAAACCGTGACGGCCGGCGACGCGCTGCCGGCGTGGCATCGCCGCCTGACGACACTCGCCGCCGATCCCCCCGTGCTCGCACGACGGCGCAGTGAGGTCGCGGATTGGGCCGCCACTCATTGGTCATGGGATCGTTGCGCGAACACCTATCGAGACTTGATCCTGACAATACTCGAGCAACAGAGGTGATTCATGGCGAGCGCTGAAAAATCCATGTCTCGAGTCCAAAGCCCCTCGTCCGCCGCAGTGCGGCTGATCGTGCGGACCGGCATCGGAGGATGTATCTGCGCGCTGCTGCTCGCAGCGGATGCACCTTTGAATATCTTTTCGCCGTTCTTCTCGTATCTGCTCAAAACCTACGATCGTCCGGCCGCGCACCTGAGCCTGCTGGTGCTGCTCATCGCCGTCGCCATATCCCCGCTCTGTCATCGCGTGTCCGCCGTCGCCGCCGCATGCGGCCGCCATCCATGGAGACTCGCTGCGTTGACCGCCGTCACGTTCGCGTTCGGTGCGCGTTTCATCTATCACGCGCATCCCTTGTCAACAGACGAATACGCGGTGTGGTTCCAGGGCCGCGTCTTCGCGAACGGCGCGCTGACCGGACAGTTTCCGCCCGATTGGCTGAATCGCCTCATCTACCCGAGGTTCCAGAACTACCTGCTCGTCGTGTCCCGCACCACGGGTCAGGTAGCCTCTGCCTATTGGCCCGGCTTCGCACTCTTGCTGGCTGCCTTCAACCGGATCGGAGCCGACTGGCTGTGCAACCCGGTGCTATCAGCTCTCACGCTGGTCGCCACCGCGCGCACCTGCCGACTCGTCTTTCCGAACGAGGACGCAGTGGCTGGCTGGGCGATGCTGTTCACGCTGGCGTCCCCGGTCTTTGCGGCCTCGGGCATTTCCTACTTCGCGATGACGGGCTTGCTGCTCGCGAACCTCGCATTCGTTTGGGGATTTCTCCGGCCGACTCCGCGTCAGCTTTTCTTCAGCGGCGTGATGGGCTCGATCGCGCTGACCTTCCACAATCCGTTGCCCCACGTGCTCTTTGCGTTCCCGTGGCTGGTCTGGTTTCTGTTTCAGCGCCCGTCCTGGCGACAGATGCTGACGCTGATCGCGGGATACGCGCCTCTCACGCTGCTGCTGGGCATCGGCTGGGTATTGTTCAAGGCGCATATCGCGACCGACATCGTCAATCACGCGGCTCATCTGCCATCGCAAGGCGCCCTCGACTGGATCGCGTCGGCCTTCAC
>NZ_JSZN01000054.1:0-1419 GCF_000801975.1 Burkholderia sp. A9 | reverse complement strand
GGATCGCGTCGGCCTTCACGCTGCCGGACCTCGGAATCCTGTTCGTGCGACTGGCCAGCACGGTCAAGTTGTGGATCTGGGCGATGCCCGGTCTGCTGATCCTGGCCGGAATGGGCTACGCACGCAGGCGCGAAAACATCGCCGTCCAGTTGCTCACAGCGTCGGCCGTGCTGACCTACTTCGGCTATTTCTTTGTACCGTTCGATCAGGGGAACGGCTGGGGCTACCGCTACTTCCATCCGGCATGGAGCGTGCTGCCCATCCTCGCCGGCGCAGCCGTCGCCGGCTCGCTTCCGCACCGGAACGACGCAACGCCCGCTGCCCTGCGCAATCTGGCGGGATCCCTGATTGTGTGCAGCCTGATGATTCTCGTGCCGTGGCAAATGACAAGCATCGAGCACCACATCAGCACTCAGTTGGCACGCATCCCGGAAGTCCCGGCCGACAAGCGCAGCATCGTCTTTCTTTCCGTCGAGCGTAGCAAGTTTCTCATCGACCTTATCCAGAACGATCCTTACTTGCGGAATCGATCGATTCGGATGATCAGTTCCGGAGAACATCAGGACGCGGAATTTCTGCGCAATGCGCACATCGATGCCGTGCCGCTTCCGGCGACGGAATTCGGACAGGCGTGGCTGATCCGGTAATGCGGCGACATGCCCCTGATCCATCTCAGCGGATCATTGCGTCAGCAGATAATCGCTTCGCTTCCGCGTAGTCGTGTGTCTTGAGCGGAAACATGATTTGCTTTCGCAGGAAGTGCGCTTGACGCTCGACGAGAATCTTGCGGCCAGCCCCTTTGCCGCCTCCGCTGTGCCACGATTTTCCGTCAACCGCGCGAGAGCGGCGCCCACGGCGCCGGGCTGCCTCGCGCCCACCAGAGTGCGTGTCACGCGAATCAACGCACTGATCGGCTAGCTGCTCGACCGTGAGAAGTGCCTGCACGGACATTGGCCCCTTGTTGCGCTATGTCACATTTGTGCACACGGCGGCGTTGATTGGCTGATGCCTGCAAGATTGACGCTGACGGTCACTGAACTATCGGTAGAGTCGCGGAGGGATTTCTACCGATCACCGGCGCAATGGCTGAAGATGGCATTGCGCCACAAATTTGCCACACACGATGTGGAAAAAAACTGCGCCAGAATGCAAAACAACGCACTACATCGCGAGACGTAGTGCGTTGTTTTCACTGGAATTTATGGTGGAGCGGAGGAGGATCGAACTCCCGACCTTCGCATTGCGAACGCGACGCTCTCCCAGCTGAGCTACCGCCCCAACAGACAACCATCATACACATGCATTTCCGCGCTTGGCAATAGGGGTTCCGTCACCCCGAACGCGTCACTTCGACGGCGCGCCGGCGAGCACCCATTCGACCACGGACCGGAGATCCGCATCGCTCATGCGCGGGTGCGC
>NZ_JSZN01000053.1:0-537 GCF_000801975.1 Burkholderia sp. A9 | reverse complement strand
GAACTGCGGCAGCAGCGCGGCCGCGAACAGGATCGCCTTCGGGTTGCTGCCGGAAACCAGGAAGCCGTTGCGGTACAGCGCCCAGCGCGACGTGCTGGGCGCGTGGCGCGCCGCCGGGTCGGCGTCGGCCGCCGACACCTCGCCGGCGCCCGAGCGCCACGCCTTCACGCCGAGATAAACGAGATAGGCCGCGCCCGCGAAACGCAGCGTGTTGAACATTGCCGGCCAGGCCTCCAGCACCGCGCCGAGGCCCGCCGCCGATACCGACAGCATCAGCACCATCGCGGTCAGGCAGCCAGCCATGGTCGACGACGAGCGGCGCAGCCCGTGCCGCGCGCCGTGGGTCATCACGAGCAGCATGTTCGGACCCGGAATCGCCGACACGACGAACACCGTCGCCACGAAAAGCCACCACGTATGCAAGTTCATCACCGCCTCAGCCGAAAGAGAAACGAAATATCAATTATGCAGCGTGTGCCGCGCGTCTGTCCTGCGCCGGCTCAGCGGCCCGCGCGGCGCAGCGCGACTTCGCCGAGC
>NZ_JSZN01000052.1:0-18076 GCF_000801975.1 Burkholderia sp. A9 | reverse complement strand
TTGGTCCGCTCAAATTTACCTTTTGCCATGATTCTCTTCTTTCAAAAATTATCGGTTGGTAGCTGCAGATTTACTTCGACTTCGCGCTGATGATCGCTTCAGCAACGTTGCGCGGAGCTTCAGCGTAGTGCTTGAACTCCATCGTGTACGTTGCACGACCTTGCGTCAGCGAACGCAGCGACGTCGAGTAACCGAACATTTCCGACAGCGGCACTTCGGCGCGAACGATCTTGCCGCCGCCAACCATGTCTTCCATGCCCTGGACGATGCCGCGACGACCCGACAGGTCGCCCATCACGTTGCCCATGTAGTCTTCCGGCGTCTCGACTTCGACAGCCATCATCGGCTCGAGGACGACCGGGTTCGCCTTGCGCATCGCTTCCTTGAACGCCATCGAACCGGCCATGCGGAACGCGTTTTCGTTCGAGTCAACGTCGTGGTACGAACCGAACGTCAGGTGAACCTTCACGTCGACGACCGGGAAGCCAGCCAGCACGCCCGACTTCAGCGTGTCCTGGATACCCTTGTCGACCGCCGGGATGTATTCACGCGGAATCACACCACCCTTGATCTCGTCGAAGAACTCGTAGCCCTTGCCCTGCTCGTTCGGCTCGAGCGTAATGACCGCGTGACCGTACTGGCCGCGACCACCCGACTGCTTGACGAACTTGCCGTCGACGTCCTTCGCCGTCGAACGGATCGTTTCGCGGTATGCAACCTGCGGCTTGCCGACGGTCGCTTCCACGCCGAATTCACGCTTCATCCGGTCGACCAGAATTTCCAGGTGGAGCTCGCCCATGCCCGAAATGATGGTCTGGCCCGACTCTTCGTCGGTCTGCACGCGGAACGACGGATCTTCCTGAGCCAGACGGTTCAGTGCGAGACCCATCTTTTCCTGGTCAGCCTTGGTCTTCGGCTCGACAGCCTGCGAAATCACCGGCTCCGGGAACACCATGCGCTCGAGAATGATCGGGTTCGCCGGATCGCACAGCGTGTCGCCCGTGGTCGCTTCCTTCAGGCCAACCGCAGCAGCGATGTCGCCTGCGCGAACTTCCTTGATTTCTTCGCGCTGGTTCGCGTGCATCTGCAGAATACGACCCAGACGTTCCTTCTTGTCCTTCGTCGAGTTCAGCAGCGTGTCGCCCGAATTCACGACGCCCGAGTACACGCGGAAGAAGATCAGCTGGCCGACGAACGGGTCGGTCATGATCTTGAACGCGAGTGCCGAGAACTTCTCGTCGTCCGACGCGCGGCGCTCTGCCGACTCGCCGTTTTCGAGTTCGCCCTTGACCGGCGGGATGTCGACCGGCGACGGCAGGAAGTCGATCACGGCGTCGAGCATACGCTGCACGCCCTTGTTCTTGAACGCGGTACCGCACAGCATCGGCTGGATTTCGCACGCGATCGTACGATCACGCAGCGCCTTGACGATGTCGGCTTCCGGCAGATCGCCTTCTTCCAGGTACTTGTTCATCAGGTCTTCGTTGGCTTCAGCAGCCACTTCGACCATCTTCTCGCGCCATTCCTTGCAGGTCTCTGCGAGCTCGGCCGGGATGTCGACGTAGTCGAACTTCGTGCCTTGCGACGCTTCGTCCCAAATGATCGCCTTCATCTTGATCAGGTCGACCACGCCCTTGAAGTTTTCTTCCGAGCCGATCGGCACCACGACCGGAACCGGGTTCGCCTTCAGGCGCAGACGGAGCTGGTCGTAGACCTTGAAGAAGTTCGCGCCGGTACGGTCCATCTTGTTGACGAACGCGAGACGGGGCACCTTGTACTTGTTAGCCTGGCGCCACACCGTTTCCGACTGCGGCTGCACGCCACCCACTGCGCAGTACACCATGCACGCGCCGTCGAGCACGCGCATCGAACGCTCCACTTCGATCGTGAAGTCGACGTGACCCGGGGTGTCGATGATGTTGATGCGGTGTTCCGGATAGTTGCCGCCCATGCCCTTCCAGAAGGCCGTGGTAGCAGCGGACGTGATCGTGATGCCACGCTCCTGTTCCTGCTCCATCCAGTCCATCGTTGCTGCGCCGTCGTGGACTTCACCGATCTTGTGGTTCACACCGGTGTAAAACAGAATGCGCTCGGTCGTCGTCGTTTTGCCGGCGTCGATGTGAGCGCTAATACCGATATTGCGGTAGCGCTCGATAGGAGTCTTGCGAGCCACTTTGATCCTCTACTGGGATGACACGATGCAGCGCCGCTGCATCATGCTTCAACACAAACGGGCGAGGCGCCTGAAAAGCGCACCCGCCCGGAATTTATTTCCGCAAACAGCCCAGCCAGGCGCTTAGAAACGGAAATGCGAGAACGCGCGGTTGGCTTCTGCCATGCGGTGAACTTCATCGCGCTTCTTCATCGCGCCGCCACGGCCTTCGGCCGCTTCGGAGAGTTCACCTGCCAGGCGCAGAGCCATCGACTTCTCGCTGCGCTTCTTCGCAGCCTCACGCAGCCAGCGCATCGCCAATGCCATACGACGCGACGGGCGCACTTCGACCGGAACTTGATAGTTGGCACCACCAACGCGACGGCTCTTCACTTCGACCACCGGCTTCACGTTGTTGAGCGCAACCGTGAACACTTCCAGCGGGTCCTTGCCACCCTTGGTCTGGATCTGTTCGAATGCGCCATAAACGATGCGCTCTGCGACCGACTTCTTGCCGGACAGCATCAGCATGTTCATGAACTTGGCAACATCAACGTTGCCGAACTTCGGATCCGGCAACACTTCCCGCTTGGGGACTTCGCGACGACGCGGCATGATTCTTCCTTTACTTGTTCAGTTGGAGCTGGTTCCAGCTCCGCGGCCACCAACAAACCCGATCACATCTTCACGACTAACCAGCTTGGCCGGGTGACCACTTACTCGACAGCACCGGCAATCCGGCACTCCCGCCTTGACCGCCCTGCGGCGATCCCTGATCAAAAACTGCTTACTTGGCAGCCTTTGCACGCTTCGCGCCGTACTTCGAGCGCGCTTGCTTACGGTCCTTGACGCCCTGGGTATCCAGCGAGCCGCGAACCATGTGGTAACGCACACCCGGCAAGTCCTTCACACGGCCGCCGCGGATCAGCACAACCGAGTGTTCCTGCAGGTTGTGGCCTTCACCGCCGATGTACGAAATCACTTCGAAGCCGTTCGTCAGACGAACCTTGGCGACCTTACGGAGTGCCGAGTTCGGCTTCTTCGGCGTCGTCGTGTACACACGGGTGCACACGCCGCGACGCTGGGGGCAGTCCTGCAGGGCCGGGCTCTTGCTCTTCGTCGTTTCCGACTGACGGCCTTTGCGAACCAGTTGGTTGATGGTTGGCATTGTTTATTCCTGAAATTGAACAAAATCTGCACATCGATTTCGGGCAAAGCGAGAATCGACGCACAGTTGACTTCCGAACCGGCGACACGGACACGAACCTTCGAACGCGACTCGGCCCGCCGAATACCGGAACCCAGCATGATATTCCGGAAATACCAACTAAGTCAACGGCTTGCGTGATTTACCAGCCGCACGACCGGTTTACCGGAAGGGTCGGAACACCTGTGTCACGCCGATTCGACGACGTCGATGATCTCGTCGCCGAAGCGTTCGAGCTTGCGCACGCCCATGCCGGGGATATGGCGCAGGTCGTCGATCGTCTCGGGCGCGTTGCGCGCGATTTCGGCCAGCGTCGCGTCGTGGAAGATCACGTAGGCCGGCACGCCGTCGGTCTTGGCGGTTTCCGCGCGCCACGCGCGCAGCGCGTCCCACCGCGCGCGCTCGCGCGTACCCATGCCGGCCGTCGGGTCGACGCGCGTGCCGCTGCGGCTCGACGACTGGCGCGTGCGCTGCGGCTTCACGTAGCGGCGCAGCGTGACCTTCTCCTCGTTTTTCAGCACGGGCTTCGCGGCCTCGGTCAGCACCAGCGCGCCGAAGCCGCCATGATCGACGGCCAGATAGCCGTACGCGACGAGCTGCCGGAAAATCGCGCGCCATTCGGGCTCGGACAGCGATGCGCCGATCCCGAACGTCGTGAGCTGGTCGTGGCCGCGCTGCAACACCTTCTCCGTGCGCCCGCCGCGCAGGATCTCGATCAGGTGGCTCGAGCCGAAATTGAAGCCGCTCGCGCGCTGCGCGCGGAACACGCAAGACAGCGCCATCTGCGCCTCGCGCGTGGCATCCCACGATGCGGGCGGCTCGAGGCACGTGTCGCAGTTGCCGCACGGCTGACTCGCCTCGCCGAAGTAGTTCAGCAGCCGCACGCGCCGGCACGAGATCGTCTCGCACAGCCCGAGCAGGGCATCGAGCTTCGACGTCTGAACGCGCTTGTGCGCGTCGTCCGCATCGGACTCGTCGATCATCTTGCGCTGCTGGACGACGTCGCCGAGGCCATACGCCATCCACGCGTTCGCCGGCATCCCGTCGCGGCCCGCGCGGCCGGTTTCCTGGTAGTAGCCTTCGACGCTCTTCGGCAAATCGAGGTGCGCGACGAAGCGCACGTCGGGCTTGTCGATGCCCATGCCGAACGCGATCGTCGCGCACATCACGATGCCTTCCTCGCGCTGGAACATTTCCTGGTGCTTCTGCCGCACCTCGAACTCCATCCCCGCGTGATACGGCAGCGCGCGCACCCCCTGCGCCTTCAGCCATTCGGCCGTTTCCTCGACCTTGCGGCGCGACAGGCAGTAGACGACGCCGGCGTCGGTCGTGCCGTCCGCGTTCGTGTGCTCCGCGCGGATGAAGTCGAGCAGCTGCGAGCGCGCGTTGTCCTTTTCGACGATCCGGTAACGGATGTTCGGCCGGTCGAAGCTCGACACGAACACGCGTGCATCGTCGAGCGCGAGACGATGGATGATCTCGTCGCGCGTGATCGCGTCGGCAGTGGCCGTCAGCGCGATGCGCGGCACCGACGGGAAGCGCTCGTGCAGCACCGACAGCTGGATGTATTCGGGACGGAAGTCATGCCCCCACTGCGACACGCAGTGCGCCTCGTCGATCGCGAACAGGCCGATCTTCGCGCGCTCGAGCAGGTCGAGAAAACGCCCGGTCATCAGCCGCTCGGGCGCGACGTACAGCAGGTCGATCTCGCCTTCGCGCAGCGCGCGCTCGGTGGCCGCGGCCTCGGCGCCCGACAGCGTCGAATTCAGGTAGGCCGCACGCACGCCGACTTCGCGCAGCGCGGCGACCTGGTCCTGCATCAGCGCGATCAGCGGCGACACCACGATGCCGGCACCCTGCCCGGCCTCGCGGCGCAGCAGCGCCGGAATCTGGTAGCACAGCGACTTGCCGCCGCCGGTCGGCATCAGCACGAGGCAATCGCCGCCGCTGGCGACGTGTTCGACGATCTCGCCCTGCTGGCCGCGAAATGCGGAATAACCAAAGACTTCGTCGAGGATTTCGAGGGCGCGGGACATGAATGAGAACGAGGACGGCAGAACGATGACCGCAATTTTAACAACCCGCTCGCACAGCGCGCGGCGAATCGTGCAACGCTAGCCAATCGGACAGGGTTCGTGCGCGCGCATGACGGGCCTGCGCAACCGTGCGGCAAGCCCGTCATGCACGCGAACGACGGATAAAAAAAACCGCCCGGCGGACCGGGCGGTTTCGATGACAGCGAGGTGAGGCGGCTCGCGCCGCCCGCACTTACTCGGCCGTCGGGTGTTGCTGCGGCTCTTCTGCCGGCGCGCTCGGCGTGCCGAAGTCGAATGCCTCTTCCGCTGCGATCTGGTCGAAACGCTCGCGATCCGACGATTCCTTCGCCTTGCGCGCCTTGTGGAACGCGAGACCCGTACCGGCCGGAATCAGACGGCCGACGATCACGTTTTCCTTCAGGCCGCGCAGATCGTCGCGCTTGCCCATGATCGCCGCTTCGGTCAGCACGCGGGTCGTTTCCTGGAACGATGCCGCCGAGATGAACGAGTCGGTCGACAGCGACGCCTTCGTGATACCGAGCAGCACGTTGTCGTACGAAGCCGGACGCTTGTCCTCGGCGATCATGCGATCGTTCTCGTCCAGCATGTCGGAACGCTCGACCTGTTCGCCCGGGATGAAGCGCGTATCACCGTTGTCGGTGATCTGCACACGACGCAGCATCTGGCGAACGATCACCTCGATGTGCTTGTCGTTGATCTTCACGCCCTGCAGACGATACACGTCCTGCACTTCGTCGACGATGTAGCGCGACAGCGCCTCGATACCCTGCAGACGCAGGATGTCGTGCGGATCGGCCGGACCGTCCACGATCATTTCGCCCTTGTTGACGACCTGAGCATCGTGGACCAGCACCTGCTTTTCCTTCGCGATCAGGAACTCGTGCTGATTGCCTTCGAGGTCCGTGATGACGAGACGCTGCTTGCCCTTCGTGTCCTTACCGAACGACGTCGTACCGGTGACTTCCGCGAGAATGCCGGCATCCTTCGGCGAACGCGCTTCGAACAGTTCCGCCACCCGCGGCAGACCGCCGGTAATGTCACGCGTCTTCTGCGCTTCGGTCGGGATACGTGCGAGCACTTCACCCACCTGCACCTGCTGGCCGTCCTTCACGGTGATCAGTGCGCCGACCTGGAAGCCGATCTGCACTGCGTGCTCCGTACCCGGGATCTTCACTTCGTCGCCGTTCGCGTCGAGCAGTTTCACCTGCGGACGCACGCTCTTCGAAGCTTGCGAACCACGACGCTTCACGTCGATCACGACCAGCGTCGACAGGCCGGTCACGTCGTCGATCTGCTTCGCGACGGTCACGCCTTCCTCGACGTTCTCGAACTTCACCGTACCACCGTACTCGGTGATGATCGGACGCGTCATCGGATCCCACGTCGCCAGCTGCGTGCCGGCCTTGATCGTCGCGCCGTCGAGCTGCAGCAGCGTCGCGCCGTACGGCACTTTGTGACGCTCGCGCTCGCGACCGAAATCGTCGGTGATCAGCGCCTCGCCCGAACGCGAGATGACGATCTGCTCGCCCTTCGCGTTGGTGACGTAGCGCATCGTCGCCGTGAAACGCACGATACCGTTGCTCTTCGCTTCGACCGACGACGCCACTGCCGCACGCGATGCCGCACCACCGATGTGGAACGTACGCATCGTCAGCTGCGTGCCCGGTTCACCGATCGACTGTGCCGCGATCACGCCGACTGCTTCGCCGACGTTCACGAGCGAGCCACGGCCGAGGTCACGGCCGTAGCAGGCTGCGCACAGGCCGTAGCGCGTTTCGCAGGTCAGCGGCGTGCGCACGCGCACTTCGTCGATGCCGAGGCGTTCGATTTCCTCGACCGCCGTTTCGTCGAGCAGCATGCCCGATTCGTACACCGTTTCCTGCGTTTCCGGGTTCACGACGTCCGCGACCGCGACGCGGCCGAGGATACGGTCGCGCAGCGCTTCGACGACTTCACCGCCTTCGACCAGTGCCTTCATCGCGACGCCGTTCGACGTGCCGCAATCGTCTTCGACCACCACCAGATCTTGCGTGACGTCGACGAGACGACGCGTCAGGTAACCCGAGTTCGCGGTCTTCAGTGCCGTATCAGCCAGACCCTTACGTGCACCGTGGGTCGAGATGAAGTACTGCAACACGTTCAGGCCTTCGCGGAAGTTCGCGGTAATCGGCGTCTCGATAATCGAGCCGTCCGGCTTCGCCATCAGGCCTCGCATACCGGCCAGCTGACGAATCTGAACCGCCGAACCCCGGGCGCCCGAGTCGGCCATCATGTAGATCGAGTTGAACGACTCCTGGCGCGTCTCGTTGCCGTCGCGGTCCGTCACCGGCTCCGTCGACAGCTGCTCCATCATCGCCTTGCCGACCGCTTCCGACGTTGCCGACCAGATGTCGACCACGTTGTTGTAGCGTTCCTGCGCGGTGACGAGACCCGACATGTACTGGCGGTCGTATTCCTTCACCTTCTTCGCGGCGTCGCCGACGATCGTTTCCTTCTGCGGCGGCACGAGCATGTCGTCCACGCAGATCGAAATACCGGCGCGCGTCGCGAGACGGAAACCCGACTGCATCAGCTGGTCGGCAAACACCACCGTCGCACGCAGACCGCACTTGCGGAACGCCGTGTTGATCAGGCGCGAGATTTCCTTCTTCTTCAGCGGCTTGTTCAGCACCGAGAACGGCAGGCCGTGCGGCAGGATCTCCGACAGGATCGCGCGGCCGACGGTCGTCGCGTACAACGAGATCTTCGGCACGAACTGCGGCGCGCCTTCCGACGTGTCCTCGTTGCGGACCATTTCGGTGATCCGCACGTTGACGCGCGATGCGAGCTCGACTTCCTTGTTCTCGTACGCGCGGATCGCTTCCGACACGCCGGTGAACGACAGGCCTTCGCCCTTGCCGTTGATCGCTTCGCGGGTCGCGTAGTACAGACCCAGCACGATATCCTGCGACGGCACGATCGACGGATCGCCGTTGGCCGGGAACAGCACGTTGTTCGACGCCAGCATCAGCGTACGCGCTTCCATCTGCGCTTCGAGCGACAGCGGCACGTGAACGGCCATCTGGTCACCGTCGAAGTCGGCGTTGAACGCCGCGCAGACGAGCGGGTGCAGCTGAATTGCCTTGCCTTCGATCAGCACCGGCTCGAACGCCTGGATACCGAGACGGTGCAGCGTCGGCGCACGGTTCAGCATCACCGGGTGCTCGCGGATCACCTCTTCGAGGATGTCCCACACCACCGGCGTCTGGTTCTCGACTTCCTTCTTCGCAGCCTTGATGGTCGTCGCGACGCCCATCACTTCCAGCTTGTTGAAGATGAACGGCTTGAACAGCTCGAGCGCCATCAGCTTCGGCAGACCGCACTGGTGCAGCTTCAGCGTCGGGCCGACCACGATGACCGAACGGCCCGAGTAGTCGACGCGCTTGCCCAGCAGGTTCTGACGGAAACGACCGCCCTTGCCCTTGATCATGTCGGCGAGCGACTTCAGCGGACGCTTGTTCGCGCCCGTCATCGCCTTGCCGCGACGACCGTTGTCGAGCAGCGAGTCGACGGCTTCCTGCAGCATCCGCTTTTCGTTGCGGACGATGATTTCAGGTGCCTTCAGCTCGAGCAGACGCTTCAACCGGTTGTTACGGTTGATCACGCGGCGATACAGGTCGTTCAGGTCCGACGTCGCGAACCGGCCGCCGTCCAGCGGCACGAGCGGACGCAGTTCCGGCGGCAGCACCGGCAGCACTTCGAGGATCATCCACTCCGGCTTGATGCCCGAGCGCTGGAATGCCTCGAGGACCTTCAGGCGCTTCGCGTACTTCTTGATCTTCGCTTCCGAGCCGGTGTTCTTCAGCTCGGTGCGCAGCGTCTCGACCTGCTCGTCGATGTTGATCGCGCGCAGCAGTTCACGCACGCCTTCCGCGCCCATCTCGGCACGGAATTCGTCGCCGTATTCCTCGACCTTGTTGTAGTAATCCTCTTCGGTCATGATCTGCCGCGCCTTCAGCGGCGTCATGCCCGGTTCGATCACTACGTATGCTTCGAAGTACAGCACGCGTTCGATGTCGCGCAGCGTCATGTCGAGCACCATGCCCAGACGCGACGGCAGCGACTTCAGGAACCAGATGTGCGCGACCGGCGAGGCGAGCTCGATGTGGCCCATGCGCTCGCGGCGCACCTTCGCCAACGTGACTTCGACGCCGCACTTCTCGCAGATCACGCCGCGATGCTTCAGGCGCTTGTACTTGCCGCACAGGCACTCGTAGTCCTTGATCGGCCCGAAGATCTTCGCGCAGAAGAGACCATCGCGTTCCGGCTTGAACGTACGGTAGTTGATGGTCTCCGGCTTCTTCACTTCGCCGAACGACCACGAACGGATCTTGTCCGGCGAGGCCAGACCGATCTTGATCGCGTCGAAAACTTCTTCCTGTTGGACTTGCTTGAATAGATCGAGCAGAGCTTTCATTGCCTTCTCTCCGTAGTCCGATTAATTGCGGTCGAGATCGATGTCGATACCGAGCGAGCGGATTTCCTTCACGAGCACGTTGAAGGATTCCGGCATGCCTGCATCGATCACATGATCGCCCTTGACCAGGTTCTCATAGACCTTGGTCCGGCCGTTCACGTCATCCGACTTCACCGTCAGCATTTCCTGCAGCACGTAGGACGCGCCGTACGCTTCGAGTGCCCACACTTCCATTTCACCGAAACGCTGGCCACCGAACTGCGCCTTACCACCCAGCGGCTGCTGCGTGACGAGCGAGTATGGGCCCGTCGAACGCGCGTGCATCTTGTCGTCGACCAAGTGGTGCAGCTTCAGGTAGTGCATGTAGCCAAGCGTCACGCGACGTTCGAACATTTCACCCGTGCGGCCGTCGTACAGACGGACCTGGTTCTTCGACGGGTTCATGCCGAGCTGTTCCGCGATGTCGTCCGGGAAGGCCAGATCGAGCATCTTGCTCATTTCTTCCTCGGTCGCACCGTCGAACACCGGCGTTGCAAACGGCACGCCTTCACGCAGGTTCTTCGCGAGTTCGAGGATCTCGTCGTCGGTGAAGCTTTCCAGATCTTCCTGGCGGCCCGAATCGTTGTAGATCTTCGTCAGGAATACGCGCATTTCCTCGATCTTCGCCTGACGCTGCAGCATTTCGCCGATACGCCAGCCGAGGCCCTTCGCGGCCCAGCCGAGGTGCACTTCCAGAACCTGACCCACGTTCATCCGCGACGGCACGCCGAGCGGGTTCAGCACGACGTCTGCCGGACGGCCATCGGCCATGTACGGCATGTCTTCGATCGGAACGATCTTCGACACGACACCCTTGTTACCGTGACGGCCTGCCATCTTGTCGCCAGGCTGCAGGCGGCGCTTCACCGCCAGGTACACCTTGACCATCTTCAGCACGCCCGGCGGCAGTTCGTCGCCTTGCGTGAGCTTCTTGCGCTTCTCTTCGAACGCGAGGTCGAACTGGTGACGCTTCTCTTCGATCGAGTTCTTGATTGCTTCGAGCGATGCCGCTGCTTCGTCGTCCGCGAGGCGGATGTCGAACCAGTGGTAGTGGTCGAGGTCTTCCAGGTAAGCCTGGTCGATCTTCGTGCCCTTCGCGAGCTTCTTCGGACCGCCGTTCGCGACCTTGCCCACCAGCATGCGGGCGAGACGCTGGAACGCGTCGCCTTCCACGATGCGCAGCTGGTCGTTCAGGTCGAGACGGTAGCGCTTCAGTTCGTCGTCGATGATCTGTTGTGCACGCTTGTCGCGCTGGATGCCTTCACGCGTGAACACCTGGACGTCGATCACGGTACCGCTCATGCCCGACGGCACGCGCAGCGACGTATCCTTCACGTCCGAAGCCTTCTCGCCGAAGATCGCGCGCAGCAGCTTCTCTTCCGGCGTCAGCTGGGTCTCGCCCTTCGGCGTGACCTTGCCGACCAGTACGTCGCCCGCTTCGACTTCAGCACCGATGTACACGATGCCCGATTCGTCGAGACGGCCGAGCTGGACTTCCGCCAGGTTCGAGATGTCGCGCGTGATTTCTTCCGGCCCGAGCTTCGTGTCACGTGCAACGACGTTCAGCTCTTCGATGTGGATCGACGTGTAGCGATCGTCCGCGACCACCTTCTCCGAGATCAGGATCGAGTCCTCGAAGTTGTAGCCGTTCCACGGCATGAACGCGATCAGCATGTTCTGGCCGAGCGCGAGCTCGCCCAGGTCCGTCGAGGCGCCGTCGGCCAGCACGTCGCCGCGCGAGACCTTGTCGCCCATCTTCACGATCGGACGCTGGTTGATGTTCGTGTTCTGGTTCGAACGCGTGTACTTGATCAGGTTGTAGATGTCGACACCGACTTCACCTGCGACCGCTTCGTCGTCGTTCACGCGAATCACGATACGGCCTGCGTCGACATAGTCGACGACGCCGCCACGGAACGCCTGAACCGTGGTGCCCGAGTCGACCGCGCAGGTACGCTCGATGCCCGTACCGACGACCGGCTTCTCCGGACGCAGACACGGCACGGCCTGACGCTGCATGTTCGAACCCATCAGTGCACGGTTCGCGTCGTCGTGCTCGAGGAACGGGATCAGCGAAGCTGCAACCGACACGATCTGCGACGGCGCGACGTCCATGTACTGGATACGGTCCGGCGTGACCATCATCGTTTCGCCGGCTTCACGCGACGACACGAGTTCGTCGATCAGCTGGCCGTTCTCGTCGATCGCGGCGTTCGCCTGCGCGATCATGTAACGGCCTTCTTCGATCGCCGACAGGTAGTCGATCTGGTCGGTCACCTTGCTGTCCACGACCTTGCGGTACGGCGTCTCGAGGAAGCCGTATTCGTTCAGGTGCGCATACAGTGCGAGCGAGTTGATCAGACCGATGTTCGGACCTTCCGGCGTTTCGATCGGGCACACGCGGCCATAGTGGGTCGGGTGCACGTCACGAACTTCGAAGCCTGCGCGTTCGCGCGTCAGACCGCCCGGGCCCAGTGCGGAAACACGGCGCTTGTGCGTGATTTCCGACAGCGGGTTGGTCTGGTCCATGAACTGCGACAGCTGCGACGAACCGAAGAACTCGCGAATTGCCGACGAAATCGGCTTCGAGTTGATCAGGTCGTGCGGCATCAGGTTTTCGCTTTCGGCCTGGCCGAGGCGTTCCTTGACCGCGCGCTCGACACGCACGAGACCCGCGCGGAACTGGTTTTCCGCCAGTTCGCCGACGCAACGCACACGACGGTTGCCGAGGTGGTCGATGTCGTCCACTTCGCCCTTGCCGTTGCGCAGCTCGACGAGGATCTTGATCGTCGCGAGAATGTCGTCGTCCTGCAGCGTCATCGGGCCGGTGATCTCGTCACGGCTGACGCGGCGGTTGAACTTCATACGGCCGACCTTCGACAGGTCGTACGCTTCTTCGCTGTAGAACAGACGGTTGAACAGGGCCTCGACCGCTTCTTCGGTCGGCGGCTCGCCCGGACGCATCATGCGGTAGATCGCGATGCGCGCGGCCGTCTTGTCGGTCGTTTCGTCGACACGCAGCGTCGACGAGATGTACGGACCCTGGTCCAGATCGTTCGTGTAGAGCGTCTGGATATCCTTGATGCCCGCTTCGCGCAGCTTCTCGAGCACGCTTTCCGTGACTTCGTCGTTCGCGCTCGCGATCACCTCGCCGGTGTCGCCGTCGACGACGTTCTTCGCCAGCACGCGGCCGAGCAGATAGTCTTCCGGCACCGAGATGAACTTGGTCTTCGCGGCTTCGAGATCACGAATGTGCTTCGCGTTGATCCGCTTGTCCTTCTGGACGATGACCTTGCCGTCGCGATCCGTGATGTCGAAACGCGCGACTTCGCCACGCAGGCGCTCGGGCACGAACTCGAGTTGCGCGCCTTCGTCCATCAGCGTGAAGTTGTCGAACACGAAGAAGTTCGCGAGGATCTGTTCCGGCGTCAGGCCGATGGCCTTCAGCAGGATCGTGACCGGCATCTTGCGGCGACGGTCGACGCGGAAGTACAGGATGTCCTTCGGATCGAATTCGAAGTCGAGCCACGAGCCGCGGTACGGAATGATCCGTGCCGAGAACAGCAGCTTGCCCGAGCTGTGCGTCTTGCCCTTGTCGTGCTCGAAGAACACGCCCGGCGAACGGTGCAGCTGCGAGACGATGACACGCTCGGTGCCGTTGATGACGAACGAGCCCGTCGGCGTCATGAGCGGCATTTCGCCCATGTACACTTCCTGCTCCTTCACTTCCTTGACGACCGGCTTGTTCGGCGATTCCTTGTCGAGGATGACGAGGCGGACCTTCGCGCGCAGCGCGGAGCAGTACGTCAGGCCACGCTGCTGGCATTCCTTGATGTTGAATGCCGGCGCGGACAGCGCATAGCTCACGAACTCGAGGCGCGCGAAGCCGTTGTGCGAAACAATGGGAAATACCGATGTGAATGCGGCCTGCAAACCTTCAGGCTTGCGTTGCGTGGCCGGCACATCGGCTTGCAGAAACGTGCTGAATGATTCAAGCTGGGTAGCCAGCAAGAAAGGAACTTGGTGAACGATGGGGCGCTTCGCGAAACTCTTGCGAATGCGCTTCTTCTCGGTGAAGGAATATTGCATACGATCTCCGAATCACGGCGGGTGCTATCGAGGCGGAATACCTGGACGTTTCAAACCCGAGTGTTCACCGACTGAGACCCGATGGCCGTCCGACGGCTTGAACGAGCCGAGAAGCTTGGTGGTTGGCCGCTACCAACCGCTGGCTGACGGCAGCGGATGCCTGTGTTGCCCGCTACCCGACCAAACTTGCCTTCTGCAGTCGCTTCAGAAGACAAAGAGAACCGCCAATCGTGGCCAATCACTACGATCAGGCGGTTTTCTTTGGCTTCTGGGGCCGATTATTCGGGCTCCCGAATGAGTGCCAGAATAACGTCCCCACAAAGCACAAAAAGGCCGGCGGTGAAAATACCGCCAGCCTTCGCACAGCGCGCCGAAACTTACTTGACTTCGACCTTCGCGCCTGCTTCTTCCAGCTTCTTCTTGGCTTCGTCAGCAGCAGCCTTGTCGACGCCTTCCTTGACAGCCTTCGGTGCGCCGTCAACGACGTCCTTCGCTTCCTTCAGGCCCAGGCCCGTCAGTTCACGAACTGCCTTGATGACTGCAACCTTGTTGCTGCCTGCTTCAGTCAGAACGACCGTGAATTCGGTCTTCTCTTCTGCAGCAGCAGCAGCGCCGCCGCCTGCCGGGCCAGCGACTGCCACTGCAGCTGCCGACACGCCAAACTTCTCTTCGAATGCCTTGACCAGTTCGTTCAGTTCCAGAACGGTCATCCCTTCGACTGCTGCCAGGATGTCTTCTTTTGCGATTGCCATTTGAAATACTCCTAAATTGAATTCGGATACAGCCAGCGATCAGTAACGCTGATGCACGTTCGCTTACGCAGCTTCCGCTTGCTTCTTCTCGGCGAGCGCGGCCAGGGCACGCGCAAAGCCCGAAACAGGCGATTGCATAACGAACAGCAGCTTCGAGAGCAGTTCTTCGCGGCTCGGGATGCTTGCCAGCGCTTGCACGCCAGCCTTGTCCATCACCTTGCCATCGAACGCACCAGCCTTGATGACCAACTTGTCATTGCTCTTGCTGAAGTCGTGAACGACCTTCGCAGCAGCAATTGCATCTTCCGAGATGCCGTAGATCAGCGGACCAGTCATCTGCTCTGCCAGCGGAGCAAAAGGCGTACCTTCAACAGCGCGACGCGCCAGCGTGTTCTTCAACACGCGCAGGTAAACCTGTTGCTCACGCGCTTTCGCGCGCAGCTTGGTCAGATCGCCAACCGCAATTCCACGATACTCAGCCAGCACAACGGTCTGGGCCTTCGCGACTTGCGCGGCAACCTCAGCGACGACGGCTTGCTTGTCTTCTCTATTAAGCGGCACGGTTAGCCTCCAGAAACGATACGTTCGGCGCGGCCGGCATGGCCGAAACCTCACGTACCTCGTTCAACAACGGCGTCCGACCTCGTTAGGAGTATTTCCACCTCACGCCGTGAATCGCTTCACGACCTGCGGCTTCACCACTGCAAAACTTTTTCGGGTTCGCCATCTGCGTTGGCTTGAATTAAGGGATCGCCTGCCTGCTGCGTCCCACCAACGGTCTTTGATAACCGGTTGCCCGCGCTACTGCACGAACAACCGCCCAAAGCCCATGTAGGCCGCTTCGCGAACGAAGCGGCCCGAATACTTGCTTACTGTGCTGCCAGCGTAGCCTGGTCGACACGCACGCCGACGCCCATCGTGCTCGACAGTGCGATCTTGCGCAGGTAGATGCCCTTGCTCGTTGCCGGCTTCGCCTTCTGCAGCGCTTCGATCAGCGCCGACAGGTTCGAACGCAGTGCGGTCGATTCGAACGATGCACGGCCGATGGTCGCGTGGATGATACCGGCCTTGTCGACACGGAATTGCACCTGACCAGCCTTCGCGTTCTTGACGGCGGTTGCGACGTCCGGCGTGACCGTGCCGACCTTCGGGTTCGGCATCAGGCCGCGCGGGCCGAGGATCTGGCCGAGCGTACCGACGATACGCATCGTGTCCGGCGAAGCGATCACGATGTCGAAGTCCATCTGGCCAGCCTTGATCTGCTCAGCCAGGTCTTCCATACCGACGATTTCCGCGCCTGCTGCACGAGCCTGCTCGGCCTTCTCGCCTTGCGCGAACACGGCAACGCGAACCGACTTGCCCGTACCTGCCGGCAGGACGACCGAACCACGAACGACCTGGTCCGACTTCTTCGCATCGATGCCGAGCTGAACTGCGACGTCGATCGACTCGTTGAACTTCGCGCTCGCGCATTCCTTCACGAGTGCCAGTGCGTCTTCGATCGCGTACAGCTTCTGACGGTCGACCTTGGCGGCAAATGCCTGACGGCGCTTGGAGATCTTAGCCATTTACACGCCCTCCACAGTGATGCCCATCGAGCGTGCGCTACCAGCGATGGTGCGAACGGCTGCGTCCAGATCAGCTGCCGTAAGGTCCGGCATCTTGGTCTTCGCGATTTCTTCGGCTTGAGCGCGCGTGATCGAACCGACCTTGTCGGTGTGCGGCTTGCTCGAGCCCTTGTCCACCTTCGCCGCCTTCTTGATCAGGACGGTCGCCGGCGGCGTCTTCATCACGAACGTGAAGCTCTTGTCAGCGAATGCCGTGATGACCACCGGCACCGGCAGACCCGGCTCCATGCCTTGAGTCTGCGCGTTGAACGCCTTGCAGAACTCCATGATGTTCAGGCCGCGCTGGCCCAGTGCCGGACCGACCGGCGGCGACGGGTTGGCTTTACCTGCAGGGATCTGCAGCTTGATAAAGCCGATAATCTTCTTTGCCATTTGTGAACCTCATTGGAACGCCGGAGGGGCGTTCGGTGAGTAATAACGCGCTTTCGCCGCTGGCTACTGACGCTCCTCAACGGCCATGACGCGGACCGTAAGCGCGAAGGCGGGCAGCCGAGGCTGCCCGCCGAATCGGGATCAAACTTTTTCGACCTGGCCGAACTCGAGTTCGACAGGGGTGGAGCGGCCAAAGATGGTGACCGACACACGCACGCGCGATTTCTCGTAGTTGACTTCTTCGACCGTGCCATTGAAGTCCGTGAACGGGCCTTCCTTGACACGCACCATCTCGCCAACTTCGAACAGGGTCTTCGGGCGCGGCTTCTCAACGCCTTCCTGCATCTGCGACATGATCTTTTCGACTTCCTTCGGGGAAATCGGGGTCGGGCGGTTACGCGCACCGCCGACGAAACCCGTGACCTTCGCCGTGTTCTTCACGAGGTGCCACGTTTCGTCCGTCATTTCCATCTCAACCAGCACGTAGCCGGGGAAGAAACGACGCTCGGTTACAGCCTTGTGGCCGCCCTTGACTTCGACCACTTCTTCGGTCGGGACCAGGATCTGACCGAATTTATCCTGCATGCCAGCACGTTCGATGCGCTCCTGAAGCGCACGTTGCACGCTCTTCTCCATACCGGAGTAGGCGTGCACGACGTACCAACGCTTTCCGCTCGGGGATGCCGGAGTATCGCTCATATCATTTCCAACCCAGAATCGCCGAGAAAATCACCCATTCGATCGATTTGTCACTCAACCAGAGGAAAATCGCCATCACGAGCACAAAACCGAACACGACGAGTGTGGTTTGCGTCGCTTCCTTGCGGGTGGGCCAAACGACCTTGCGGACTTCCTTGTACGAATCCTTGGCAAACGCGATGAGGCTCTTGCCAGGTGCGGACATCAGCCCGACGGCCACGCCAGCGATGATACCTACCGCCAAAGCGGCACCGCGGACATACCACTGCTGGTTGGCCAGCCAGAAGAAGCCCACGAATCCGGCCAAGACCAGCAATACGCCCAGGGCCAGCATCAGCTTATCGCCGGAGGTATTTACAGTTTCGACGGATGGATTCGCCATAACACCTTAAAACAAATGCCACGTAGGACACGTGGCGATTTTTGGCAGGGGCAGAGGGAATCGAACCCCCAACCTTCGGTTTTGGAGACCGACGCTCTGCCAGTTGAGCTATACCCCTAAACCATGCTGGGGCCGGCTGTTGCCAGCCCCAAAACTGTCGATCAACGAATAACTGGCTTACTCGATGATCTTGGCGACGACGCCGGCGCCGACGGTACGGCCGCCTTCGCGGATTGCGAAGCG
>NZ_JSZN01000051.1:0-1439 GCF_000801975.1 Burkholderia sp. A9 | reverse complement strand
CGCGCGCGTATCCGGACCGGATCTCGAAGGAAAACCAGACGTCGGTCACGATGATGGTGTTCGGGATGATCAACTGGACGTTCACGTGGCTCAAGCCGGGCGGCCGCCTCGGCTACCGCGACTTCGCCGAGCAGGTGATCGACCTGATGGAACGCGGACTGTCGCCCGGCGCGTGATTGCCGCGCAGCAGCATGCGCTGCACGGCGGGCACACTGAGACAGCCTGCCGCGCGTTTCATATGATGAATTTTAAATTCGTTTAAAATCAATGAAGTATCTTATGAACTAAGCGGATTTAGAATTCACCCTCAAGACAACATACGGGTTTTCCCCAATCCTTCGACCTCGACTCGGGTAAAATGCTGCTGCATCGCACAACCCGTTGTGCGGCTACCGACTGAGGAACCCACGATGAACACGCAATTCAACCGCCGTGCCGATGTTGTCGGCAACGCCGGTACTGCGCCGGTTCTCGTCAGGGAACTGGCTTCCAAAGACCGTGAGCAAATGCTCACCCACTTTCTCTCGCTCGACGAAGAGGACCGCCTGCTGCGCTTCGGCCAGATGGTGCCCGACCACGTGATCGAGAACTATGTCCGCACGATCGACTTCGGTCGCGACACCGTGTTCGGCGTGTTCGACCACGCGCTTGAACTGATCGGCGTCGGCCACCTGGCCTACCTGCCCGCCGACGGCGACAAGCGCACGGCCGAGTTCGGCGTGTCGGTGCTCGAAAGCGCCCGCGGCCGCGGCGTCGGCTCGAAGCTGTTCGAGCGCGCGGCGATCCGCAGCCGCAACACGCGTGTGACGATGCTGTACATGCATTGCCTGTCGCGCAACGCGACGATGATGCACATCGCGAAGAAGTCCGGGATGCGGATCGAGTACGCGTACGGCGAAGCCGACGCGTATCTGTCGCTGCCGCCGGCCGACCATTCGACGATCCTCGCCGAGATGCTGCAGGAGCAGGCCGCGGTGTTCGACTACGCGCTCAAGCGCCAGGCGCACCGCACGTCGAAGTTCATCGAATCGCTGATGCCCGCCGCGCTGACGGCGTGACGTCGGCCAACCGGGCTGCCCCGCGGGGCGCCCGGTCTTCCGCCCTTTCCCGCCTCGCGATCGTCGCGCGCTAGCTAGCGCACCGACCGGATCGGCAACGCCGTCGTCTCCTTGAAGCATTCGAGCGAGAAGCTCGTCTTCACGTCGATCACCGACGGATGGTGCAACAAATGCTCCTGCACGAAGCGGGAGAAGTGCGCCATGTCCTCGACCTGCACGCGCAGCAGGTAATCCATGTCGCCGGTCATCGCGTGGCACGCGACCACTTCCGGCCAGGTCTGCACGGCCGCGCGGAACAGTTCCGCGTGGGTCGCGCCCGCGCGCGCCGACGTCTCGTCGGCGCGGACCGGCGCCAGGCCGCCGCGCTTCTCGAGCCGCACG
>NZ_JSZN01000050.1:0-7811 GCF_000801975.1 Burkholderia sp. A9 | reverse complement strand
GCGGCCAGCTGCTGCATCAGTTCGGGGTTCTGCGCCGGCCACACGAAACCGATGAGCGTGCCGCCCTCGCGCATCAGCGCGACTTCGTCAGCGCTCGGCGGGCGCACCTTGAACACGATGTCGCTGCCGGACCAGAGCTCGGCCGCGGTTGCGGCGACGGTTGCACCGGCCGCGCGGTACGCGTCATCGTCAAAGTTCGCGCCGGCCCCGGCGCCGCTTTGGACGGCGACCGAAAAACCCAGCTTGATCAGTTTCTCGACCACTTCGGGCACGGTCGCTACGCGCCGTTCACCAGTGGCTGTCTCCAGAGGAATCCCAATCTGTAATGTCATAGTGTGAAAGATGGGTGATGGCCATCGCAAATCGCTCGGGCCGGTGCGTCAAGGTACCAGAATCATGTGCGTGTTTAGTAGCTGGCGCGCGGGTTTGCGTCAAAAATCGAACGACCGTTCACCGAGCGCGAATAGAGTATGCCCCATAACAATGAGGCTATCGAGGCAGCGAGCGCCTCCAGCGCATCTTCCGTTGTACTGTTGTGTTTTATCCACGGGCGAGCAATATCGCGTCGGCCGAACGGATGTTGACGACGCGGCTGGACTGCCGCTTCACTGGTGTGGCGCGGGTGCGCTGCTGCCTGAGCCGGCCGGCGTGCGGCGGGATCGCGTGCGGTTCCCATAACCGGCTTCCTTCACGGATTCCCATGGCCGGCTCCCATCGGTGATCGCGCCGCTCGTTGCTCGACTGGCTCGCAATCCTTGGGGGCGATTTCGTCGAAGTACACCGCAACTGAAGTGTCGAGCCGGCGTTGAATCGTTTACACGTACGCCGGCACGATCCGGCCGATCGCGAAACGGATGGATATCGTTCAACAACGGTCTGCAACAATCCAGACCGACCGGTAGGTCAATGGCTGGCCGCTGATCGCAGGCGGACCCATCAGCGCATCGCGACGATCGTCAGATTAATTCAGCAGGCACCATATCGCGAGGAACGGCGTGTCGCTGGAGCGCATCGCATGCAGCGCGCCGGGCAGATTGTGGATGCCGCTACCGATTCCAGGATCGAACCAGGCGCCGTTCTGCTGGCGGAATTCACCGGCGGTCATGAGCACGTACGCTTCCTCCGGCGCGTGAGCATGATCCGGGTACCTGACGCCGGGCATCAGCAGCGAGAAGCCGAGTTGAATGTCGTCACGGCTTTCCGCGCCGCCGGGTCCGCAAATCATTCCGTTCACGTGCCCGTCGATGTAGTTCGGACTGCCGTCCTTTCCCGTTGTGCGTCGCGACCAGCCGATCACAGGTTCGAGCGACTTGATCAGCTGCGCGATGGTGGCGAACGCCGGGTTGACGCGTGCGACCGATTCGAGCGCAGGATCGAGCCATGCGCATGCCGGATATCGCACGGCGTTCCGCATTCCGTTGTCCGACGGTTCCTGCAGCCGCGCGAATACTTTCGGTGCGAACGCGCGCGCGGCGGGAGGAAGCGTTTCCGACTGGAACAGATCGCCGGTTATCCCGACGAAATCGGCGATGTGCTTCGGGCGTTGACTCATCTTGCTCGCTGCTCCCGTGGTCATGTGGCCTGATGAGACGAAAGTCTACGCAGAAACGCACGGGTCCGGACAGCGAAAAAGGGCGGCCGATTTGGCACCGGCCGCCATGCACGTATCGCTACCGATGGTGCATCATGCCGCCGCCTGCAATCTGCCGTGCGGATCGATCACGAATTTCTTCGGCACGCCCGAATCGAACGCCGCGTAACCGCTCGGTACGTTGTCGAGATCGATGGCGTTCACGTTGACCACTTCGGCGCTATTCAGCCGATCCCACAGAATCGCCTGCATCAGGTTGCGGTTGTACTTCATCACCGGCGTCTGGCCGCGCACCATATGCTGGTCCGAGCCGCAGATATTGGTGGCGACCACGCGGAGGATGACGCCGTGACTGGCCTTGCGGCCCGACGGATCGACGAGATCCGGGAAGGCGATGCTGCGTACCTCGACCTTCCCCGGACCGACATGAACAACGCCACGATTGCCTGACATCGTGTCTCCCGATGTGACGGGTAATTGGATGGAAGGCGACGCCTTCCGTGAAGCATTACAGCCAGTCGGTTTCGAAGCTGCAGTCGGTCAGCGACACGCAGCCGTGTTCGGTCAGCACGACCTGCTGTTCGAGCTTGACGCCCTGGCTGCCGCCTTCCGCGCCGATGTAGCTTTCGACGCAGACAGTCATGCCGACCTCGAACTGGCCGTCATAACCCGAGCTTTCCCAGTCGACCTGATGCGCGATCGCCGGATACTCGTCGACCATCCCGATGCCGTGCGCAAGACAGCAGTAGCGGTTCTTCACGAATGGGTCGGGGATCTTCCACGCCTTTTCCGCGAACTCGCGGAACGTCATCCCGGGCCGCAGCAGATCCATGTTGAAGTGGACTTGCGCGTACGCGTACTCGTACAGCTTGCGTTGCTCGTCCGACGGCCGGCCGTCGCCGACGAGCCAGGTGCGGGAGATGTCCGAGCAATAGCCGTTCGGCCCGACCATGTCGGTATCGAACGCGAGCAGGTCGCCCGCCTGCAGCACCCGCGACGAACACTCGTGCATCCACGGGTTGGTCCGGTCGCCAGACGCCAGCAGGCGCGTTTCGATCCATTCGCCGCCATTGCGGATGTTCTCGTCATGCAGGTTCGCCCAGATGTCGTTTTCGGTCAGGCCCGGGCGCAGCTCGCGGCGCATCCGCTCGATGCCTTTCTCGGCGGTGCGCAGCGATTCGCCGATCAACACGAGCTCGCCGGACGACTTGATGAGCCGGGCGGTTTCCATCAGTTCCTGGCCGTCCGTCAGCGTGAGGCCGTGCTTCTCGAGGTACGCAGTGCCGAACGGGTCGAGGCGATCGACGGCCAGGAAGCGCTCGCCTGGCGCATGCTTGCGGAACACGTCGACGATCTCGGCGCTCCAAGTTTCGACGCGCTGCTCCGCATTGGGGCCGGCGTTGAAGTAGGTCCAGCTGACGGCGCCGCGCAACTCCACATCGAGATTCAGCCCGTCCCACACGTGCGCGCTGCTGTGGAACTCCCACGCGACGATGCGGCCGGTGGCGAACACCATCACGTAGCGCGCGGGGTTGCGACCGGCCCACACCTGCATGTTCGACGTATCGGTCGCGTAGCGGATATTGACCGGGTCGTAGAGCAGGATCGCTGGAACCTTGTGCGCGAGCAGCTGTTGCTGAACCCGCGCAAGCCGGTATGCCCGTACGTCGCGCAGAACGGCGTCCTTGTCGTTCAGTTCGATAGCACTGCTTACATCCTGGAGCTGATCGACCGCCATACTGTTCCTCCTGAATGGGTTTGATGGTGCGTTTGCAGGGAATGGGGCGTTCGCGCGACGGAGCAATCCGGGTTTCATGTGGAAGGGCCCGTGACCGTGCCGCGCGCGCTTGCCGACGGATCAGAGCTCCAGCACGAGGTCCGACGTCGGGCGGCTGCAGCAGAGCAGCCGGAAGCCCTTCTGAACCTCCCGGTCCCGAATCCCGCCGTTGTGCTGCATGTCGACCGAGCCCTCGAGCAGCTTGGTCTTGCAGGTGCCGCAGATGCCCTGGCTGCAGGACGACGGGATCGCGACGCCGGCCTTTCTGGCCGCCGACAGCACGGTGTCGGCGGCGTGCATCGTGAACGTCTTCGACGAGCGCGACAGCTTGACCGTGAAGGTCTCCGTCGACGCTTCGGCAGCGGGGGCCGCCGGTTCCGGCGCGACGCCGGCGCTGATGTCGAAGCTTTCCTGGTGATAGCGCGCGGGATCGTGTCCGCCGCCGCGCAACACGTCGCGTACCGCATTCATGTAGCCGGCCGGGCCGCAGGTGAACGCTTCGCGTTCGGCGTAGTCGGGCACCTGCTCGGCAAGCAGTTGCAGGCTGAGCCGGCCGACCGGTCCCGGCCAGTGCGCTTCGTCGCCGACGCCTTCGCAGACGAAGAACGTGCGAAGGCGCGGCGACAGCGCCCCGAGCCGCTGCAGCTCCTTGCGGAACACGATGTCGGCGGGCGTTCTCGCGCTATGGACGAACACGATGTCCAGGTCGAGCCCGAGATCGATGCTCGCGCGCGTCATCGACATCAGCGGCGTCACGCCCGAGCCGGCGGACAGATACAGCAGTTTGGCCGCGGGCGCCGCCGTCGGCGTGAAGCTGCCCGACGGGCCGTACGCGAGCAGCGGGTTGCCCGGCTTCATGTTGTCGTGCAGCCAGTTCGACATCACGCCGCCGGGCACCCGCTTGACCGTGATGGACAGCAGATAGGGGCGGGTCGGCGGCGACGAGATCGTATAGCAGCGTTCGACCGACTGGCCGTGGACGTTTGCCGACACCGTCATGAACTGGCCGGGTTCGAAGCGAACCGGCGAGCCGTCGCCTACGCGGAATTCGAAGCTCTTGACGTCGTGCGTCTCGTCGACGACGCGGCAGCACGTCAGCGTCTGCTGTTCGCCGCTCGCCCAGGTTCTGCCGGTGCTGTCCCAGGTGCCGGGATGGGAGAGTCGGTCGTGTGCTTCGTGTTCTTCGTGTGCGGGATCGAACATGCTGTCTACGGAGTTCATGGCGTCGCTTCCTTGGGGCGCAGTGCACGCGCGACGTGCACGCTGTCATTCGCGAAAGCAGGGCGTCGATGAGGGGCCGGTAGCGCCTCGTTCCGATGTCTCGCTCCATATCCGGATTGCCTTCGCTGTGCGCCGAGTATTGGCGTGCACTACAACAGCGTCAATGCGCTTTATTTTCCGGGCGCCATTACATTGGGTTATGCGTGACGCGCGTCCGCGCGGGCAGTGGCTCGGCCGTAACGATCAGGACATTGCCGTGGCGAATTTCGTCGCGATGAAGCGATGCGCGCCAGCGGGCTGCCGATCGCGCTTCGCGCTCCCCGCAAGCAGCGCGCGCCGCTACTGAGATGTCGGTGGGTTAGAGCGGCGGGATGGGTCGCGATTGCCGCCGAATCACTTGGAACACATGTCGGGTTGCCAAGTCGAGGGTTAACCCGCCCACTCGGAACTGCAGTCGCCCGCCATCCGCTGCCGGATTTCCATCGCGTCGGCTTCATCGCGTGCAAGGTCATCCCATAACCGGGCCCCTTTGCACTCTCCCATGGCCGGCATCCTTCGGCGATTCCCATATTCGGCTCCCCGTCGCCGGCCTCGCCGGCGGGTCGCGCCGCCGCTTCGCCCCCACGGCCGGCCCACCCGGCAGGCACGCCGATTGCACGTCGTTTCCGGCAAAACCGGCACCGGCACCCCGCCGCCCGGCCGACCGTTTCCGGCATCGCACCGCACATCGCGTGGCCGGTTTTGTCACCATATGGGCCGGATATGACAATGGGAAACCGTCGACGCGGCATTACGATGGGCCACGTCGTCGCCTGGCGCTGGCCGGTTTTGCCGTAGCGATCCAGTGGCGCCCTCATTTACTGCCTGATTGGAACATCGACCATGAGCTATAACGCCCCCGTCAAGGACATGCTGTTCGTGCTGAAGGAACTCGCGGGCATCGACACCGTTGCGCAGTTGCCGGGCTTCGAGGAAGCCGGCTACGACACGGCGCAGGCCGTGCTCGACGAGTCCGCGAAATTCTGCGGTGAAGTGCTGGCGCCGCTGAATGTCGAGGGCGACCGCAATCCGAGCAGCTGGAAGGACGGCGTCGTGACGGCGACGCCCGGTTTCGGCGCTGCGTTCCGCCAGTTCGTCGAAGGCGGCTGGCAGGGGCTGCAGCACCCGTCGGAATACGACGGCCAGGGGCTGCCGAAGCTGATCGCGACGCCGTGCATCGAGATGCTGAACGCGTCGAACCTGTCGTTCGCGCTGTGCCCGCTGCTTACCGACGGCGCAATCGAGGCGCTGCTGACGGCCGGCACCGACGAACAGAAGCAGCGCTACGTGCCGAAGCTGATCTCCGGTGAATGGACGGGCACGATGAACCTGACCGAGCCGCAGGCGGGCTCGGACCTGGCACTGGTGCGCTCGCGCGCGGAGCCGCAAGGCGACGGGACCTACAAGGTGTTCGGCACCAAGATCTTCATCACGTGGGGCGAGCACGACATGGCGGACAACATCGTCCACCTGGTGCTCGCGCGCACGCCGAGCGCGCCGGAAGGCGTGAAGGGCATCTCGCTGTTCATCGTGCCGAAGTTCCTGGTCAATGAAGACGGCTCGCTCGGCGCGCGCAACGACGTGCACTGCGTGTCGATCGAGCACAAGCTCGGGATCAAGGCGAGCCCGACGGCGGTGCTGCAATACGGCGACCACGGCGGCGCGATCGGCTACCTGGTCGGCGAGGAGAACCGCGGCCTCGAATACATGTTCATCATGATGAACGCGGCGCGCTTCGGCGTCGGGATGCAGGGGATCGGCGTGGCCGACCGCGCATACCAGAAGGCGGCGGAATTCGCGAAGGAGCGCGTGCAGAGCCGCCCGGTGGACGGGTCAGCCAAGCAGTCCGTGTCGATCATCCATCACCCGGACGTGCGCCGGATGCTCGGCACGATGCGCGCGCTGACCGAAGGCGCGCGGGCACTCGCGTATGTGGCCGCCGCACACAGCGACATTGCCCACCGCCATTCGGACGAGGCGACGCGGGCGCGTCATCAGGCAATCTACGAATATCTGGTGCCGGTCGTGAAGGGCTGGAGCACGGAGATGGTGAACGACGTGGCGAGCCTGGGCGTGCAGGTGCACGGCGGGATGGGCTTCATCGAGGAAACCGGCGCGGCGCAGTACTATCGCGATGCGCGGATCCTGGCGATCTATGAAGGCACGACGGCGATCCAGGCGAACGACCTGGTCGGCCGCAAGACGATGCGCGACGGCGGCGCGGTCGCGAAGGCGCTGATCGCGGAGATCGGCGAAACTGTCGCGGCACTCGGCCAGCTCGACGGCGCGGCGGCCGCGTCGATGAAGGCGCAGCTGGAGAAGGGCGCGCGCGCGCTGTCGGCGGCGGTGGACTACGTGCTGGCGAACGTGAAGCAGGACCCGAACGCGGTGTTCGCGGGCAGCGTGCCTTACCTGAAGCTGGCGGGCGTGGTGCTGTGCGGATGGCAGATGGCGCGCGCGCTGCTGGCGGCGCACGCGAACCGCGCGAGCGACACGGCGTTCTTCGATGCGAAGATCGCGATCGCACAATGCTATGCGGAACACGTCCTCGTGCAGGCAGGCGGGCTCGAAGCGTCGATCGTCGGCGCGAAGGGCAACGAGAGCGTGCTCGCATTGACGGAAGACCAGTTCTGACCGTAACGGTCGGAGCGCAGGAGGAGACAGGATTTTGACCACACAGGACTTGCTCGCGCAATACGGCCCGCGCGAATCGATGGAATACGACGTCGTGATCGTCGGCGGCGGCCCCGCCGGGCTGTCGGCCGCGATCCGGCTCAAGCAGCTGGCTGCCGAGAAAGGCACCGAGATCGGCGTGTGCGTGCTCGAGAAGGGTTCCGAGATCGGCGCGCACATCCTGTCGGGCGCGGTGATGGACCCGCGCGCGATCAACGAACTGTTCCCCGACTGGAAGGAACGCGGCGCGCCGCTCGATGTCGAGGTGACGGAAGACCGCTTCCTGTTCCTGTCCGAGAAGAGTGCGGTCACGACGCCCAACTGGGCGCTGCCCGCCAACTTCCAGAACCACGGCAACTACGTGATATCGCTGGGCAACGTCACGCGCTGGCTTGGGGCACAGGCCGAAGCGCTCGGCGTCGAGATCTTCCCGGGCTTCCCCGCTGCGGAGATTCTCTACAACGACGACGGCTCGGTGAAAGGCGTCGCCACCGGCAACATGGGCGTGGG
>NZ_JSZN01000005.1:0-32004 GCF_000801975.1 Burkholderia sp. A9 | reverse complement strand
GCGACGATCGTCGGCAACGGCCTGCTGCTCGTCGATTCGGGCGGCCAGTACACGACCGGCACGACCGACATCACGCGCGTCGTACCGGTCGGTACGGTCGGCGACCTGCAGCGCCGCGATTTCACGATCGTGCTGAAGTCGATGATGGCGCTGTCGCGTGCACGCTTCCCGCGCGGCATCCGCTCGCCGATGCTCGACGCGATCGCGCGCGCGCCGATGTGGGCGGCCGGGCTCGACTACGGCCATGGCACCGGCCACGGCGTCGGCTACTTCCTGAACGTGCACGAGGGCCCGCAGGTCATCTCGCACTACGCGCCGGCCGAGCCGTACACGGCCATGGAAGAAGGGATGATCACGTCGATCGAGCCGGGCGTGTACCGGCCCGGCAAATGGGGCATCCGGATCGAGAACCTGGTCGTGAACCGCGCGGGCGGGCAGACCGAGTTCGGCGACTTCCTCGCGTTCGAGACGCTGACGCTGTGCCCGATCGACACGCGCTGCGTGCTGGTCGAAATGCTGCATGAGGAAGAACGCGCGTGGCTGAACGCGTATCACGCGACGGTGCGCGAGCGTGTCGGGCGGCACCTGAGCGGTGACGCGAAGGCGTGGCTCGACGCCCGCACGCAGCCGATCTGACGCAACGCGCGACCCCGGCCGGATGACGGCCGGACCATGACGGAGAGGGCAGCCGATGGCGGACGCCACCGTGATCGTGATCGACATGCAGCGCGGGCCGGTGCAACGGGTGCGGCCCGCGTACCGGCTCGACGACGTGCTCGCGACGGAGTTCGCATGACCATCAAGGCGGTGGTGTTCGACTTCGGCGGCGTGCTGATCGACTGGAGCCCCGAGTACCTGTACCGGCAACTGATTCCGGACGACGCCGAGCGTCGCTGGTTCCTCACGCACGTGTGCGCGATGGACTGGGTGATTCGCCAGGACGGCGGGCAGACGATCGACGAAGGAACGAGCGAGCTCGTCGCGAAGTTTCCGGAGCACGAGGCGCTGATCCGCGCGTTCTACGCGCGCTGGCACGAGATGATCGGCGGCGTGCTCGACGAAGGCGTCGCGCTCGTCGACCGGCTCGACGCGCAGGGTATGCGGCTCTTCGGGCTGACGAACTGGTCCGCGCAGACCTTTCCGTACGCATGGGACAACTTCTCGGTCCTGCGGCGCTTCACGGACGTCGTCGTGTCGGGCCGCGTGAAGCTCGTGAAACCCGATCCGGCGATCTATCGCGAAATGCACGCGCGCATCGATCCGCACCTGCCGGGCATTGCGCCGCACGAACTCGTGTTCATCGACGACAACGCGAAGAACGCAGCGGCCGCGACGGCGCTCGGCTGGCACGGCATTCATCACACGAGCGCGGCCGAGACCGAGGCGCGCTTGCGCGAACTCGGCGCGCTCGCGTAGGCGGCGGTCGGCCGATCGCCGGACGAAAAAAAGCGGGCCGTTGGCCCGCTTTTTGTTTTGCCGATCCGGAGGCGGCCGCTTTCGGCATCCGGCACCGCAGTGCCGGGCGCCCGGGCCGCGCCGTTCAGCGGCTGATCGGCTTGTAGCGCAGGCGCTTCGGCTTCGCGGCTTCCTCGCCGAGGCGCGCACGCTTGTCGGCTTCGTATTCCTGGTAGTTGCCGTCGAAGAACGTGACCTGCGAATCGCCTTCGAACGCGAGGATGTGCGTCGCGATCCGGTCGAGGAACCAGCGATCGTGCGAGATCACCATCACCGAGCCCGCGAATTCGAGCAGCGCGTCTTCCAGCGCGCGCAGCGTTTCGACGTCGAGGTCGTTCGACGGTTCGTCGAGCAGCAGCACGTTGCCGCCGGAGATCAGCGTCTTCGCGAGGTGCAGGCGGCCGCGTTCGCCGCCGGACAGGTTGCCGACGATCTTCTGCTGGTCGCCGCCCTTGAAGTTGAAGCGGCCGATGTACGCACGCGACGGCGTTTCGTACTTGCCGACCGTCAGCACGTCGGCGCCGCCCGAGATTTCCTCGAACACCGTCTTCGTGCCGTCGAGCGCGTCACGGCTCTGGTCGACGTACGCGAGCTTCACGGTCGGGCCCATCACGACTTCGCCCGAATCCGGCTGCTCCTTGCCGGTCAGCATCCGGAACAGCGTCGACTTGCCAGCGCCGTTCGGGCCGATGATGCCGACGATCGCGCCGGCCGGGATCTTCAGGTTCAGGTTGTCGATCAGCAGGCGATCGCCGAACGCCTTGCTGACGTTCTTGAACTCGATCACTTCATTGCCGAGGCGGTCGCCGACCGGAATGAAGATTTCCTGCGTTTCGTTGCGCTTCTGGTATTCCTGGCTGTTCAGCTCCTCGAAGCGCGCGATACGCGCCTTCGACTTCGCCTGGCGGCCCTTCGGGTTCTGGCGCACCCACTCCAGTTCCTTCTTGATCGCCTTCTGGCGTGCCGATTCCGACGCTTCTTCCTGCTTCAGGCGCTCTTCCTTCTGGTCGAGCCAGCTGCTGTAGTTGCCCTTCCACGGAATGCCGTGGCCGCGGTCGAGTTCTAGAATCCACTCAGCCGCGTTGTCGAGGAAGTAGCGATCGTGCGTGACGGCGACGACGGTGCCCGGGAAGCGCACCAGGAACTGTTCGAGCCAGTCGACCGATTCGGCGTCGAGGTGGTTGGTCGGTTCGTCGAGCAGCAGCATGTCCGGCTTCTCGAGCAGCAGCTTGCACAGCGCGACGCGGCGCTTTTCGCCGCCCGACAGGTGCTCGATCTTCGCGTCCCACGCCGGCAGGCGCAGCGCGTCGGCGGCCACTTCGAGCTGCTGCTCGGGGCTGCCGCCGTCGCTCGATGCGAGGATCGCTTCGTATTTCGCCTGCTCGGCCGCGAGCGCGTCGAAGTCGGCGTCCGGTTCCGCATACGCGGCGTAGATTTCTTCAAGCTTCTTGTTCGCCTGGAACAGGTCGCCGAGGCCTTCCTCGACGGCTTCGCGCACCGTCTTCGTCGGGTCGAGCTGCGGTTCCTGCGGCAGGTAGCCGATGTTCAGGTTCGGCATCGGCGTCGCTTCGCCTTCGATGTCCTTGTCGACGCCCGCCATGATGCGGATCAGCGTCGACTTGCCCGAGCCGTTCAGGCCGAGCACGCCGATCTTCGCGCCGGGAAAGAACGACAGCGAGATGTCCTTCAGGATCTGGCGCTTGGGCGGCACGATCTTGCCGACCCGGTTCATCGTGAAAACGTATTGGGCCATTTCGGTGTGAAAGTCAGAAGTGGTTGAGACGGCCGCGCAGCGCGCGGGCGTGGCGGCGTCGGGTGATTCGGTACGGAGCGTGCCGCGCGGGGTGCGGCGGCGCCGCCGCGTGTCGGCGGCGCGAGCGCGTATTGTACTGCGCCGCCGCCTGCCGCTGGCACGCACCTGGCCATTCGGCCCCCCTGCGGTCACAGCCACGCGGCGACGCCGCCGTGCCCCGAGCAGGTGCCGCGCCGATGGCGGCTGAAGCTGTAGGTGCCGTCGCGGCAACGCGCGCTTGCGCCGTCGGGCACGCGGCCCGATTTCGAATGAGCCGGCGCATGGACGGTGTCGCCGTCGCGATTGCGGTACGTGTCGTGCCGGTCGAGGTCGGCTTCGTTGCCGTAGCCATAGCCGGGCGATGCGCGATATGCATGCGCCGGAGGCGGCAGCGCGGCGCACGCGACGAACAGCGCGGCCGACAGCGTCGCGATGCGCGTCGCGCGGCGGAGCAGGGCAGGTATGGTCTCTCTCCGGATGTTGTTATCTGCTGTCGATGGCGGGCCGACGGCCCAGGCCGGATGTTAGCGGATCGGCTGCATATCGGTGCCGCAGCCGTACGGCGCAGCGACGCTACGCGGCGCCCGTCATCGATGCCGCGCCGTCGGCCTGCGCGGCATCGAGAATCCACCGGCGGAACGCGGCGACCTTCGACCGTTCCGCATGATGTGGCGGATAGACGAGGTAGTACGCGAAGTCGTCGAGCCATGCGACGTCGGCAAGCTGCACGAGCCGGCCGCTCGCGAGCTCGTTGCGCACCATCGCCGCCGGCAGCAGGCCCGCGCCCTGACCGGCGAGGATCGCCTGCAGCAACAGGCCGGAATCATCGAACGCGGGGCCGCGCGGCGGACCGAAATCGTCGATCCGCTGCGCGTCGAACCAGATGTGCCAGCCCTTGCGCTCGGCGTCGTGCAGATGTGGCCATCCGGCCAGGTCGGCGGGCGTGGCCGGCATGCCAAGCCGCGCGACGAGTTCCGGCGCCGCAAGCGCGACGATCTCCACCGTCAGCAGTCGTTCGCTGCACAGCCCGATGTAGCGGCCGAGGCCGTGACGGATCGCGACGTCGACGCCGTCGCGCGAGAAATCGGCGAGCGCGTGGCTCGCGACGATCTGCAGGTCGACGTCCGGGCACGCGTCGCGGAACCGCGCGAGGCGCGGCACGAGCCATGCCGACGCGAAAAACGGTGTGACGCTCACCGTCAGCACGCCGCTGTCGGCGGCGCCCGACACACGCTGCGACGCGTCGGCGATCTGCCGGAACGCGTTGCGCACGGGCGGCAGGTAGTCGCGGCCTGCGGCGGTCAGCAGGATCCCGCGGTTCACGCGCTCGAACAGCTGCACGCCGAGGTGCGTCTCGAGCGTACGGATCATCTGGCTCACCGCGCCGGGCGTGACCGACAGCTCCTCGGCCGCGGATTTCACCGACAGGTGGCGGGCGGCCGCCTCGAACGCACGCAACGCGTTGAGCGGTGGCAGACGGGAACGGATCATTGAGTTTTTCTAAAGCGAAAGGCCGATGAAATATCGTTTGAGGCGACGGGTATGGGCGAGTACCGTTGTTGCACTGGATCGTATCGTCGTGGCCGGAATTTACGCGGTCGATGCGATCAACATAGTTCATCTATATCCATGAGGCAATCCGGGCGCCGCGTGGCGCCCGGCTGAACCTGAGAGGAGCACCGTCATGAATGGCCCGCGCGCATCGCGCGTCTTTTACGGCTGGTATGTGGTGGCGGCCGCGTTCGCCGTCACGTTCGTCGGCTTCGGCAGTGCGTACACGTTCAGCGCGTTCGTCGAATCGCTGCAGCGGGATTTCGCTGCGTCGCGCGGACAGATCTCGCTCGTGTTTTCACTGGCCGGCTTCCTGTATTTCGGCTTCGGCATCGTCAGCGGCCCGCTCGCCGACCGCTTCGGCTCGCGGCGGCTCGCCGTCGCCGGCATGCTGTTGACGGCCGCAGGTCTCGCGGCGGCCGGTGCCGCGCATACCCTGCTGCAGGTCTATGTCGCGTACGGGCTCGGTGTCGGCCTCGGCGTCGGTTGCGCATACGTGCCCGCCGTCGGCGCCGTGCAACGCTGGTTCGTGCGCCGGCGCGGCTTCGCGTCGGGGCTCGCGGTCGCGGGGATCGGCGTCGGCACGCTCGTGATGCCGCCGCTCGCGTCCGCGCTGATCGTGCACGTCGGCTGGCGCGGTGCGTATGTCACGCTGGCGGCGATCGCGGTAGTGGCGGGCGTGGGCATGTCGCTGTTGATCGAGAACGATCCGCGCGAACGCGGCTTGGTGCCCGACGGCGATGCGGCGCGCGCGCATCCGGGCGACGGAGCGCGTGGCACCGCCGCATCGGTGCCTGCTGGCGCGACCGTGCGCGAGGCCGTCACGTCGCGGCCGTTCGCGAGTCTCTACGCGGCGTGTCTCGTGTGCTCGTTCGGTGTCTTCGTGCCGTTCGTGCACCTCGTGCCGTATGCGCTCGATCATGGCGTCGCGCCTTCGACGGCCGTGCTGCTGCTCGGCGCGATCGGCGTCGGCAGCACCGCAGGGCGCTTCTTCCTCGGCGGCCTTGCCGACCGCTTCGGCCGCCGCGCGTCGCTGCTCGCGATGTTCGCGGGCATGGCCGTCGCGCTCGTCGCATGGGCCGGCGCCGGGACCGTCGCGACGCTGGCCGCGTTCGCACTCGTATTCGGCGTGTTCTACGGCGGCTGGGTTGCCGTGTTGCCCGCCGTCGTGATGGACTACTTCGGCGGTCGCAACGTGAGCGCGATCATCGGCGTGCTGTACACGAGCGTCGCGTTCGGCACGTTGATCGGGCCCGCCGCGGCCGGGTTCATCTACGACGCGGGCGGCGGCTATCTCGTGCCGATCCTGGCCAGCGCGGCCGCCAATGCGATCGCGTTCGCGATCGTTGCCACTACCGGCCGCGCGCCGGTGGCGGCGCGCGCGGCCGGCCGCTAGTCACGCGTCGCCGAGCGCACGGTCAGACGCCGCGCGGCTAGGCGTCATCCACGATTTCCGCTACGGTGGCCGGGACGTCGATCATCGACGGACGGAGGCGCATCGTGACATTCGGCCAAGTCCGGCAGATCGCGCTGGCATGGCGGGGCGTCGAGGAGGGCACGTCGTACGGCACGCCCGCCCTCAAGGTGAGGGGCAAGATGCTCGCGCGCCTGCGCGAGGACGGCGACACGCTCGTCGTGACGGGCGTCGGCCCCGACGAGCGTGCGTGGCTGATCGAATCGGAACCCGACGTGCATTACGTGACCGACCACCATGCCGGTTGGCCGATCGTGCTGGTGCGCCTGTCGGCCGCGCATCCCGACGCCGTGAAAAACCTGCTTCTGCGAGAATGGCACGCGATCGTGCCGGCCAAATGGCGGGACGAACGGGCGAACGGCACGAACTGAGCATTCGGCGCGGCACCGGCGGGGCACGCGAGTGTCTTTGGCCGTGCCGGTGCGGCGCGATGCCGGGCGCACCTGCATCGACGGCAATCTCCTCATCCAGCGGCTCCCGAACCGCTGCCGAACCGGACCAAGCGTTGCATCGGTTCGCATCGATGCAACAAGTGGTTCCATCGAAATTCTTCAATTGGTTCTTAGTGAAGAACCGTTTGATGCTTACACTCCTTCGCTTCGAAGGCGGCTGACCGACAGCCGACGGAAAGGGCGCACGCGATGCGCCGGCGCTTCGTGTGCCGCATCGCACCCGCAGCTTCGCAGAGTGCGTCGCGCCCCGACCGGAACAGGCTCGATCCGGCTCCCTGCCCGCATGCCGCGCACGCGCGGCGGGCCGCCGGATTCAACAACGACAATTCCCCGCGCCGCCTTCACGCGACACCCGGTCATACCGGAACCGTTTTTTGGAGAGAGACACATGAGTGGAAGCAAGACAGGCCTCGGCACGGGTCTGAAGCAGCGTCACGTGACGATGATGTCGATTGCCGGCGTCATCGGCGCGGGCTTGTTCGTCGGCTCCGGCCACGCGATCGCGGAAGCCGGCCCGGCTTCGATTCTCGCGTATGCGATCGCGGGCGCCCTGGTCGTACTGGTGATGCGCATGCTCGGCGAGATGGCCGTCGCGCATCCCGACAGCGGCTCGTTCTCGACCTATGCCGATCGTGCGATCGGCCACTGGGCCGGCTTCTCCATCGGCTGGCTGTACTGGTGGTTCTGGGTGCTCGTGATCCCGATCGAGGCGACGGCCGCCGCGACCATTCTCAATGCGTGGTTCCCCGGCATCGCGACCTGGATCTTCGCGCTCGGCATCACGCTGCTGCTGACGATCACCAACCTCTTCTCGGTCAAGAACTACGGCGAATTCGAATTCTGGTTCGCGCTGATCAAGGTGGTCGCGATCGTCGTGTTCCTGTGCATCGGCGGCGCGGCGATCGTCGGCATCGTGCCCGCGCCGGCCGTGTCGGGCGTGTCGAACCTGTTTGCGCATCAAGGCTTCATGCCGAACGGCGCCGGCGCGGTGCTCGCGGCGATGCTGACGACGATGTTCTCGTTCCTCGGCACCGAGATCGTGACGATCGCAGCCGCCGAGTCGGACAACCCGCAACGCCAGATCGTGCGCGCGACGAATTCCGTCATCTGGCGTATCACGCTGTTCTATCTCGGCTCGATCCTCGTCGTCGCTGCCATCGTGCCGTGGAACGATCCGCTGCTGCCGAAGCATGGCTCGTATCAGCGCGCGATGGAGCTGATCGGGATTCCGAACGCGAAGGCGATCATCGACGTGATCGTGCTCGTGTCGGTCGCGAGCTGCCTGAATTCCGCGCTGTACACCGCATCGCGGATGCTGTTCTCGCTGTCCAAGCGCAAGGACGCGCCCGCGTTCCTGCACAGCACCGATTCGACTGGCACGCCGCGCGCGGCCGTGCTCGCCTCGACCGCATTCGGCTTCCTGACCGTGATCGCGAACTACCTGATGCCGGAGCAGGTGTTCGGCTTCCTGCTGGCGACGTCGGGTGCGATCGCGCTGCTCGTGTATCTGGTGATCGCGATCTCGCAACTGCGGATGCGCAAGACGCTCGAATCGAGCGGTGCCGACCTGACGCTGCGGATGTGGCTGTTCCCGTGGCTCACGTGGGCGGTGATCCTGTTCATCTGCGGCACGCTGACCGTGATGTTCGTCAGCGAGGAGCACCGGATGGAAGTGGGCGCGACGGCCGTGCTTGCGTTGATCGTGCTGTTTGCGTCGTGGCTGAACAAGCGCGGTCGCGATGCGCGGGCGGGGGCGGGGCGGCGCGTGTCGGCGATGTGATGACGAATTGACGACGTGGCTGCCGGCCTGAGCGTTCGCTGTCGGTAGGCACGGGGATTCCCGTCGTGAAAATGGCCCGAATCGGCATTTGCCGATCGGGCCATTTGTTTTGCGCCAGCAAACGGAGGCACTTAACGTGGCACCGTAGGGCGTTCAGCACCACGGCGCAATCATTGACATCAGGACTCGCAAAATCTAACTCGTCTGATTTCATCGCCCACGGCAACTTCATACATTGAGCGCATCGACAACCGAAGTAAATGATGAAGTCGACTCGCGTCAGCGGTCGCGCCGGGAGGGCGGTAGATGGCGAATGAGAGCTTGATTTGGACTCGTCCGCGAGACGAGAACGGGCGTCACCTGCCGCCCGTTCGTTCGAATGGGCTTGTTAACCAGCGTCGGCTCGAATCGGCGCCGTTTCGGTCACGACTGAGGACCCAGTGAGAACGGTCATGACCGGTTTGCTCGTGTTGGTGTCGACGAATGCATTTGCCGACCCGACGCCAGCGGACGAGATAGCGGTGCACAGCGGTTTGCCGGCCAGCGAGGTCAACGCGCTGCTCAGGGACTGTAACTCGAACCAGACGAGCATGAATTTTTGCGCGTGGCGCGATCAGATCGTCGCCGAGCGGGATTTGCAGCGGGTCGTCGACAAACAGGTGAGCGACCGACCGGGGCGCAAGAAGGCGCTCGACGCGCAGATCGCACAGTGGAAGAGGGCGCGCGACGCATCATGCGAAAAATCGACGCGTAACGCGTGGAGCAATGGCTCGATGCGACCTGCGGCACAGGCGATCTGTGCAACGGCGGCGACGAAGGAAATGACGAAAAGGTTATCCGCGAGCGCTTCCCGCAAACCTTCATGAATCAGTTCGAAATGAAAAAAAGCCCGCGACTTCCGCGGGCTTTCCCTGGTTACCGTGACACTGCACGAAACAGCGTCGGTCGATGCGTCAGACGTTGAACAGGAAGTTCATCACATCCCCGTCGTGCACGACGTATTCCTTCCCTTCCGCACGCATCTTGCCGGCTTCCTTCGCACCCTGTTCGCCCTTGTACGTGACGAAGTCGTCGAACGCGATCGTCTGCGCGCGAATGAAGCCGCGCTCGAAGTCGGTGTGGATCACGCCGGCTGCTTGCGGTGCCGTGTCGCCGATGTGGATCGTCCACGCGCGCACTTCCTTCACGCCAGCGGTGAAGTAGGTCTGCAGGCCGAGCAGCTTGAAGCCCGCGCGGATCACGCGGTCGAGGCCCGGCTCTTCCATGCCCATGTCGGCGAGGAACGCTTCCTTGTCCGCATCGTCGAGATCGGCGATTTCCGCCTCGATTGCCGCGCACACCGCGACCACCGGCGAGTTCTCGGCTTCCGCGTACTTGCGCACCGCTTCGAGGTGCGGGTTGTTCTCGAAGCCGTCGTCCTTCACGTTCGCGACGTACATTGCCGGCTTCGCGGTGATCAGGCAGAACGGCTTGATCACCGCCTGTTCGTCGTCCGACAGCGACAGGCTGCGCACGGCCTTGCCCTGGTCGAGCTGTGCGCGCACCTTCTCGAGCACCGCGACGAGCTTCGCCGCTTCCTTGTCGTTGCCCGACTTCGCAGCCTTCGAATAGCGCGTGAGCGCCTTCTCGACGGTGCCGAGGTCGGCGAGCGCGAGTTCGGTGTTGATCACTTCGATGTCGTCGATCGGGCTGACCTTGCCGGCGACGTGGATGACGTTGTCATCCTCGAAGCAGCGCACGACGTGCGTGATCGCATCGGTTTCGCGGATGTTCGCGAGGAACTGGTTGCCGAGGCCTTCGCCCTTGCTCGCGCCTGCGACGAGGCCCGCGATGTCGACGAATTCGACGACGGCCGGCACGACGCGCTCGGGACTGATGATTTCGGCGAGCGCCTTCAGACGCGTGTCAGGCACTTCGACGATGCCGACGTTCGGCTCGATCGTGCAGAACGGGTAGTTCTCGGCGGCGATGCCGGCCTTGGTCAGCGCATTGAACAGGGTGGACTTGCCGACGTTGGGCAAGCCGACGATGCCGCATTTGAGACTCATGGAATCCTTCGGACGGGTGGAGCGGCGCGGCCGGACAAGGCACGGCGGCGCGGGAAAATAGGGACGGCCGGCGCGTGGGACGCGGCGGGCCGACGTTCAAAGGCGCTATTGTACCGTGCCGACGCCCCGGTTTCCGGGCTCGGCCCGAACGGCCGATGCGACGGGCCGCCGCGTTGCCGGCGTCGCCCGCGATTCTGCTGATTTCCCGCAAAGTCCGGCCGCGTAAGGGATTGGCCCCGCGGCTATAATGCCCGCCATGACTGCCCACCACACCTTCGACGTCGCCGTGGTCGGCGGCGGGCTCGTCGGCAAGACGGCCGCGCTCGCGCTGACCCAGTCCGGCTACAAGACCGCCTTGCTCGCCCAGCCGGCGACGCCGCGCCCCGCCGATCTCGCGTTCGACACGCGCATCTACGCGCTGTCGTCCAGTTCGCAGGCGTTGCTGGAGCGACTTCGGGTCTGGCAAGCGCTCGACCATGGCCGGCTCGCACCGGTCTACGACATGCGCGTATACGGCGATGCGCAGGCGGAACTGCATTTCTCCGCATACCAGGCTTCCGTGCCGCAGCTGGCGTGGATCGCCGAATCGTCGCTGATCGAGACGTCGCTCGATGCCGCGCTGCGATTCCAGCCGAACCTCACGTGGTTCGATGCGCGCGCGCAGGGTTTCGACGTGCACGACGACGCGGCCGTGCTGACGCTGTCGTCCGGGCAGGTGCTCGAAGCGGACCTCGTGGTCGGCGCGGACGGCGCGCATTCGTGGGTACGCTCCCAAATGGGGGCCAGGGTCGAACGACGCGATTACCGGCAGACGGGCGTCGTCGCGAACTTCAAGGCGTCGCTTCCGCATCGCGAGACCGCGAGCCAATGGTTCTGCGACGGCGAGATCGTCGCGCTGCTGCCGCTGCCGGACGGCCACGTGTCGCTGGTGTGGTCCGCGCACACCGCGCACGCGGACGAACTGCTCGCGCTCGATCCCGCGCAACTCGCGGCCGAGGTCGAGCGCGTGTCGCACGGCCGGGTCGGCGCGCTCGAATGCGTGACGCCGGCCGCCGGTTTCCCGCTCGCGCTGCAGACCGTCGACAAGCTGATCGCCCCGCGCGTCGCGCTCGTCGGCGATGCCGCGCACCTGATCCACCCGCTCGCGGGGCAGGGGATGAATCTCGGGTTACGCGACGTCGCTGCGCTCGCCGACGCGATCGCGAACAAGGAAAGCTTCCGCAACCTCGGCGATACGGTGCTGCTGCGCCGCTACGAACGTTCGCGCCGCGAGGACATTCGCGCACTGATGGTCGCGACCGACGGGCTGCAGCGGCTGTTCGCGGTGCCCGGCTCGTTCGCGAAGGCGGTGCGCAACGCGGGGATGGCCTTCGTCGGTGCGCAGCCGCTCGTGAAGCGCTGGCTCGTGTCGGCCGCGCTCGGCTGATCGAACCTTCGCGCGTGTTGCGGGTCGGACAGCGTTCCGTTACGGCGTACACTGTGCCGAGCACTCCGATTGAGCTGAAGGAACCACAGGATGAAAAAAACGATCCGCATCGCATCGCTGGCGCTGGCCGTCACGATGGCGACGCTCGGCTGCACCGCGCAGGCCGACCAAACCACCGACAAGCTGAAAGCCACGCTGCAAACGCGTCTCGGCAGCGACGCGCCGATCAAGAGCGTGTCGAAATCGCCGGTCGCGGGCCTGTACGAAGTGAACCTCGGCTCGCAGATCATCTATAGCGATGCAGCCGGCGACTACGTGCTGCTCGGCGATCTCGTCGATACCAAGACGCACAAGAACCTGACCGACGCGCGCCTGTCCGACCTCAACAAGATCGACTTCGCGAGCCTGCCGCTCGCGAACGCGATCAAGGTCGTCAAGGGCAACGGCGCGCGCAAGATCGCGGTGTTCTCCGATCCGAACTGCCCGTACTGCAAGCGACTCGAGACGACGCTGCAGTCGATCGACAACGTGACCGTCTACACGTTCCTGTACCCGGTGCTGTCGCCCGATTCGACCGCGAAGTCGAAGGTGATCTGGTGCGCGACCGACCGTGCGAAATCCTGGGAGAGCTGGATGCTCGACCATCGCGTACCGTCCGGCGCCGGCGATTGCGATACGACCGCACTCGACAAGAACCTCGCGCTCGGCCGCGGGATGAACGTCACGGGCACGCCGACGATCTTCCTGCCCGACGGCCGTCGCCTGCCGGGCGCGGTGTCGGCCGACCAGCTGAACCAGGCGCTCGCGTCGAGCAAGTAACCGACCGACATGCCGGGCCGCACGGCCCGGCCAGCGAGGGGCGCCCGCGGTATCTGCCGGCGCCTCTCTTCGTTTCCGCCGCCGTATTTCGTCCGATTTTCGACCGATTGCCACGATGACCCAGCCGATCCGTTATTCGATTGTCCCGAAAGATCTTGCCGCGCACCTGTTCGAAGTGTCGGTGACGGTCGCCGACCCCGATCCCGAAGGCCAGCGCTTCGCGCTGCCGGTATGGATTCCGGGCAGCTATCTCGTGCGCGAGTTCGCGCGCAACATCGTGACGCTCGCCGCGTTCAACGACGCGGGCCGCAAGGTGCGGATCGCGAAAACCGACAAGAACACGTGGCAGGCCGCGCCGGTGAACGGCGCGTTGACGCTGCGCTACGACGTGTACGCATGGGACCTGTCGGTCCGCTCCGCGTATCTCGACGACTCGGGCGGCTTCTTCAACGCCACGGCCGTATTCTTGAGCGTCGCCGGCCGCGAGGATGCGCCGTGCGAAGTCGACATTTCGAAACCGGCAGGCCCGGCGTTCCGCACGTGGCGCGTCGGCACCTCGCTGCCCGAGGCGCGCGGTACCAAGCGCTATGGCTTCGGCGCGTATCGCGCATCGAACTATGACGAGCTCGCCGACCATCCGGTGACGCTCGGCGAATTCGCGCTGGCGACGTTCGACGCGCACGGCGTGCCGCACGACATCGTGATCGCCGGGCGCGTGACGCAGCTCGACCTCGAGCGGCTGCGCACCGACCTGAAGCGCGTGTGCGAAGCGCAGATCGCGCTGTTCGAGCCGAAATCGAAGAAGGCGCCGATGGACCGCTACGTGTTCATGACGCTCGCGGTCAGCGACGGCTACGGCGGCCTCGAGCATCGGGCGTCGACCGCGCTGATCTGCAACCGCACCGATCTGCCGGTGAAGGGGCGGCCGGAAACCACGGAAGGCTATCGCACCTATCTCGGCCTGTGCAGCCACGAATACTTCCATACGTGGAACGTGAAGCGCATCAAGCCGGCCGCGTTCGTGCCGTACGACCTCGCGCGGGAAAACTACACGTCGCTGCTGTGGCTGTTCGAGGGCTTCACGTCGTATTACGACGACCTGATGCTCGTGCGCAGCGGGCTGATGTCGCAGGACGAATATTTCGCGGCGCTCGGCCGCACGGTCGGCGGCGTGCTGCGCGGCACGGGGCGCCTGAAGCAGAGCGTCGCGGAAAGCTCGTTCGACGCGTGGATCAAGTATTACCGTCAGGACGAGAACGCGACCAACGCGATCGTCAGCTACTACACGAAGGGTTCGCTCGTCGCGCTCGCGTTCGATCTCGCGATTCGTGCGCAGACGCGCAACCGCAAGTCGCTCGACGACGTGATGCGTCTGCTGTGGCAGCGCTACGGCCGCGATTTCTATCGCGGCAAGCAGGCGGGCGTCGCGGAAGACGAGGTCGAGACGCTGATCGAGGAAGCGACGGGCGTCGCGCTCGGCAGGCTGTTCGCCGACGCCGTGCATGGCACGCGCGACCTGCCGCTCGCCGAGCTGCTTGCGCCGTTCGGCGTGACACTCGCGCCCGAAGTCGCGTCCGGCGCGGCCGCGAAGCCGACCATCGGCGCGCGCCTGCGCGGCGGCGCGGACTGCACGCTGGCGGCGGTCTACGAAGGCGGCGGCGCGCATCGCGCGGGGCTGTCGGCCGGCGACACGCTGATCGCGCTCGACGGGCTGCGCGTCACCGGCTCGAACCTGGACTCTCTGCTCGCACGCTACCGGCCGGGCGACAAGGTCGAGGTGCACGCATTCCGCCGCGACGAACTGCGGACCGCGAAGTTGAAGCTGGACGGGCCGGAAGTCGCACGCTACCGGCTGACGGCGGCCGCAAAGCCGGCCGCCGCGCACAAGGCCCGGGAAGCCTGGCTGAAGGGCTGAGCGCGGGAGCGGGGAGCGGGTTACGGGGCGCGATCGAGGATTGTTCTGCTATTGCAACAATCCGTCGCCGTGAACCCGCTTTTTCGCGGCGCTGCGGACACGCACAATGGCTTCACTCGCGCTACCGAAGCGCAGCCAAACTGGAGCCTGACATGACGACCATTCTGCAAATCAATTCCGCTGCGCGTTCGCAAGGTGCGCAATCCACGCTGCTGGCCAACGAACTGACGGCAAAGCTGCAACAATCGAACCCCGGTGCGAAGGTTGTGGTTCGCGACCTGCTGGCCGATGCACTGCCGCACCTCGATGAATCGGTGCTCGGCGCATTCTTCACGCCGGCCGACCAGCGTACCGCGGAGCAGAATGCGATCGTCGCCAAGAGCGATGCACTGATCGCCGAACTGCAAGCCGCCGACATCGTCGTGATCGGCGCACCGATGTACAACTTCGGCGTCTCGTCGCAACTGAAGTCGTATTTCGACTGGATCGCACGTGCCGGCGTCACGTTCCGCTATACCGAGAACGGTCCGGAAGGCCTGATCAAGGGCAAGAAGGTTCACGTGGTGACGGCCCGCGGCGGCAAGTACCTGGGTACGCCGAACGACAGCCAGACGCCGTACCTGCGCTCGTTCCTCGGCTTCATCGGCCTGACCGACGTGAACTTCATCCACGCTGAAGGCCTGAACCTCGGGCCGGATGCACAGAGCGCCGCGCTCGCCGGCGCACGCGAAGCGATCGCTGCCGCGTAAGGCCGGCGCGGGTGCATCGCACCCGCTGCCTCGTCCGATGAAAAAACGCCGCGTCCCGAAAGGGGCGCGGCGTTTTTGCATGGCGGGACGAAAGCGGGAAGCGGAACGCGGTTACGCGAGCGTCTCGGCCACCTCCGGCAGGCGCCAGTCGATCGGCTGGCGGCCCGCGTCGACCAGATAGTCGTTCGCGAGCGCGAAGTGACGGCAACCGAGGAAGCCGCGGTGAGCAGACAGCGGCGACGGATGCGGTGCCTCGAGCACGCAGTGCGCGTTCGCATCGAACAGTGCGCGCTTCGCCTGCGCATGCGCGCCCCACAGCATGAACACGAGCCCGCGATGGCGGCTGGCCAGTTCGCGGATCAGCGTGTCCGTGCATTGTTCCCAGCCGCGCTTCGCGTGGCTCGCGGCCGCGCCGCGCTCGACCGTCAGCACGGTGTTGAGCAGCAGCACGCCCTGGCGTGCCCAGGTGTCGAGGCAGCCGTGACGCGGCGTGTCGTGGCCGAAATTCGCGGCGATTTCCTTGAAGATGTTGCGCAGCGACGGCGGCGTGCGGACGGCCGGCGGCACCGAGAATGCCAGGCCGTGCGCTTGCGGCGTGCCGCGGTCGTCGCCGTGGTACGGGTCCTGGCCGAGGATCACGATCTTCACGTCGTCCGGGCTCGTCAGGCGCAGCGCGCGGAACACGTCGGTCGGGTAGACCGTCTTGCCGGCCGCGCGTTCGTCGTCGACGAAGCGGCACAGCGGCGCGTAGGCGTCGCTGTCGGTGAAGGGCTTCAGCACGTCGCGCCAGACGGCCGGCAGCGCGTCGAATTGTGCGGCCAGATGCGGGACGTCCGCGGCAACGGGCTGCGGCGCGGCGGAAGCCGGGGCGGCTGCCGCGGCCTTCTTCGCGGGTTTGCGCCCGGATGCGGCCGGCACGGGCGCCGGAGCGGGAACATCGTCCAGCGCCGTTTCCGGCACGGGATCGTCGAACAGCGACGCCTGCTGCGGCGTGCGGAGAGTCTTGCGGGTTGCCATGCGTGATGCGTGTTTATTGCGCGCGCAGCCGGTAGCCGCGCTGCGCCTTGCTGATGTTTTCGGGGGCGAGGCCCGGCAGCGCTTGCTGCAGTTCGGTGGCGAGCGTCGCGAGCGCCGCTTCCGGGCCGTCGATCAGTTCGAGTTCGATTTCGCTGATCGGTTCGCGGCGCGTGTCGTTTTCCGCCTGGACGATGATCTCGCCGACGTCCACCGCGGCCTCGACGGTTGCGCCGCCGATTGCGATGCGCCACAGCGTACGCGAAAAATCCGTCCGGAACAGCGCGTGCAGCGCGGGCGCCGCGTCGCGCAGTGCGACGGCCGCGTCCGGCACGTCGCACGCGGCGACGAGTGCATCGATTTCGAGCGCATCGCCGGTGACGGGCAGTTCCCATTCATGGCGGCGATGCAGGCCGGCTTCCGCGCTGCCGACCGTCTTGAAGGTCTGCAGCCAGCCGTGCGGCGTGCGTCGCACGCGCACCGCGCTCTTCGAGCGGGCCAGCGCGAGATCGGGCGTGTCGTAGTAGACGTTCGCGAGCGTGATGACGTCGCCGGCTTCGCCGGTCAGCGTCGCGAAAAAGCGCCGCGCGGCATCGGCCTGGCCGGCCGGCAGCGCGAGCTTGATTTCCTTTTCGATCGCCATCAGAAGAACATCCGCGCGAGTTCCTCGCCCGGCTGGTCGGCGCGCATGAACGCCTCGCCGACGAGGAACGCGTTCACGTTCGCCGCGCGCATCGTGTCGACGTCGATGCGCGACAGGATACCCGACTCGGTCACGACCATGCGGTCCGGCGGAATCATGTCGAGCATGTCGAGCGTGGTCTGGATCGTCGTCTCGAACGTGCGCAGGTTGCGGTTGTTGATGCCGAGCAGCGGCGTCTTCAGCGTCAGTGCCTGTTCCATCTCGTTGCGGTCGTGCACTTCGACCAGCACCGCGAGGCCGAGCGAGTGCGCATACGCCTCGAGGTCCTGCATCAGCGGCGTGTCGAGCGCGGCCGCGATCAGCAGGATCGCGTCGGCGCCCATCGCGCGCGCTTCGAGGATCTGGTACGCATCGACGATGAAGTCCTTGCGCAGCACCGGCAGCGTGCAGGCCGCGCGTGCTTCCTCGAGATAGCGGACGCTGCCCTGGAAGAACTGCTCGTCGGTCAGCACCGACAGGCACGCGGCACCGTGGGCTGCATACGAGCGCGCGATGTCGGCCGGCACGAAATGCTCGCGCAGCACGCCCTTCGACGGGCTGGCCTTCTTCACTTCGGCGATCACCGCCGCGTTGCCGGCCGCTTGCTTCGCGCGCAGCGCGCCGACGAAGTCGCGCAGGTCACGCGCGGACGCTTCCAGTTTCAGTGCCTCGAGCGGCGTGCTGAGCATGGCCGCCGCGATTTCTTCGCGCTTGACGGCGATGATTCGGTCGAGAATGTCGCTCATGTGGGTTCCTGCTTGATTCGTAAGGGGAGTCAGCGCTTGAACTGCTGCGTGAAGCGCACGAGTTCGTCGACTTTCGCGCGTGCCTTGCCGCTCGCGATCGCTTCGCGGGCGAGCTGGATGCCGTCCGCGATCGATTCGGCGATATTGGCCGCATAGAGCGCGGTGCCCGCGTTCAGCGTGACGATCTCGCGTGCGACGCCCGGCTGGTTGTCCAGCGCGCCGAGCAGCATCGTGCGCGATTCCTCGGCATTTTCCACCTTCAGCGTGCGGTTCGACACCATCTGCAGGCCGAAGTCCTCCGGATGGATCTCGTATTCGTGCACCTTGCCGTCGCGCAATTCGCCGACAAGCGTAGCGGCGCCGAGCGACACTTCATCCATCCCGTCCTTGCCGTACACCACCAGCACGTGCTGCGCGCCGAGACGCTGCATCACGCGCACCTGGATGCCGACGAGGTCGGGGTGGAACACGCCCATCAGCTGGTTCGGCGCACCGGCCGGATTGGTCAGCGGGCCGAGGATGTTGAAGATCGTCCGTACGCCAAGCTCGCGGCGCACGGCCGCGATGTTCTTCATCGCCGGATGATGGTTCGGCGCGAACATGAAGCCCATGCCGGTTTCGGCGATCGACGCCGCAACCTGGTCGGGCTGCAGGTCGATGTTCACGCCGAGCGCCTCGAGCACGTCGGCGCTGCCGGACTTGCTCGATACGCCGCGGTTGCCGTGCTTCGCGACCTTCGCGCCGGCCGCCGCCGTGATGAACATCGACGCGGTCGAGATGTTGAACGTGTGCGCGCCGTCGCCGCCCGTGCCGACGATGTCGACGAAGTTCGAGTTGTCCTGCACCTCGACGTGGTTCGCGAATTCGCGCATCACGGTCGCGGCGGCGGCGATCTCGCCGATCGTCTCCTTCTTCACGCGCAGCCCGGTGATGATCGCGGCCGCCATCACGGGCGACATGTCGCCGCGCATGATGAGCCGCATCAGGTGCAGCATCTCGTCGTGGAAGATTTCGCGGTGCTCGATCGTGCGCTGCAGCGCTTCCTGCGGGGTAATCGTCATCGTGCGTCTCCCGTCAGGCAGCCGGCGCGGCCGCACGGGCCGCTGCGCGATGCTGCTTCAGGAAATTCTCGAGCAGCGCGTGGCCGTGCTCGGACAGAATCGATTCCGGGTGGAACTGCACGCCCTCGATCGGCAGCGTCTTGTGACGCACGCCCATGATCTCGCCGTCGTCGGTCCAGGCGGACACCTCGAGGCAGTCGGGCAGCGATTCGCGTTCGATCGCGAGCGAGTGGTAGCGCGTGACGTCAAAATGCTTCGGCAGGTCGGCGAAGACGCCGCGGCAATCCGTTTCGATCCGGCTCACCTTGCCGTGCATGATGGTTTTCGCGCGCACGACGCGGCCGCCGAACGCTTCGCCGATCGCCTGGTGGCCGAGGCAGACGCCGAGGATCGGCTTCTTGCCCGCGAATTCGCGCAGCACGTCGAGCGTGATGCCCGCATGCTGCGGGTTGCTCGGGCCCGGCGACAGGCAGATGGTGTCGGGATTCAGGCGCGCGATGTCGTCGAGCGTGATTTCGTCGTTGCGGTACGTGCGCACGTCCTCGCCCAGTTCGCCGAAGTACTGGACCAGGTTGTAGGTGAACGAGTCGTAGTTGTCGATCATGAGCAGCATGGTCAGTCTCCGGTCAGAAGTCGCTATCGAGGCCGTCCTGGACCTGTTCGGCTGCACGCAGCACCGCGCGCGCCTTGTTCTCGGTCTCTTGCCATTCGGATTCGGGCACCGAGTCGGCGACGACGCCGGCCGCCGCTTGCACATACAGGTTGCCGTTGTGGATCAGGCCCGTGCGGATCGCGATCGCGAGATCCATCTCGCCCGAGAACGACAGGTAGCCGACGGCGCCGCCGTACAGCCCGCGCTTGATCGGCTCGAGTTCGTCGATCAGTTCCATCGCGCGCACCTTCGGCGCGCCGGACAGCGTGCCGGCCGGGAACGTCGCGCGCAGCACGTCGTAGTTCGTCATGCCGGGCTTCAGCTTGCCTTCGACCGAGCTGACGATGTGCTGCACGTGCGAGTACTTCTCGATCACCATCTTGTCGGTCACCTGCACCGAGCCGATTTCCGCGATGCGGCCGACGTCGTTGCGCGCGAGGTCGATCAGCATCACGTGCTCGGCGATTTCCTTCGGATCGTTCAGCAGTTCGGTCGCGAGTTCGGCGTCGCGCTCGGGCGTGTTGCCGCGCGGGCGCGTGCCGGCGAGCGGGCGGATCGTGACGATCTGGTCTTCACCGCGCTTTTCCTGGCGCACCAGGATTTCCGGCGACGCGCCGACCACATGGAAATCGCCGAAGTTGTAGTAATACATGTACGGCGACGGATTCAGCGAACGCAGCGCGCGATACAGCGACAGCGGATTGTCGCGGTACGGCTTCGTCAGCCGCTGGCCGACCTGGATCTGCATCAGTTCGCCGGCCGCGATGTACTCCTTCGCCTGGCGCACGGCGGCGAGGTAGTCGTCCTTCTTGAACTCGCGGAACGTCTCGGTGCGCACGCTCGACGACGTCACGGGCGGCTGCACGGTCGTGCGCAGGCGCTGCTTCAGTTCGCGCAGGCGCTGCTTCGCCTTCGTGTAGGCCTCGGGCTGGGCCGGGTCCGCGTAGATGATCAGGTAGAGCTTGCCGGCGAGGTTGTCGATCACCGCGACTTCCTCGGTGAGCAGCAACTGGATGTCGGGCAGGCCGAGATCGTCGCGCGGTGCCGTGTTCGCGAGCTTCTTCTCGATGTAGCGCACCGCGTCGTAGCCGAAATAACCGGCGAGGCCGCCGCAGAAGCGCGGCAGGCCCGGGCGCTGCGCGACCTTGAAGCGCGCCTGGAACGACTCGATGAATTGGAACGGGTCGCCGTCGTGCGTCTCGACCACCTGACCGTCGCGCACCACTTCGGACACGCCGTTGCGGGTGCGCACCAGCGTGCGGGCGGGCAGGCCGATGAACGAATAGCGGCCGAAGCGTTCGCCGCCGACCACCGATTCGAGCAGGAACGAGTTGGCGCCCGCGCGTTCAGGCTGGGCCAGCTTCAGGTAGAGGGACAGCGGCGTTTCGAGGTCGGCGAGCGCTTCCGCGATCAGCGGGATGCGGTTGTAGCCTTCGTTCGCAAGCGATTGGAATTCGAGTTCGGTCATGTTCCGGTCCTGTTCGGGACGAGCGGCGGCGTGCGCCAGGGATCACTTGACGCTGCGCGGGCTGCCGTCGGCGAAAGGGCGGTCGATCGAGAAGTGCCTGTTGCCGGCCGGCATACCGGGCGTGAACGTCGCGAGCCTGCGGCCGATCCTGAACGCAAGCGTTCGGGCGCGGTAGAACTCGAGGTGGTGCGACGATCGGCGCGCGGATGCGCAGCGAGATAAAAAACGGCGCTGAAGACGAGCCTCAGCGTACCTCATCGAAGAGGTTAGCGCGACCAGCGACGCCAGGGCCAGGCTCCCCGGTCGATGCTGCTCAGACTCCGTTTTTTATTCAGAAACATGCGGATGGAAGAAATAATCAGATGGTTGGCCGGCCGGCGTTGTGCGCGGTGATCGCGCGGGCTGCGACCAGCAACGAATCGACTATACCATCCGAATTTATCGTTTGTATAGCTTTGCCGTGGTTGTAGCCGTACGGCACCGTCAGCGTCGCCATCCCTGCCGCGCGGCCCGCCAGCGCGTCGTTTTCCGAGTCGCCGATCGCGACCGCCGCGTCCGGCGCGACGCCGAGCGCATCGCAGGCCGTCAGCATCGGCAGCGGATCGGGTTTCTTGCGCGCGACGCTGTCGCCGCCGAGCACGATGCCGAAGCGATCGATCAGCCCGTATTGCTCGAGCAGCTCGACCGCGAAGCGGTGCGGCTTGTTCGTCACGCATGCGAGCCGGATGCCGGCCGAGCGCAACGCGTCGAGACCGGCTGCGACCTCGGGATAGAGGCGCGTATGGTGGCCGTTGATCTTCGCGTATTCGGACTGGTAGATCGCGAGCGCGTCGTCGAAGCGCGCGTGCGCTTCGTCGGGCGTGAAGCGCGGCTTCAGCACGCTCTGGATCAGATGCTCGGAGCCCTTGCCGACGTAGCCGATCACCTCGTCGCGCGATGTGGCCGGCGCGCCGAGCTGCGCGAGCATCCCGTTCAGCCCGGCCGTGAAATCGTCGGCCGTGTCGACCATCGTGCCGTCGAGATCGATCAGCGCCGCGTCGATGCGCGGCGTCGCAAAACGGATCGGGCCGTCGGCTGTAGCCGGTGCGTGACCGGCAAGCGAGGAGTCGGCCACGGCGTCAGCTCCGCTCGACAGTGGCGAGCGCGGCGCGCATTTCGTCGATCACCTTGCGGTAGTCGGGTTTGCCGAAGATCGCCGAACCCGCGACGAAGGTGTCCGCGCCGGCCGCTGCGATTTCCGCGATATTGTCGGTTTTCACGCCACCATCCACCTCGAGCAGAATCTCGCGGCCGGTGCGCTCGGTGTACGCGTCGATGCGGGCGCGCGCTTCGCGCAGCTTGTTCAGCGTTTCCGGAATGAACGACTGGCCGCCGAAGCCAGGGTTCACCGACATCAGCAGCACGAAGTCGAGGCGGTCCATCACGTGATCGAGATAGTTCAGCGGCGTGGCCGGATTGAACACGAGGCCGGCCTTGCAGCCGTGATCGCGAATCAGCGACAGCGTACGATCGATGTGGTCCGAGCCTTCCGGGTGGAAACTGATCAGGTTCGCGCCGGCTTTCGCGAAATCGGGCACGATCCGGTCGACCGGGCGCACCATCAGGTGCACGTCGATCGGCACCTGCACGTGCGGGCGGATCGCCTCGCAGACGAGCGGGCCGATCGTCAGGTTCGGCACATAATGGTTGTCCATCACGTCGAAGTGAATCCAGTCGGCGCCGGCGGCGACTACATTGCGGACTTCTTCGCCGAGCCGTGCAAAGTCGGCCGACAGGATGCTGGGAGCGATGCGGAATTGAGTCATGACAGGGGAGCGGGGACGCTGCGGCGCAAAACCGCCATTCTACCGTCCGGCGACCGGTGCGCGGCGACGAGCCGTGCGGTTGCGGCCCGATTCCGCATAGAATGCCGAACCAATGCGGCGCGCCCGCGGCCTGGCCGCTCGAGTCGGCGCGGGCGGTTACCTACAGCGGAAACACCATGAGTCAGTATCAGTTCACCGTTTCGGTGAAAACCAGCTACTTGCCGGAACAATCCGACCCCGATCAACGTCAATACGCATTCGCGTACACGCTGACGATCCGCAATACCGGGCAGGTCGCGGCGCAGCTGATCGCGCGTCACTGGATCATCACGGACAGCGACAACCACGTGCAGGAAGTGAAGGGGCTCGGCGTCGTCGGGCACCAGCCGCTACTGCAGCCGGGCGAACAGTTCGAATACACGAGCTGGGCCGTGATCGCGACGCCGGTCGGCACGATGCGTGGCGCGTACTTCTGCGTGGCGGAGGACGGCGAGCGGTTCGACGCGCCGGTCGACGAGTTTGCGTTGCACATGCCGCGCACGCTGCATTGAGCGTGCGGAGCGGGTCAGCGCGGCTGGCGGTCGTTGTTGCGGGCGTGCTTCTTCCTGCCCGACGACGTCCACGCGACGATGAAGATCAGCAGGGCAAGCGCTACGAAAGCTTCGAGCGCGAAGATGAGCATCGGATATTGGTCGAGAAAATCTGACATGGCGGTTTCCATCAAGAACGGACATTGTATGTGGTTTGGGCCCCGGGTGGCCGGCTGGGGCGCGGCGGCCGCGGCGGCGGCGCTGCTTGCCGCGTGCGGCGGCGCGCCGACGCGGACGTCGACGCTCAAGCCGCCGACCGGCGCGGCGATCGTGCCGGGGCAGGTCGCCGCGAAGCGGCTCACGCCGGTCGCGTGGCAGCAGGTGCCGGGCTGGCAGGACGATGCGCTGATCGGCGCGACGGCCGCGCTGCGGCAGAACTGCGTGCGGCTCGCGCGTCAGCCGGCGTGGCAGCGTGCCTGCGCGGCCGCCGACCGCCTCGACGAGCTCGACGTCAGCAGCGCGCGCGCGTTCTTCGAAGCGTATTTCACGCCGTTTCAGCTGGCGAACACCGACGGCACGCTCGACGGGCTCGTGACCGGTTATTACGAGCCGCTGCTGCACGGCTCCCGCGTGCGTCGCGGTCCTTACCAGTACGCGCTGTACCGCTGGCCGGCCGGCTATCGCACGGGTGCCGCGCTGCCCGCTCGCTCGCAGCTCGAGCGCGCCGGCATCCTGAACGGCAACGAACTCGTGTGGGTCGACGATCCGATCGAGGCGTTCTTCCTGCAGGTGCAGGGTTCGGGCCGCGTGCTGCTCGACGACGGTTCGGTGATGCGGGTCGGGTTCGGCGGCACCAACAACCAGCCGTACCGGTCGATCGGCAAGTGGCTGCTCGATCGCGGCGAGCTGACGCCCGCCCAGGCGACGATGCAGGGCATCAAGGCGTGGGCGAAGGCGAACCCGAACCGCGTCGACGCGTTGCTCGACACGAATCCGCGCTTCGTGTTCTTCCGCGACATGCCGACGAAGGAAGATGCACCGCACGGCGGCGCGGACGGCCCGATCGGCGCGCTCGGCGTGCCGCTCACGCCGGAGCGTTCGATCGCGGTCGATCCGTCGTCGATTCCGCTCGGCACGCCCGTGTTCCTGCAGACTACGCGTCCGCTGACGAATACGCCGATGAACCGGCTCGTGTTCGCGCAGGATACGGGTTCCGCGATCAGGGGCGGCGTGCGGGCCGACTACTTCTGGGGACTCGGCGACGACGCCGGCGACCAGGCCGGGCGGATGAAGCAGATCGGCCGGATGTGGCTGCTGTTCCCGAATTCGTAAAGGGTCGAGGTGCCGGCGCACGCGTGCAGCCGGCGCGTCAAAACGAAACAGCCCGATCGGTGTTCGCCGGTTGGGCTGTTTTTTTGGGGGGGGCGCGCGCCGCATGGCTGTTCCGCGCGGCCGTCGTGCAGCGGCGGGTATCAGCCCTTGCGTTTGTCCACGACGCGGCGTGCCTTGCCGACCGAGCGTTCGATCCCGTTCACGGGCAGCACGTTGATCACGGCGGTCACGCCGATCAGCGACTTGATGTCGTGTGCGAGCGCCTGGCTGGCCGCGCGGATCGCCGCCGTGTCGGGGGCCGTTTCGGGACACGGCTCGACGTTGAGCGTCAGCACGTCGAGCGGACCTTCCTTCGTCAGCACGATCTGATAGTGCGGGGCGAGCGCGCGCTGCTTCAGCAGTTGTTCCTCGATCTGCGTCGGGAATACGTTGACGCCCCGCACGATCATCATGTCATCCGATCGGCCGGTGATCTTTTCCATCCGGCGCATCGTGCGGGCGGTACCGGGCAGCAGGCGCGTGAGGTCGCGGGTCCGGTAGCGGATGATCGGCAGCGCCTCCTTCGTCAGCGATGTGAAGACCAGCTCGCCGAGTTCGCCGTCCGGAAGGACTTCGCCGGTCTCGGGGTCGATGATCTCCGGGTAGAAGTAGTCTTCCCAGATGGTCGGGCCGTCCTTGGTCTCGACGCATTCCGACGCGACGCCGGGCCCCATCACTTCGGACAGCCCATAGATGTCGACTGCGTCGATCCCCATCCGCTGTTCGATCGCGACGCGCATGTCGTTGGTCCAGGGTTCGGCGCCGAAGATGCCGATACGCAGCGAGCATTGTGCGGGGTCGAGGCCCTGGCGCTCGATCTCGTCGGCGATCGACAGCATGTAGCTCGGCGTGACCATGATGATGTCGGGCCGGAAGTCCTGGATCAGCTGCACCTGCTTCTCGGTCTGGCCGCCGCCGAACGGGATCACGGTCAGCCCCGCGCGTTCCGCGCCGTAGTGTGCGCCGAGCCCGCCGGTGAACAACCCGTAGCCGTAGCTGACGTGTACCTTGTCGCCACGCCGCGCGCCGGCCGCGCGGATCGAGCGCGCGACCAGATTCGCCCACGTGTCGATGTCGCGCGCCGTATAGCCGACGACGGTCGGTTTGCCGGTCGTGCCCGACGACGCGTGAATGCGCGAGATCTGATCCTGCGGGACAGCGAACATCCCGAACGGGTAGCTGTCGCGCAGGTCGCTCTTGGTCGTGAACGGGAAGCGCGACAGGTCGGCGAGCGTCTTCAGGTCGTCGGGGTGTACACCCGCTTCGTCGAATTTGCGGCGATAGACGGGGGAGTGTTCATACGCATGCCGGAGCGACCACTTCAGGCGTTCGAGCTGCAGCGCGGTCAGCTCGTCGCGTGAGGCGGTCTCGATCGGCTCGAGCGGTAGCGGGGTAGTCATGCCTGTCTCCAGTGTTTGTTATGAGCGAGCCGTTGATGTCAGCGGCCTTCCGGAAGGACCGTGCCTTTGATCTGGGTCGATCTACCGCGAAACATCGCGACCGTTTCGCCTCGCTGGTTCGTGACGCGGATGTCGTAGATGCCGTGCCGGCCGCTGCGCGTCTGCTCGATCGCCTCGGCCGTCAGCAAGTCGTTGCCGTACACGGGACGCAGGTATTCGATCGAGCAGCCGGCCGCAACGGCATTCAGGTTGTACGAGTTGCATGCGAACGCGAACGTCGAATCGGCGAGCGTGAAGATGATGCCGCCGTGGCAGGTCTGGTGCCCGTTCAGGAATTCCGGCCTCACACGCATCTGCAGCCGTGCGTAGCCGGCACGCACCTCGGCGATTTCCATGCCGAACGCGCGACTGCACGCGTCAGCGTCGTACATGGCCCGCGCGGTGGCGCGGGCGAGCGAATCGGGGTCGAGCGTGTCGGTGGCGGTCGTCATGTCAATGCCCCTCGAAACGCGGCGCGCGCTTCTCGATGAATGCCCTGACGCCTTCCGCGTAGTCGTGTGACTGGCCAAGCTTGCGCTGCAGGTCGCGTTCCAGGTCGAGTTGCTGGTCGAGCGTGTGCGTGACGCTGTCGCGCATCGACTGCTTGATCGACGCGATCGCGAGCGTCGGCTGCTGCGCGAGCTGGTTCGCGAGCTGACGTGCCGACGCGGCGAGCGCGTCGTCGTCGACCGCGCGCCAGATCAAGCCCCATTGTTCGGCCTGTTCGGCGCCAAGCTTGTCGCCGGTCAAGGCGAGCCCCAGCGCGCGCGCCATGCCAACGCGTTGCGGCAGGAACCATGTGCCGCCCGAATCGGGCACGAGCCCGATCTTCACGAACGCCTGGATGAAACTGCTCGAGCGCGCGGCGAACACGAGATCGCAGGCGAGCGCGAGGTTCGCGCCGGCGCCGGCCGCCGTGCCGTTGACAGCGGCGATTACCGGAATCGGCATGCGTTGGAGGCGGCGGATCAGCGGATTGAAATGCTCGTCGATCAGTGTGCCGAGATCCGTGGACGCGCCCGGCGTGAAGTCGAGGTCGGCCAGGTCCTGGCCCGCGCAGAAGCCGCGCCCGGCACCCGTCAGGATCAGCGCCCGTGCGCCGGCCGCTTCCACTTCATCGAGTGCCGACTGCAGTTCGCGGTGCATCGCGCGTGTGAAGCTGTTGAGCTTGTCCGGGCGGTTGAGGGTGATCGTGGCCACGCGGGCCGCCTGATCGATATCCAGCTGGATCGCCTGATATGACATGCAGTGTCTCCTTCATGACTTCGTTATAGGCGCGCGGCGCGTCGGCTACACGCGTTCGATGGCGAGTGCGATGCCTTGGCCGACGCCGATGCACATCGTACAAAGCGCAAAGCGGCCGCCCGTACGCTCGAGTTGGTGAAGCGCCGTGGTCACGAGCCGGGCGCCCGATGCACCGAGCGGGTGGCCCAGCGCGATCGCACCGCCGTTCGGGTTCACGCGCGGATCGTCGTCTGCGACGCCGAGCATGCGCAGCACCGCAAGGCCCTGCGACGCGAACGCTTCGTTCAGCTCGATCACGTCGAACTGGTCGATCGACATGCCGAGCTGGCGCAGCAGCTTCTGCGCGGCCGGCGCCGGGCCGATGCCCATCACGCGCGGCTCGACGCCGGCAGTCGCCATGCCGATGACGCGTGCGCGGCGGCGCAGCCGATATTGATCGGCGGCTTCCGCGTTGGCGAGGAGCAGCGCGCATGCACCGTCGTTGACGCCCGACGCGTTGCCGGCCGTCACCGAGCCGTCCGGACGCACGACACCCTTCAGCTTCGCAAGCGCTTCGAGGGAGGTCTCGCGCGGATGCTCGTCGCGCGACACGACCAGCGCGTCGCCTTTCTTCTGCGCAATCGTGACCGGGACGATTTCCGCGGCGAGCGTGCCGTCCTGCTGCGCACGCGCGGCCTTCTGCTGGCTGCGCAGCGCGAACAGATCCTGGTCGGCACGGCTGATGTTGTAGTCGACTGCGACGTTCTCGGCCGTCTCCGGCATCGAATCGACGCCATGCAGCTGTTTCATCAGCGGATTGACGAAGCGCCAGCCGATCGTCGTGTCGAAAATGTCGGCCTGACGGGCGAATGCGCTGGCGGCCTTGCCCATCACGAAGGGCGCGCGCGTCATGCTTTCGACGCCGCCCGCGATCATCAAACGTGCCTCGCCTGCCTTGATCGCGCGTGCGGCCGAGCCGACCGCGTCCATGCCCGAGCCGCACAGCCGGTTCAGCGTCGTGCCCGGCACGGCGGTCGGCAGGCCCGCCAGCAGCGCGGACATGCGCGCGACGTTGCGGTTGTCCTCGCCGGCCTGGTTCGCGCAGCCGTAGATCACGTCATCGATCGCCGACCAGTCGACGTCGCGGTTGCGTTCGATCAGCGCCTTGAGCGGCACCGCACCGAGATCGTCGGCTCGAACGTCTTTCAGGGCGCCGCCGTAGCGGCCGATGGGGGTGCGAATCGCGTCGCAGATGTAGGCGTCTGTCATGGGCGTATCGATGTGCAACGAACCCGCCGGTTGGCGGATTCGTTCATGGTAGAGAACGTGGCGGCGTTTGCACGTCGGCCATTCGGGTTATGCCGTCTGGCCAGCTTCCGCGGGCGCTGCCTTCGGCGCAACATGGACTCGGCTTTGCACCACGCGGAACCGGTTGGCGACGAACGCCGGGTCGGCCAGCGCCGCGTTGGCTGCCGGGTTTGCACCGGTGCCGTGGAAGTCGGAGAACGCGGCCGACTGATTGACGAACACCCCGCCCGTCAGGTTGATCGACAGCGCGACGCCGCCACGCACCGCGGCATCGTGTGCAGCGTCGAGGGTCTGGTCGTCGGTGCTGTAGACGGAGAGCGTCAGCGCGCCATGCTCCGCGGCGATTTCGCCGGCGAGATCGAGCGACTGTGCGGTCGAGTCGGTCGCGATCACGAACGAGATCGGGCCGAACCACTCCTGCGTGAATTTCGCGCGGTCGGCCACGTCGAGCTGCAGCACGAGCGGCGTGCGCACGCGTGCGTCGGGGAACGCCGGGTGCTGGAGCGTCTGGCTGTCGGCGAGCACGCGGCCGAGCTTGCGGGCGTCGTCGATGCGTGCGGTCACGCCGTCGTTCTGGATCGCGCCGATCAGTTCGACCGAGCGCGCCGGGTCGCTGGTGAGCTTCTGTACGGAGACGGCGATCGCCTGGGCGACTTCGTCGAAGCTCGCATGGCCATCCGCCGTCCGGATGCCGTCGCGCGGCACGTAGATATTCTGCGGTGCCGTGCACATCTGGCCGGAGTACAGCGCCAGCGAGAATGCGATGTTCTTGGCAGCGGCCTTCAGGTCGTCGGTCGAGTCGATTACGATCTGGTTGACGCCCGCCTTCTCCGTATACACCTGTGCCTGATGGGCATGGCGTTCGAGCCACGTGCCGTTTTGCGTGCTGCCGGTGAAGTCGATCAGCTTGATTTCAGGGCGCAACGCGAGGTCCTGCACGAGCGCGCCGTCGTTCGGTTCGGTCGCGAGGAGCGTGACGACGTTCGGATCGAAGCCGGCTTCGCGCAGCACGTCGCGCGCGATGCGGACCGTGATCGCGAGCGGCAGGATCGCGCCCGGGTGCGGTTTGACGATCACGGTGTTGCCGGTCGCCAGGTCGGCGAACAGGCCGGGGTAGCCGTTCCAGGTCGGGAACGTGCAGCAGCCGAGCACGAGGCCGGTGCCGCGCGGGACGACCGTATAGCGCTTGTGCATCGCGAGCGGCGGGTTCTTGCCCTGCGGCTTTTCCCAGTGCGCATCGGCGGGGATGCGGCGCAGTTCGTCCCATGCATAGGCGACCGCTTCGAGCGCACGATCCTGCGCGTGCGGGCCGCCGGCCTGGAACGCCATCATGAACGCCTGGCCCGTGGTGTGCATCACGCTGTAGGCAATCTCGAAGCTCGCGCGGTTCAGGCGCGCGAGGATTTCGAGGCTGACGCCGATCCAGGCGCTCGGGCCGGCTTCGCGCCACGCGCGCTGAGCGGCGGCGGCCGCGGCAATCAGCTCGTCGGGCGTCGATTTCGGATAGCGGATGCCCAGCGCGATCCCGTACGGCGACTGCTCCGCGCCGACGGTTCCGCCGGATGCCGGCTGGTCGAGTGCGAACGTGCTGTCGAGGTGAGCCTTGAACGCGGCTTCGCCATCGGCGTTGGCGCTTTCCCCGTACACTTTGGGACTCGGCATTTCCGCGAACGGGCTCCAGTACCCGCGGCTCTCGATGGCGGCGAGGGCGTGTTTCAGCGTGTCTTCGTGCTTCGTGAACAGTGCATGGGTCATGACGGCGGCCTGATGGACGTTGAGAAGGGTTGGATCGATTAATTAACCGACCGGTTGGTCGGAGAATGGTAGCATCAAACTATTCGCATGTGCGAGGCGTTTCTCATTTCATTGATCGAGGAGAAATAGATGTCTTACGAGAACATCCTGGTGGAGACCCGTGGGCGAGTCGGGCTGGTCACGCTGAACCGTCCGAAGGCGCTGAACGCGCTGAACGATGCGCTGATGGATGAATTGGGCACTGCGCTGAAAGCGTTCGACGCGGACGACGATATCGGCGCGATCGTCGTGACGGGCAGCGAAAAGGCGTTCGCGGCCGGGGCCGACATCGGCATGATGGCGACCTATTCCTATATGGATGTCTACCGCGGCGACTACATCACGCGTAACTGGGAGACCATCCGCGAGATCCGCAAGCCGATCATTGCCGCCGTGTCGGGCTTTGCGCTCGGTGGTGGCTGCGAACTCGCGATGATGTGCGACATCATCTTCGCGGCAGATACGGCCAAGTTCGGCCAGCCCGAAATCAAGCTGGGCGTCATGCCGGGCGCGGGCGGCACGCAACGCCTGCCGCGCGCGGTATCGAAGGCGAAGGCCATGGACATGTGCCTGACCGCGCGCTTCATGGACGCGGCCGAGGCGGAGCGAGCCGGGCTCGTGTCGCGCGTGCTGCCGGCCGACAAGTTGCTCGACGAAGCGATTGCCGCTGCGACGACGATTGCCGAGTTTTCGCTGCCGGCGGTCATGATGGTCAAGGAGTCGGTGAACCGCGCATACGAGACGACGCTGGCCGAAGGCGTTCATTTCGAGCGTCGACTGTTCCATTCGCTGTTTGCGACGGAGGACCAGAAGGAGGGGATGGCGGCATTCGTCGAGAAGCGGAAGCCGGTGTTCAAGAACCGCTGATTCGGCGGCGACGGGCGGGGCCTGGCGAGCGACTGGCATCGGTCGCCGGGGTGATCGTCCGATGCAACGAGCCCAAAGCCCCCGTGCGCGGCAGCGCACGGGGGCTTTTTCAAAATATTTTCACAAAGGGGCTTGCGGAGACGGGGCAGGGTGCTTAGAATCACGCCTCTTTCGCGCTAACGGAAACGCAGCGCGGGAGGGAAGGGAAGCGGTGCTGTCGGGGTTGGTGGTAGAGGCCCAGGCGCACACGAAGTTGAACCCCAGCCGTCGCAACGAAGTAGTTAAAAAAGTTGTTGACGAGTTGAAAAAGACGGTTCATAATCTCGCTTCTCTGCTGCTGAAAACGCAGCGCTGCTGAGAAACACGAAGTTCCTCGCAGAAATGCTCTTTAAAAATTAACAGCCGATAAGTGTGGGCGCTTGATGGACGCGAGCTGATCTTCGGATCAGATAGCGAAAGTATCAAGAGTCTCACACTAAAGTAAGTCAGGTTTATGAAGCAATTCATATTCCTGTCAGCTTTGAGTGAGCGACCGGTTCTTAACCGAACCGAAAACAGTAACAGGTTTAAACTGAAGAGTTT
>NZ_JSZN01000049.1:0-1346 GCF_000801975.1 Burkholderia sp. A9 | reverse complement strand
GGCCCAGCACGGCCGTGCCGTTCGTGATGACGCCGACGAGGTTGCCGCGCGACGTGTACTTCTGCGCGTCGAGCGGATCGGCGTGGATCGCCTCGCACGCCGCCGCGACGCCCGGCGAATACGCGAGCGACAGATCGAGCTGGTTCGACAGCGGCTTGGTCGGGGTGACCGAAATCTTGCCGGGTTTCGGGTTCAGGTGATAAGCGAGAGCGGCCTGCTTCAGTTGTTCGTCCATGATTGACCTGCGAGAGACATGCGAAATTTTGACGGTTCAGTACACAGCACCTTGGGCCGCGTCTGCTTGGATCGAGGGGATGGTCGACTGCGAGACGGCACGCAGCGCGCCGGGTCGGCACGCCATCGAACCTTGGCGGGTGGCAAGAGGAAAGTACAAAGTACTGAACGATTTCTAAGGGTCGCCTAGTGTACACCCCCTAAATGACGTCCGTTGGTGCGGCGCCGCATCCTTGGCATCAGCATCGGGCCGATCGCACCCCGTTTGTTTCGCCGGTGGTGAGCGGCGCGCCGAACCCGCGCGAATTCCGCCGAAAACCGCCCTGAATCGGGTAAAATAGCCGGCTACGCGCGCAGCGATGCGATTGGCCCTCCGATCGCGCCCCGGCCCCTCGGGCAGGTTCCCCTTGCTGCGCCACCGGGCCCGCGCCCGCTCTTCGCTCATCACCCAAGGAATGCCCATGACAGGCTACGATCGTCAGTCGATCTCGGATACGACCGCCAAAATCCTGCTCGAAGTGCAGGCGGTGCACTTCAACGCCGAAAAACCGTTCATCTTCACGTCCGGCTGGGCAAGCCCCGTCTATATCGATTGCCGCAAGCTGATCTCGTATCCGCGCGTGCGTCGTGCGCTGATGGAAATGGCGGAAACGACGATCATGCGCGACGTCGGCTTCGAGCAGATCGACTCGGTGGCGGGCGGCGAGACGGCCGGTATCCCGTTCGCGGCATGGCTCGCGGACCGCATGATGGTGCCGATGCAGTACGTGCGCAAGAAGCCGAAGGGTTTCGGCCGCAATGCGCAGATCGAAGGCCATCTGGAAGAAGGCTCGCGCGTGCTGCTGGTGGAAGACCTGACGACCGACAGCCGCAGCAAGATCAACTTCGTCAACGCGCTGCGCACCGCGGGCGCGACGGTGAACCACTGCTTCGTGCTGTTCCACTACAACATCTTCAAGGAAAGCGTGTCGGTCCTGAAGGACATCGACGTCGACCTGCACGCGCTCGCGACCTGGTGGGACGTGCTGCGCGTCGCGAAGGCGTCGGGCTACTTCGAGACGAAGACGCTCGACGAAGTCGAGAAATTCCTGCACGCGCCGGCCGAATGGTCG
>NZ_JSZN01000048.1:0-1260 GCF_000801975.1 Burkholderia sp. A9 | reverse complement strand
ATACGGTGGGGGACCTAGTGGCCTTCAGGCTGAACGGCGAGGAAGTCCGTGCATGGATTTGGCTGTCTGTCTTCGAAAATGGTGATGAAGTCGAGGTTGTCGCGGAGCGGGCGGAGTCCGGATGGATTGGATACGCGATCAGGCGATGTAGTGATGGAATTTTGTCCGTTCACCCTCATTGCGAGCGTGGAAGTATGGCGGTTTTAAAATTCTTCCTGAAATGGTCCGTGCTTTTTTGGACTGGTTGTGGGTTGGTGGTCACACTACTCGTCGTAGTGTTAGCTATGTCTAATGGCATGCCGAATGGTTGGGGTGAAAGTGTGGGGGTGTTTGCGTTTGCATGGACGGTATGGGAGGTCACGGCTGTCTTGATTGCTTATAGAGTCAGCCGCAGATTTAAGAGGCAACTGCCAATGGCTAACAAGATATTTTCAACTTTTGGGTGGAAAAATCCGCCAAACGTAGATTTGCCGAAAGCATCGAAGAAGCTGCGGCAATCTGAAGATACCTGGCAGATGGGTAAGCTTATTTTCCGCTATGGCGAATCATGAACTCCTGTTGAGTGGGCGCTTGTCGCGACGAGAGGCAAAGATGGAACATAAGCAAGCCCCTATCCCTGTGCTATTACGTGGAACCATCACAGGACTGACGAAGCGCCGAGCCTCCTATGAGACCATCTTCAGGGACGCGGATAAGCAGGCAATGGAGCGAACCGCGATCGTGGCGGTGCTGGCTGGCTTGAACGACATTGCACTCAACCTCAGTACATCCACGCAGTTGACGGATACGGTGGGGGACCTAGTGACCTTCACGCTGAACGGGGAGGAAGTCCGCGCGTGGATTTGGCTGTCTGTCTTCGAGAACGGTGATGAGGTCGAGGTTGTCGCGGAGCGGGCGGAGACCGGATGGATTGGATACGCAATCAGGCGGTGTAGTGATGGAATTTTGTCCGTTCACCCTCATTGCGAACGAGGAAGTCGAGCGTTATTTAAATTCGTTTTGAAATTGTCGATGTTGTTTTGGAGCGGATGTGCGCTGACAATGACGTTGCTTGTAACGGCAATGGTGATGCACGATAGTTCGTTTGATCGGTGGAAATTGATGTTTGAGGTCTACCTGACGGGATGGTTGACGATTGAGGTCGTGGCTGTTTTTGTCGCTTATAGAGTTTTGGCGAGATTTAAGGGTCAATTGCCAATGGCTAATCGAATATTCGCGGCATTCGGATGGAAAGATCCTCCCAATGTTAGTTTGCCGAAG